>CAMFIG010000001.1 GCA_945952445.1 uncultured Chlamydiae bacterium
CATTAGATACAGCTTTTTTTTACCTCGCGCCGAAGGCGGGAGGTGAACATCTACTCATTGGCAACAAAGACTTTGGAGAAATAGAACTATTTTCCTACGAGATTACGCCAGAGCTTAAGGATCTCGATGGAATATTAGGGATGGATTTCATACAAAAACAAATTGTGTACATTGATTATCAAAGGAAAGAGGTCTATATGGGAGATGAGACTGTGATCCTTGACAGTAGAAAGAGATGACTTTATGGGTGGAGGAGTAGACGCCTCTTTTTTTCTTGCTCTCTTAAAAAAAAGCT
Organism: uncultured Chlamydiae bacterium; assembly: GCA_945952445.1. Lineage (GTDB taxonomy): Bacteria > Chlamydiota > Chlamydiia > Chlamydiales > Rhabdochlamydiaceae > CAMFIG01. Next base: position 296 of record CAMFIG010000001.1, read on the forward strand.
TTCTGGATGGCAAATTGACTATATAATTCAAACTCGGTTTCATACTTTGTAAATCTGCGAAATTAAGTTTTCGAAAGATCCTATTGGAGAACAAAGTCAATCAAAACTACTGATTCTCCACTATATAAAAGGCTTTGTTTTTATAATCGATATATACTGCTTGTTTTTCTAAAAAATTCATGCCCAGTATCCCGTCGATTTCATGTAGCTCGGAGGTTATATCCAAGAGATATAGATCGATATTTTTATAATCTTTATTTCCTATTTCAAATCTTGATGTTGTAAAATACGGTAACCCATATCTTTTTTCTGTGCATGCATAACTTTGCAAAAGAGAAGATCGTATGAAAGACACTGTAGAACCTGTATCTATGGATAGTCTTATTTTACCTAAATCGGTGTCTGTAGTTAGAACGGTTCCAGCTCTTCCTGTCTCAAAAGGCACGCCAACTGATTGGGTGACTCGGTAGCCGGCCTTTGAAAGTTGCTTCATATCGTCACATAAAACAATTACAGAATTGGGGACATCTAGCAAGATATTCATTTTCTCTAGAAGCCCTCTACCAATATATCCTAATCTGGTTTTAAAAATTTCTTCTCTATTCTTTTTCTCGGTATAATATGTGATATTGGCCTCATAGTCTTCATTCATTTCATTTGCAACTACATTTTTAAAATAGAAATCCCCTATTTTAATTTTTGGAAGAATATAAGCTTTAGATTGATATGTTTTTCCTCCAGCATCTCTTGACTCTAAGGTCCCGCAAGGATGTTTCTCAAGATGGCTCAATACTTCTTTGTTCAAAACCAGCTCAAATTTGCACCCGGAGTCAACCTGTAAAAGATATTCACTCCCTTGAATCTCTACATGTGCAAGTGGCGTATTTGCAGATCCCAAGCTGATCGGAATGCTGGAAAATGTTTTTTTTGTGAAGTGTAGATAAGTAAGAGCGCTAGCGACAATAAGAAAGAAAAACACAATGTAAATAGAGGATTTCTTATTTTTTATATTCTGTATCATAAAAGCTACCATGTAAAGCCTCCGGTTACTTCTGCCTTAGCAGAAACATTCCCGTCTCTATCTCTTTCTACACTTCCTCTTGCTTCTACAGAAAATGTGCCTCTATCCGTGTCGGTAGAAGTGCTGACTTTTGCTTCAATTGTAGTGTTTCCTTCATTATCTTTGCGAGCAGATACCTCAGCTTGTCCGCTAGAAAGGATTGTACAGTCGTCATAATGGCTGCCAAATTTCTCGAAAATATTATTCGTGAAAAAACTATTTTCTTGTTTAAGAAAGGATAGCGATCCAACATGTCTTTCTGACAAGAAAAAAGGCGTAGTTGATATAGAATACGAAGGATTTACAAGTTCACTTGGAAGAGTTGGTAAAGTTTCAAGAAGAAGAGCATCTATAGAATTGCGTCCAGATCTGAAATAAGAATTTAAGAACATTTTACTCTCTTCGCATGAAGAGAGTCGGGTAAAATCTCCACAGATAAAAACAGGAATAGGTTCTTTCCTCTGTAAAATGGTTTCTTGCATTTTTTCTACGATGCATTTGATTCGTTGGTTTTGTACTTCAACAGCTTCTTTCGGCAAGTCAACTACGTAAATATGCCCAAGAGGGCCGGCTTCGTCTTTGATGATAAAATCAAAAAGCCCTTCATGATCGCGATATACGCTTTCTTGAAAGTAAGACAACTGAGGTTTTTCAAAGCGGTACTTAGAAGCTATCAGCATACCAGATGAGCATGTGGAAAAATTTGGATTAAGGGTGTCAACATGCAAAAAATAGGCATAGTTGCCTTGAAGAAAGTCATAGACTTCAATAGCTTCATCCTCATAGATTTCTCGGATGCAGACAAGGTCTGCATTTGCCGATAATATGTCTTGAAACAGGATGGCTTTTTGATTTTTAGTAAGAGCTGCGAACTGTAGGTTCAAAACTGTAAAATTGTGATCCTCGCTATTTTTTGCGAGAGCAGATCCTGGAATATTTGAGAATGGTTCCATGGTGTTTTTTAGAAATCTATTAGCAATATTGCGTTGCAGAGGAGACGACTCATAGCTGCTGATAGTTTTTTTAGCACAGGAGCTTAAAACTTTCTTGAGGTGATAATTTTGGGAGATATCTATGAAAATATTACGTAGATCATGCAAGGTATTTAATGCCGCAGTGTTTTCAATGGAAGGTTCACCAGCAAGAGAGTGTAGTAGATCGTAATATGTGTTGATTTTTGTTGATAATCGAAGCCATGGTTGTAAAGTATTTTCAAAAGTTTGCAGATCCTGGGGCATAGATAGGATTGCGTCGAGAGTTTCATGGACCTCCGTTATAACATCGGTTGATGGTTCTAGATCTTCGAGAGAATAGGGAATATTCGAGGGAGAATTTTCAGTGGAATGTCCTGAAGATGAAATAAATATGACGAATCCTAAAATACAAGAAAGCATGAATTGAGTTTTCATAGATTCTTCCTGCTTGTTCATAAATGACACACTCGTACGTGATGGAATCACAAAACAATAATGATATCAAATTTTTTTCTTTGAAAAAAATCAGAATCTGCACCAGGAGTTGAGTTGTTGAAAAGGAGTGTTAATTTTTGTGCTCACGTGCAAGTATAGTGTTCAACTTGTGCATAGGAGATAATGATGACCGATCCTTTTAAAAGGTATTTTTAAGTGACCGCGCTTCCTGTTAATATCGATGAATTGCTTAAAGGACAGATTGTCGAACGGGAACGGCTGGAGTTTAAGGAAGGATGGAATCCTGAAGCATACATGCGCACGGTTTCAGCTTTTGCTAATGATGCTAACAACTGGGGAGGGGGATATCTTATTTTTGGCATAAAAGAAGAAGATGGCCGGCCTGTTTTTCCTCCTATTGGACTATCTCTTAATAAGATTGACGCCATTCAAAAAGAAATGTCGGATTGTAGTTATAGAATTCGCCCCCAATACAATCCGGTATTAGTCCCTGATAGCTTTCAAGATAAATCGAAAACCCACCAGCCTGCGGGAGGAGAAAGTCTTCCTAACGCATTGCAATCGAAAATCGAAAAGTTAAACAAAAGATCTAACATAGAGGAAATTCAGTCTATCATTTGCGATCTTTGTGCTTGGAAATCTTTAACTGCTCAAGAAATCGCACAGGTTCTCAACAGAAAAGACAAAAAACACCTAGTAACACAGTATTTAACCCCGTTGGTCAAAAGCGGTAAGCTTAAATATGTGTATCCTGCAAGAGGAAATTTACCGAACCAAGCCTATACAAGTGGCGGAATAGATCCTTGGACACTCAAAGACTAAAGCCAATTTCTACCAGATCTAGCCAGGAGAGTCTTACAACAGCTCTTGTCCATGATTGGCTCACGGGATGGGGTGGCGGAGAGTCTGTGCTCTCGGAGGTCTATAAACTATACCCATCTCCTATCTATACCCTTATCCAAAATGAAGAGATGGTGCGCACAAGCCCTTTTGCCCAAGCAAAGATCCATACCTCTTTTTTGCAACATTTGCCTTATGCTGAGCGCTATTATCGATACTGCCTTCCTTTTTTTACACGTGCGATCGAGCAATTTGATCTAAATGCGGATCTTATCCTTTCCTGTTCTCATGCGGTCGCCAAAGGCGTACGAGTGAGAGAAGATCAGCTTCATATCTGTTATTGCTTTACTCCGATGCGTTATGCTTGGGACCTGTATGATTCCTATGTAGATCCCCTTCCATGGATACAGCGTTTTGCAGCAAAGAAGACACTAGAGAAGATCCGGCAGTGGGATCTATCTTCTTTAGATCGAGTAGACCATTTTGTGGCCATCTCGCATTATATTGCAGAGAGGATCTTTCGTATCTACGGGAAAGAGTCTACTGTTATATATCCACCTGTACATACAGATGAGTTTTTCTTGTCTTCAGAAAGGGAAGGCTATTACATCACCTCCTCGCGCCTTGTGCCTTATAAGAAAGTGGATATAATAGTGGAGGCATTTTCCTCTCTTCCTTCGCGTAGACTTCTTGTCATTGGAGACGGCCCTGAGATGAAAAAGATCCGGCAAAAGGCATCTGCCAACGTAGAGCTATTGGGATGGCTTCCAAGACAAGAGATGATCTCTCTGCTTGCAAAGGCCAAGGCTTTTGTCTTTGCTGCAGAAGAAGACTTTGGGATCTCTGTCGTGGAGGCTCAAGCTGCAGGAGTCCCTGTCCTTGCATATGAAAAAGGAGGAGCTTTAGAGACAGTAGAAGAAAAGAAGACCGGGCTGTTTTTCTCTTCTCAAACGCCCCAAGCGATCATAGAAGCAGTAAAAAGCTTTGAAAAAAATGAAGCAACCTTTGATCCTTCCTACATTCAGCGCCATGCTAAGAGCTTCTCTGTAGAGCGTTTTCGAAGAGAGTTTTCAGCATTTGTTGCTAGATCCCTGGAGGATTTTTATGAAGGTCGTTATTCTCGCCGGAGGTAGAGGTTCTCGTCTTTGGCCCCTTTCCCGCCATCAATTTCCGAAACAGTTCCTTCGTTTTGGTGAGGAGCATTCTCTGCTTCAGAAGACCCTTTTGCGCTACTCTAAGACAGCCTCTCATATCCTGGTTGTAACGAGCCCTTCTTATCGATATCTGGTAGAGAGCCAATGTAAAGGCCTTGGAATGGAAGGCCTTTATTCTATTGCAACGGAGCCTGAAGCTAAAAGCACGGCGCCTGCAGTCGCCCTCGCACTTCGATTTCTTGAGGAAAACCTTAACCTCAGAGAAGATGACCCCGTTCTTATTTCATCTTCAGATGCCCTATTTTCTCCAGATAATGCCTTAATGGAAGCAATCTCTTTTGGAGTCCCTTCCGCCCTTTTGGGATATTTTCTTGTATTTGGCATCAAACCCTCCTATCCGGAGACCGGCTATGGATACATTGCCCTTGGAGAAGAAAAGAGTCCGTTTCTCTACGAAGTAGATCAGTTTATAGAAAAACCCATCAAGGAACGGGCAGAGGAATATATACGGCAAGGGCACTTATGGAATAGCGGGCTTTTTTTGTTTACTCCCAGCACGTTTTGGAGAGAGCTTGCTTCTAAAAGCCCAGATCTTTACTGCCTAGCGAGCCAGAGTCTAGATAAAATGCGATCTTCTTTTGCCGAATTTCCTATCATCTCTTTCGACCATGCGGTTCTGGAAAAGTCAGAGAGGATCCGTGTCGTAGCTCTTCAGGCAGCTTGGTCTGATGTGGGATCGTGGGATAGCGTCTACGACATTATGGGTAAAGATGCTCATCGCAACGTAAAGGTTGGTAACATAGTAGACATCGACACGAAAGACAGCTTGATCCTAGGAGGGAAGAGGCTGATCTCGACGGTAGGATTGGAGGGGATGCTGATCGTAGAAACAGAAGATGCCCTTTACCTTGGGAAGAAGGGAGAGTCCCAAAAAGTCAAGCAGGTTGTAGAAGAGCTGGAGAGACGTTCTATGCAGGAGGCGCAAGAACACCTGTCTAGGCATTTTGCCTGGGGTATGTATACTCTCCTTGCCAAGACAAAAGACTATAGAGTGCATAAGGTGGCGATAGAACCTCTGCAGACAGCTTCTTTGCCAAAGGCCAACCACTGGACTGTCGTCCAGGGTGTTATGAAGGTGTTGCAAGGAGAAAGAAAAGAGGAAGTATTAGTAGGCGAGGTTATTTTAGAAAATCCGGGGCCTGGAGTCTTAGAGCTCATCGGCATTGAGGCGGGGATATGAGGACATATGTGAACCTTTACTCAACTTTGCGTGCCTTTTTCTTGTATGGAATCTTGGGGGTCTTTGCCCTTTATATTGCCTGCGGAAATCTATTTCGTTGGATAGAAGCTCCTTTTCTCTCCGATAACGTTGTCCTTTCTGAGCTTTTATTATATCCATTTGCCTTATGCTCCCTTCTTTTTTTACGCATCGATAAAAAGACATATCTCAAGCTGGCTATCTTTGGGCTATGTTTGAGTGCTTCATGGATCTATGGGAGCTTGCTCCAGGGATATGATCTCATCGCCTTAAGCTATGCGCTGCGTCTTTTTGGAATTGTCCTCTCCGCTTTTGTGATTGCCAAGGCTTGGGAGTGGTTCTTTGCTTCTGATATCCGAAAACTGTTTCAATGGCTATGCACCCTCTATGGTTTTTCTGCAGTCTTGGGGTTTATTCTCTTTTTTTTCTTCTCTTCCTCAGAGGCTCTTTGGCTATTTTTACAAGACTACCGAATTTTATTTCGAGGCGATCCTCACGAAGGGCGCTTTGTTTCGGTTTACTTTGACCCGAACTACTATGCTTGCATTGTAGGGATCCCTCTGACTTTGAGCTTGGCTCTTCTTCGTCAAGGAGAAAAGCGCTACTTTTGGATAGCTTCTTTTTTCTTTCTTTCTGCGCTTCTTACCTGGTCTCGCAGTGGGATCTTTTTGCTCTGCACTTTTGGTGTATTTTTCTTCGCAAAGGCGTACTTTCCTCGTCATCTTCTCCGTCCAAGGCATCTTCTTTGGAGTCTTGCCTTGCTCCTTATCCTTATTGGAGCACTTCTCTATTCAAAGGAAGAATGGCTTTTCTTTCTCTCCCGTCTATTCCACATCCAAGAAGACATCTCAGCTATAAGTCGCCTGGAGACCTTCCGCTTTGGATTAAACCTCTTCTATGAGTCGCCCCTTTTTGGGTTGGGTTGCAACTTTTTGTACCTTCTTGCTAAAGAGACTTTCGGCCTAAGTTCGATCGACTCTTCCCTTCTTGCCCTGCTTATCCAGTTTGGAGCTATCCCCTCTTTTGTCTTTGCTGTCTATGCATTCTTTGAACTGAGAAAGCTTTTTTATAAGACGCATGATTCTCTCTTAAATACATGGCTTCCCCTTTTCCGTTTCTATGGAGCTGGCGTTGTCTTTTTTTGCAGCTTTTTTAACAATATCCTCCTCTACCCATTTTGGCTCCTTCCCTTCTTATCTTTGCTGTTTTTTATAGGAATTCAAGCCAATAAAAAAACCACTTCCTTGAGGAAGTGGTCAAAGGAGGAATAAATTAGAGTCTCCTCCGCCTTCTTTACGAAGGCGAAAGAGTGCTTCGAGGGGATTAGCCTCGTACTTGGGAATTTGCTGCTACCTGCTGGTACATTTGCAGTGCTTGCAGCTCTTGGTCGTAGTATTTTCCAACCATAGACTCTTTGCTGCTTGCCATGCCTTGAGCCAAAGAGGCGGTGGTATTGGATACTGTCTGCCTTGCTTGCGCTTCGCCTTGCTTTGTTTGTTGCCTTGACTGAAGGCCGGTTGTAAGGCTGTTGCCAGCTTGTTTGGCAAGTTCTGTGCCGCTTCGCAATTTTTGTAATTTTTCCTGCAGTCGTGACTGGGCATCGCTCGCACGGTTCGAAGCAACTTTCTCTTTTGTATTGAGAGTTTCTAAGAACTGATCTCTTTCTTGCTCATTCATATGAGCGATGGCGTTTTCCGTATCGGATGGAGTTCCAGAGCTGAGTTTTCCGTTGCGGATGAGCTCCTGCTTGTTGTTTGCAATGGTTGCTTGTTGCGCTGCTTGTGCTTGTTGCGCTGCTGGATCTGTCGGTGTGGCAGCAATTGTAGTATCTACATCAGGTGCCTTTAACAGAGCCTGTCGGTTAGCTCCAAATGTTTCTGCTTCTTTATTATACTGACCTATTTCATCAACGGATGATTTTGTTTGCTGGAAGGTTCCTGCAAGAGATACTAAATCCATACCGGCACTGACTCCATATCCTGCTGCTTGGCAGACCGTCGCCGCGCTCTGTGCATCCGCACTGGCGATCGCAGCTTGGCTTGCAGCTTGGGATGCACTGCCCGCTGCTTTAAGTTCATCTTGTGTTTGGTGCATCGATAGATCCATCAGCTGAGAATAGAGACTCATGATCTGATTGAGGTAGCAAGACGCTACGCCTCCGGCTCCCGTTTGAACCTGCTCGAAAGATCCCGTTGTCCCATGGTCGGGGACAGCGGTTTTTACCAGAGCATCTTTACCGGTGGCTCCAAAGAGGAGCGCTGTGTCGGCTTGTCTTGTGATTTGAGTGTGTTGTTCCATTTAAGTACCTCCTAATGTTAACTTATACGGCTTGGGATAAAATTTGGGCTATTGCCGCATCGCCGGCAAAAAGCTCTGAGAGGACTTGGGAGCGCACAGCGCTAGCCTCTTTCATTTCCGAAGCGGAATGTTGTATGATTGCAGTTTGTTGGTCTCCTATCATCTTTTCGTAGGTTTGAAAAAATGTGGAGAGCGCTTCATCTTGTCCTAAAGAAGCCTCTACTGGGGCAAGATTTGCATCGATGGCACAAAGTTTTCCTTCAGCACCCGCTTGCAGAGCGGTGCCTGCTAGAGTTCCTCCCATAGCATATTTGATGAAGTTAGGACCCAATCTTGTCGTCAATGTCTTGATAAAAGCAGGCGTTTCGCTGGGAGCGCTCGCAATTGCATTTGCAGAGAGTCCGCCTAAGATGATGCATGTCAAAGCTCCCAGCACCTCTAAGGCAATCAGCAGTTTCTCTTTTTGTTTTTCGTTCATATGGTGTGCGCTGGCGATCTCAAGAGCGATATCTTGGAATAAGTTGGTCGCCATCGTGGTCTGAGCGCCTGCAAAGATCACAGCGTTCGTCGTTGTTGAGAACCCTTTGAACGTGTTGACTATACGGGTGCAAACTCTTCTGGCAGTCTTAAAGAAGGCGTTATCAAAGAAGGAATTGCTCTCTTTAGCGGCAACAGAAGCCGATTGGTCGGCTGCTGCGGTAGAGCTTGCAGAGGCCCCCTCTTCGGTTGTTTCTCCGGCAGTAGTTGCTGCTGTGCTGTTCGCTGCTTGTTGGGCCGCATTAGCAGTTGCGTCAGCCGTTCCTTGTGCTGTTGCATCGTTTGCAGCTGTAGCCGCCCCACTTGCGGCAGCAGAACCCCCTATCGCCATCCCCGCGCCGAGGGTAATCGCCATGATCGAAGCCACGACGATGATGTCAGCTAAGACCTGTGCGAGAGCTGGAGAGATCCCGAGCTTTTCAAGGCCATTTTTGATGTCTGTTGTGATCTTGGAAGTAGCTCCGGACTCTTGCATCACTAAAAAGCCGATGGCAAGGGCTGCTAAAAGGAACTGTCCTGTAGCGATGGATACTACGATCACAATGACAGAGACGACGATGGATACTACCTTCAAAAAGGTGCTCCAGAAGCTTTGTTGTGTCTGTTGCTGTGCAATGTTTTGGCTGTCTTGGATCGCCTTTTGCAGGTTGGTTTGCGCCTCTTCCATAAAAGCGCGAGCGAGTGTTGTAGAGCTATCGGATGCTTTGCTAGTAAATTTCTCCATAGCGATCTTCAGAAGAGATACAGCAGAGGTCATCTCTGATAAGATCGAAGCCATAAGGCTGTTTCCTATCCCCTGACCGGAGGCCACCTCTGCGCTGATGTTTGCCATCTGTTTTAGAGATTTCATCATCTGCATAAGGATGGAGCTAAGCATCTCCATCGCTTGCTGAGAAGAAATAGCCCCTGTCTGAAGTAATTTCATGATCGCCGCAATCGCTGCATTGGAGGTCGTTTCTCCCGATATATTTTCCCATGCCTGTTGTAAGGAAGATCCAAAGATGACAGCAGACAGACCAGAGATTGCTTTATTGAAGCTAGAAAGGTCTGCGTGAGCAAGAGCATCAGTTGGGATGTTCAACCCAAACGTTTTATTGATCGCCTCTATCAGCGCTGGCATCCACTTCGTACCGATCTCATTGCCATAGGTACGGACAATGGCTCCCCAGTCATCGACCGCATGAGGCATTACTTTCTTCATCCATTGGACGATATTTTGGATTGTGGCGAGCTCCTGTTGGAATTGCTGCAAAGACTTCATCGCTTGCTGGATCTGCACTGTTTCTATGGATAAAGCCTCTTTTTCTTCTGAGTTGTTACTCGATGTAATTTGGACATTAAGGGCTGCCAATGTAGTGGACATGGCCGCAATAGCGGATGCAATCGCGCTATATGTTGGAGGTTCAGAGCCGTCGCTAGATTCCCCTTCCTTTGCAGCTTCTTGTTGAGAAGGCGCTTGAGAAGAGGTTTCTTTAGGTTCCATCATATGCATCATTTCATCTAGCATGACGCTTAAGCTCAGCATCTCTTTTTGCTGTTTCTCTCCATTTTTTGTCTCTAAAGACAGTACTTGAGAGAGAGAGTCACTCACGGAGGTGAGATCTACTTTCGTCATGGCTTCGTTCCTCATCTTATGGGTTTCTAACCGGTTTTTAATAATGCTGCATTAGCAAGCTGCTCATCGTCGAAGAGATCGAGAGCATGGTTTGTACAAGCTGCGCTTTGTTCGCTAGGTTTTGGCCATCTTGCCCTACCTGCGTCTGAGAGGCTTGTACTGTCGAGTCGGCTGTATTCTGGTATGTTTGGCATTGTGTTGAGTCAGACTGATATTTTACGTTGAGCTGCTGCAATGTTGCTGTATCTGCTGAAGTCGACATCGATTGATGGCTATTTATAAATTTGCTCACCGCAGAAGCATCCGTTTTGAGCTGCGCATTACTTTGCTGATAAATCGCCTCTTCCATGCTAGCGTTATTCTGCGTGGTTATCGCATCAGTAATCTGCTGGTACGACATCGTATTTTGGTCTTTTTGTTCTGCGGCTAAAAGAGCGTAAAGAAAACTCATGGCGCCTCCCTTGATTAGCTTGTTTTTTGGTTTTGTACAAAGTTGGAATCTTGCTTTGACTCTCCTTGAAGGAGGTTGTTATCGATCCCTAAAATCTGGTTGTACTCTTGTGTATAAAACTGTTCATTTGTCTGTACCGAAGTTGCCATGGTACTGACACTCTGCGTCGATTGTTGCAATTCGGATTGGACTGATTTAATTGATTGCATCGCTCCGGTTTGGGTTAAAGGGTTTTCTATGCCGCTCGTATTGCCGATCGACGTATTATATAAGTCGGAGATGTAGTCTCCAAAATTCGATTGTCCCCATACATCCACTGGAGGGATCGGGGGTGTAGAGCCAGGATCTCCTGGATTGTCGAATTGCTCCTTGATGCCGGCTGTAGCCTGATCTAGGTAAGAAGCGGTATCTGTATCAAGAGGAGGGGTCATGTTGATCGCTTGCCAAAAAGATCCAGAAGAGCCAGAAGTATCGGACAGAAAGCTTACCCAGTTTGAGTAAGTATAGGTTGTCCCATTGTAAGAGACGGAGATCGGAGCATTGCCATCCAGGTCGTGGATATAGTTGTATAAGTCATTAGCAGCATCTTGGTTTGGTGCAGTTCCGCACGCTGTGTTAAAAGAGGCCTGGGCTCCTGTGATAAAAGAGCGCAGATCGGATCCAACGTTTTCTGAGTCAGCCAGCTGCTCAATGTTATCGCCTTTATAAGCTTCAATGGCCGGAAAAATCTGATACAAGGCGACCATCATCGCCGTAAACACCTTATTTGGGTCTCCTGACTGCAAGTCGTGAAGCATTTGTTCCAGGGCTGTACCAATGGCGCTTAAGTCTTGAGCCATTTGGGCACGGTCTGTTAAAAGTTTCATCACGTCTTGGAGTAGTGGTTGGTTAGGATCAGAGCCTGATCCTTCCCAAGTAGGTACATTAATAGTTACTCCACTCATTTTATTCCTCTTTATTATAAATTCTAATTTCCCACTTTTAATTTTAATTTTTTGATATTAAGAGGCGATAAAGAAGAATGGTTTTGTATAAGAAAATCCCCATAGGAGAAGATTGTCTAATACATTGGTTATAAGAGTATAAAAAATATTTAAAACCCAAATGACTATGTGGTTGTAATGTGCTTATATACAATAATTTATAAAAAAACGATTTTTAAAAAAATTTTGTCGAAAAACTTTGAAGATGGAAGCTTAAGGACCCAGGGAAAATGGTGGTTATTGGACAAGCGTTGAGAGTAGATAGGTCGACATGCATTCCTTCAGCGTTTTTTTGCAAGAGTTTAAGTCTATTTCTTCAATTGAACGAGTCTTTCTGAAATGAGCGCTGTTGTCTTAAGGTGATCGCGTAATTTTTGAGATCATTTAAGATGACGTTTCAATAGTCTTTAGCGATATCGCGATTTGAGTTGAGGTTAGTAAAATAGTGCGAACAAGAACAATCATGTTCATATCTCACGTTGGAGTAATCGGATGGAAGATATGTTCTGAAGCCGTTTTTAAGTTCTTGTGTAAAGTACATGATGGCGCAAGTAGAGATGGAAAATGGAGTGCTTTATTTGTTGATTTGTAAGGATGGCCGATGCTATCTTAATCGATCCTTAACAAATAGATAATCTAAGGAATGTATGTCAACCGATGTTTCTCTTTCTCGCACGGGCGCTGCTGTACAAGGAGTTTCGAGCAGCGTAATCAACATGAGTATTTGGCAGCCTCTTTTTGTACTTAAATCCTTTCAAATGACAGGGAAAGGATTGCCTCCTATCTCTAGTTTGTATAGAGGATATAATATCAATGTTCTTGCGGATGTTTCTAATCAGGGTGTAGCCTTTCTTGCTTTTAGAGTGTATACACTTTATATGCACGGCGAAAGAACTTTGACTACAGATGAGAATTTTAAGGGAGGAATTGTTGCAGGACTCATCGCATCTCCTCTGCAAGGCGCTTGTGAACGAATCATGATCATTCAACAACTCCGCGGTCCTTCTTTGCGTATCGGAAATGTTGCCCGTGAAATTTATGCTTATGAGGGGGCTAGAGGATTTTTAAAAGCATTGCCTGCGACAATGGCTCGCGAGTCGGTGGGCGGAGCTTGTTTTTTTGGACTGTCTCAGCTTTTTTATAAGGAGATGATGAAGGTCACAGATTCAACATATTTGGCAAACTCTGTGGCCTATTTATCGGCAGGTCTTTGTGCTGGCACATTAACAACGCCGCAAGATCTTATTAAAACACGTATCCAACATTGCATGGGTAAGGGGCCTTCTATTAGAGAGGTCGTACAACAGATTGGGTATAGGAATCTATTTATGGGGGCGACTTCAAGGGCGCCGACTATTGGACTTACTATGATGACTCTTGGAATCTTATCGCAAGAGATCCCTCCTCATCTCCCAAAGTGTTTACATTCTGGTTCTTCTTTGTTTCCTAAGGGTGGTTTTTCATTCGGCATCGAACATCCCAGTGGGAAAAGGCCTCCTAGAGTATGAGCACAACTCCATGGCAAACGAGTCTTTTCATTGGGTTTACAATTGGGACAACGGATGCTTATATTAATCATCCGCTTTGGGCCTTAAAAACACGCCAGCAAGCGGGGATGCCATTTACCTTAAATCCACGGATTCTTTATCGGGGTGTTGTCTCTCATGCGCTCAGTTCTGTACCTATGGATATGCTGCAGGTAACTGTCAGCCGTGTTGCTATGGAAAGGCTGTTACCTAAAGACACTTCCTATACAACACGCCGTCTCTTAGGAGGGTTAATTGGGGGAACAGCAGCAGCTTTGATTAGTTCTCCTGCTGAGCTTGTAATGACATGCCAACAGCAAGGATTCAATCCAATTACAGCACTGAAAGCTCATCCTTTTAAAGGATTTCTTTCTGCAGCAGGAAGAGATAGTCTTTTTTGCTGTGGTTTTTTTGCTGCAGTGCCTCTTGTAAGAGAAGCTCTTGAAGAAAAAGATGTAAGCTCTTCGCTCGCTGCAACGGTTGCAGGGCTCTCTTCGGGAGTTTTTACGGCTGTCATTTCACACCCTTGCGATACACTGAAAACTCTCATTCAGTCTTCTAAGGAAAAGAAGACTTATAAAGATGCTTTTAAAGAAGCTATGCAAATTCATGGATGGAAAGGTCTTTTTACCGGACTTCCTCTGAGAACGGCGCGTGTAGCTTCGGGTATTTTTATTCTTGGAACTATGAACGATTTTTTAGAAAGAACGTTGATACATACAGGTAATTGAATATGCGTATTTCCATCCAACATTTTTCAGTAATTGAGTTTGGTTTAAAGCCTCAGGTTTTTTGTGATCAGCTAAAGCCAGTATTTGGTAGGTTGCTTCCAGATTTCTATGATGTTAAAAAAAGGCAGATTGAAATTTTACAAACATCACCAGTTCAGGTTTCTCCTACTTACATGAAACAATACTATGAAGGAGCATCTGACGGGCGGGTTTTAAAGCCAAGTTATCAAGCTCTTTCTGCCAGAGCAAAGGATGAGTACGATGGCCTGCGTCCTTATCGCTTTCGAGCAATCTCTACCTTTCGTGTTCTTTTTGACAGCGGAGAGCCGAAAGTAATGAGGTGTCCGACTTTACCATTTTCTCAGGATGAAGCTCTTATTTCAGAAAATAAGATAGATGTAAGAAGGTGGAAACGCGTATTTCCTGAGCTTTCTGAGGAGGCTGCTTCTCTACCTGCGTTTTGCATGGTGTTACAAGGGATTTCTCGGCGTATTTATTCTCAAATGCCGAGTATTCATGGACTCAATATAGTGGCGCATCATGTAAAGGTACAAACTGTACCAGGTATTTTAACGACGAACTCTCCAGAGGGGTTGCACCAAGATGGATTTCCTTTGATTGTTTCAGCGTTAGTGGTCGACAGAGAAAATATATCGGGAGGAGAAAGCCAAATTTATGGGGAAGACAAAAAGACTCTTCTGTTTAGAGCAACGCTACAACCTGGTAATGGGCTGCTACAGCCAGACTTAGGATCTCCATTGTGGCACACAGTAACTCCTATCCAAGGTGATGGATACCGTTGCAGTATAGGATTCGATATTGACCCCATTACGAGAGCATTATGATAGCTGCTTTTATGAAAGGAACAGTTCTCGGAATGAGTCTTGTGATGCCTTTAGGACCGCAAAATGCATTTATTTTGCGCACAGGAGCCTTTGAATCAAAATGGCATCGAATTTTGGCTATTGTTGCTATGGCAGCTCTTTGCGATGCTCTTTTGGTTTTGGGAGCCGTCCATGGAAGTGGGTGGATTGAACATGTTTCTTTTTTTAAAACAACTTTGCTTTTTATCGGAATTGTTTTTTTGCTCTGTTTTGGATATAAGCTTTGGAAAGCACCGATTAAAGAAATGGAGAGTGAATCACTTTCTTTAAATTTATTTAAGCAGCTTGCATTTTGTGCTACCATTTCTATTTTTAATCCCCATGCTATTATTGATACATTTGTTGTGATTGGAGCGGTTGCAACAGAGTATTCAGAATTAGAAAAGCATTGGTTTGGATGGGGATGCATTTTTATGGATTGTCTTTGGTTTGTTTTTTTAGCTTCAGTTGGATTTTTTGTTAAGAAAATGAAGCAGAGTCAAATGCTTCTTAAAATTTTAAACCGTTTGTCGGCAGCGATTATGTTTTATGTCGCTATCGATCTTTTTGTCTACTACCTAAATAATTAATAAGGAGAGAATTATGGCGTGCGTATCAGCTAGGTCATCTATTTCAATTGGAATCGATCCTGCAATTTTTGAACGATTTCCGAAAGCGACTGTTGCATTTACTCTTTGTGACGTTGAAGTCTTGGCGCCCAAGGGTGCAAACGCTCAACCTAAAGCCATGGAGCGTTATCTTAGCGCCTTGAAGCAACAATCTGTACAGACCCTCGTAACACGTGGGATCAATTCTGATAACTATCTCGACCAGCCTGTGTGTAGGTCATGGGAAGGTGTTTTTAAAATAATGGGAGAGGAAGGTCGGCATTCGACGATTGTGAATCTTCTGCGTCGTGCAACTGCAGAGGCTGCGAAAGTCCAAAATGGCCAAAAGGCAGATTTAGGAAAAATCTCCAGTTTTGTCGATCTTTATAATTGCGTCTCAATGCAGACCTTAACTCCTATGGGGGCTTTAGATCTTTCCAAAGTGGATGGAGATATTCAACTTCGATATGGTCGTGAAGGCGATACATTTACAGGTCTTGGAAAAGAAGCTGTGACAGAAGTTGTAAAACCAGAGCATGTTGTTTATGCAGATCGCAGCTCTGTGCTAACACACCTTTGGAATTATCGCGATGCAGCCCATGCTTGCGTTCCCAGAGAAGGCCATGTGCAGATCCTTTTGTTTGCAGATCAAGTAGAAGAAGGTGCAGGGGATGCAGAGGGAGCTATTTTACGCGCTATGGAGGAGCTACATAATATCGGTGGATCATACATGATGATGGATAAATTAAATGCATCTCGTCCTTCAGTTACGATCGATCTTACCAGGTTAAGTGAACATGAAGTGTCATTGAAAGATGAATCAACGGTGAAAATAGAGGAATCTTTAACATGATTCTTAGTTTCTCGAACGTACGATATTCAATTTACAAAGTTTCGTTGGAGCATCTAGCTTCCGTGAATGTGGGCGAATTGTCTTCGTTCTTTTCTGTGTCTCGTACGGATCGTGAGATTTCTGTCATCGCAAGGAGCTCTCTTTTTAGAGAGCCTCTTGCAGAAGAAAAAGGATGGCGTATGTTCTATGTACAAGGAAGCATTCCGTTTTCAACGTCTGGCGTATTAGTATCGCTTTTAACTCCTTTAGCAGCCAAAAAAATTAGCGTGTTAGCTATGTCAACGTTTGAAACAGATTATGTTTTCTTTAAAGAGCCTCATCTCGAATCTGTGCAAAACTCTTTGCAGGAAGCCGGATTCTCTATTTCTTGTAGCGACAATCCAGAGAAGCTTAAACGGTCTTAAGATGGTTTCTCAAAATGCGTTGCGATAATCCCCGAGAGCTTCATCATATCGATAGGCTTTTTGGATCCGAAAACTTTTTCCAAGAGCGCATCGGGTTGGATAAGCCGTTTGTTCTTGGGATCCTGAAGGTTATGGGTCTTAATATATTCCCACATCTTTTTAATCACTTCAGGACGAGACATCTCTGAGCTGCCGACGACAGCAGCAAGAGCCTTGGACAGCTTCAAAGAGGGCTGTTTTCTCGTTTTCTTTTGTGGAGAAGTGGTTGTTTTCTTGCCCCGTGTTTTGGTTTTAGCGACGTAAGGGGTTTTTGGATGGTTGTCATATTTTTCGTAGAGATGATCGAGGTCGTTTGTGATCACATCGCAGTCGGGATAGTTGCTGCAAGAGAAAAAGACCTTGCCAAAGCGAGACCTTCTTGCTGTTAGCTTACCATCGCAGCCAAGTGCAGGGCAGGTAGGCATCTCTTCTGGGGGAATTTCCCCTTTTTTAGGGATGTTGACGATGCTTTTGCAGTCAGGATATCCGCTGCATCCTAAAAAGGGGCCGAATTTACCAAAACGCAGGTTCATGGGTTTTCCACATTTGGCACACTTTTGGTCCCAGTCGAAGTTCGGATCGTAGTCTGCTTTATTGAATTCCATCGCTTCAAGCGGTGCCGTATAGTCGCATTCTGGATAGTTAGAGCATCCGTAGAAATACTTGTTTTTCGCCCAGATTTTTTGTAGTTTTTTTCCGCATTTAGGGCAGTCGATATCGGTCATGACCTTAGGGACAAAAGCCTCTTTTTCGGCAGCTTCTACAAGAGGAAAAAAAGCCTGCCAGAATTCTTTGAGAAGTTCTTTCCAGTTTTTTTGGTCGGTGGCGACGTTCTCCAGTTCATCTTCCATGGTAGCCGTAAATCCGACATCCATGATCATTTTGAAGTTGTCTTCGAGCATTTGCGCAATGACTTTGCCTAGTTCTGTAGGCTTTAAAGTTCCCTTCTCTTTGACTGTGTAGTCTCTGCTTTGGATTTTATTCATGATCGTGGCGTAGGTGGAAGGGCGCCCAATGCCTGATTTTTCCAATTCTTTTACAAGAGAGGCTTCCGTAAACCGAGCTGGAGGTCTTGTAAAAGCTTGTTCCGATAGGACTTCCAGAAGCTGCAAGGGTTGGTCTTCCGAAAGAGAGGGAAGGAGTTTATCCTCTTCGCGCACCTTGTCTTCTTCTTTGTCTTGTCTTTCTTCGTAGATTGCGAGGAAACCAGAGAATTTGAGAATGGATCCTGTCGCTCGTAAAACCATCTCATCTTTGGTTCCAATGTCGCAAGAAACCGTATCATATACGGCGGGCATCATTTGGGATGCTAAAAATCGCTTCCAGATTAAGCTGTATAGCTTGTATTGGTCTTCCGATAGGTGGCTTCTAATGGAGTCAGGTGTATGATACACGTTCGTAGGTCGGATTGCTTCGTGGGCATCTTGAGCGCTTTTCTTTGCGGTAAACTGCCTTCCTTCTGGAGGGAGGAACTCTTTGCCATAAGTTTTAAAAAGATATTTTCTTGCCGATTCGATCGCTTCAGGGGAGATTCTTACCGAGTCTGTTCTCATGTAGCTGATAAGACCCTCAGTCCCTTCGTTGCCAAGATCGATACCTTCGTAGAGACCTTGCGCGATGTTCATCGTTCTAGCAGCGGAAAATCCATAGTGGCGACTCGCTTCTTGCTGGAGTGTGGAGGTGATGAATGGAGGGACTGGGTTTCTTCTTTTCTCCTTACGCTCTACAGAAAGTACTTGATACGGGGTGTTTTGCAGCTTGGTGACGATATCTCTTGCGGTCTTCTCGTCAGGGATAAGCTGTACATCTTTGCCCTCGGTTGGTTCTTTTTCTACCTTTTTGCCTTGAACAGAATATAAATTGGCGCGGAAAGGCATATCTCCTTTTTTTGTCTGCAAGACGCATCCGATATTCCAGTATTCAACAGGGACGAAAGCATCGATCTCTTTTTCTCTGTCTACCACCATTTTTAAAGCAACCGATTGGACTCTTCCTGCTGAAAGTCCTCCGTCATGAGCTCCCTTCACCCGGCGCATTAAGATCGGAGAAATCTTATAGCCTACGATTCTGTCTAAGAGCCTGCGCGCTTGCTGTGCATTGACTAAAGCTTGATCGATTTCTCGGGGGTGTTTCAAAGCCTCTGTGACGGTGTCTTTTGTGATCTCATTGAAGGTAACCCTTTTGATTTGCGGCCCTTTAGGGAGAATGGATGCGATATGCCAGGCTATCGCTTCCCCTTCGCGGTCAGGGTCGGGAGATAGGTAGACTACATCGACCGACTTTGCCGCTTTTTTGAGCTTTTCAATCACCTCTTTTTTGTCAGGAAGCAAGGCATACTGAGGTTCAAAGTCTTGCTCTACGTCGATCCCAAAGCCTTTTTGTGGAAGGTCCCGGATATGTCCTAAGGAGGAGGCAAAGATGAATTTGGAACCTAGGAATTTTTGAAGAGTCTTGATCTTTGCTGGGGACTCTACAATGATGAGTGATTTTACCATGCCAACCGGCCTTCAGTGCGTATAAAAGATGGAGATTTTTATATATAATTTTCGGAAGCTGAAAAAGTTTTTGCTTGAAATGGATATCATCTTTTTCTGATTTTCGACAAGAAACTCGCTCATTTTCCCATTTTTTTTTAACAAAGCCCTCTTTTTTAAAGAAGGCCCTTGTCGTTTGTTTATCGATTTCAGGTTTTTTCCGTCAATCTCGAATCGTAAACATTTTTGATTAGACGATGCAGTTGTCCTATAAGATAAAATGGGATGGATAGTAATGTGTATTGGATTTTAGTCTGGTTAAGGTCTTTTATGTTTACGGTGCAAAGGCTTGGGAAGTCAGAGTTAACTCTAACAGCCAGATCTTTTTTTTTCTCTAACATGAATTGCTGTAGGGATCTAAGAGTGCCTGTTGATCCCGCTTTTACTTCAAGAGGGATTACTTGATTCTCATGCTGGATAATATAATCAACCTCGGCTACAGAGTCCTTTTTTTTTCTTTTCCAATAATGGAGAGAAGATGGGATGTATGCTGGGAATGTTGTGCGAAGTAGCTGGCCAGTGAGCTGTTCAGCCATGCCTCCATTGTTGATCATAGAAACCTCGGATACTTCGGCTATTTGATGTAGGGAAAGACCCAAAGATGCACTGCACAGTCCGCAGTCGAGCATGATTACCTTTAAGTATTTTTCATCTGCTTCGGCATCTAGAGGCAGTCCATTAGCTGTGGTCTCGACGATGCGATGGCATACTCTAGCTTTGCAAAGTAAATCAAGAGCTTGTTTTAGAGAAGCAGTGCTTACTTCGGAGTTTGCGTTTCTATAAATAAATTTATTTCCGAGTTGGCGTGGAACAGAACTTATGATTTCTTCAAGCCGTTCAATGGAGAGTCTTCCTCGATACTTGGCAAAGTCATCTCGATAGGTTGTTAACAGATCAAAATGTATTTGATTGATAGATTGAGGGTCGTTTTGGTTTGCCCAAGCTGCAACAGCTGCAGGCATTCCGCCTACGATTAAATATTCCTTCACGCGTTTCATCAATTGCACATGAATTGCTTCTGGAATTTTAAGATGAATGTCGTAGTTTTGCAAGTAGGCTCGCAGCTCATTTTGTCCGAGCGCATCTAAAAACTCTTCAAAAGAAAGAGGTTCTAAATACATGTATCCGACTCTGCCTACAGGCATGCTGAATTCATGCTTGTCAAGGGAAAAATCCAATAAAGATCCTGCTGCCAGTACGGGAAGCTCTGGCATGTCTTCAGCAAACCAGCGCAGTTTTGCTAGTAGATGAGGAGCTGCTTGGATTTCATCTAGAAATAGAATAGAGTTTTCTGGCGCAATCTTTTGTCCAGTCAAGGTTGCAATATTGCTGACGATTTCTTTCGGATTGTTGGATGAAAATAGAGTTTCTAGGTCAGGGCGTTTTTCAAAGTTAAGCTCAATGAGTTGTCGTTGTTGAGAGCGGGCAAGATCTCGGATAAGCCAAGTTTTTCCTACTTGGCGAGCTCCTCGAATTATGAGAGGTTTACGTGTGTTGGCGTGCAGCCATTGTATTAAAAATAATGTATGATCGCGTTTCATAGAGGCCTTTTTCCTTTCCTTGCATGGTCCTTATTCTGGCTAAAACAAGAAAATAACTCAATAAAATAGGGTGGGTGTTTTTGTTGTTTGCATTACAAAATAAGGGGGGTATTTTAGTTGGTTGCCTAGAGGTGAAGATTTCAACTGTGTATAATTACTCCATGTTTTTAAGTTTTATCATGGATGTGGGGCCTTTTAGTGGACTGCTATGTATTTGACTGTAAATGCATTGTATTTTTTACTGCTTCGGAATAACCTTAAAATCATCCTGGAATTATCTCCTAATTTTTCTTGCCAGGAAACCACAATCCTCCTTTAGTTTTCCCTTTGACATGAATGGTTTCAGTTGTTTTCAATCCCCTCTTCAAGAGAGGTTCCCCGTGACAATTTAAGAGAAATCGATTAATTTGGCTGTTTTCTAGCAAGGGGAACATCTCATGAAAGCACTTTTTTCATCTATTGTAGGACTTCTGTTTTTAGTTTCCTGCAGCCGTCAGGAGAAACCCCCTCAACAAACGGACTTTGAATCTTTGATGGGGAAAGGGCTTTCTTGCTGGCAGTATGTAGAGACAAAAGAAGATCTTGAAAACATCCGATTTTACAAAGATTTGTTTGCCAAGATGGCAGATCCATCCAAGCAGGTTGCTGGGAATATTCCCAAAGTGCTGCACTTTATTTGGCTTGGACCCAAAGCTTTCCCTTCCCATTCAGTGCAAAATGTAAAGTCGTGGATTGCAAAGCATCCGGACTGGAAAGTGAAATTTTGGACAGACCGCAAACGGCCGCTTCCCCATCCTTCTATGGAGATGCATTTAGTACAGGACTTTCCTTTCGAGCGTTTGCAGCCTTTCTTTTATAAGACAAGCAATTATGGGGAAAAATCGGATCTTCTCCGCTATGAAATTCTCTTTCAGGAGGGAGGGGTTTATGTTGACCACGACGTCCATTGTTTGCAGTCTTTCAATGAGATCCATAAAAAATATGATTTTTATTGCGGACTTGACCTGCCTTCGGAAACGGTTTTAAGCTCTTCAGTCCATGCGACGAATAATCTGATTGCTTCAATGGCGCATCATCCGATTTTGGATCACGCGATTACCTGGCTGACGATCCATTGGAATGATATTGAAGCGCAATATCCCGGGGAAGATAAAGAGGCGTTGATTAATCGAGTGGCTCATCGCACGTTTACCTCTTTTGCTGAGGCGGTGCGCTACTTTGCAGGCAAGGAATATCGAGATGCTATCTTCCCGGCATTTTATTTCAATGCTCCGGATGAAAAGCGGGCTGTTTATGCACGCCATGAGTACGCAGGCACTTGGTTTGAAAATGAAACGCCTTTTGAGAAAATGGCGCGAGAAAGGTTGATGCTACTTAGTAAAAAAGCAAATAAAATCTTGCTTTTTTGCGGGATATTCACTGGGTTGAATGTGCTTGGATTCATTTTTTTAGCTTATTGTTTTTTGCGAAAAAACAAGAGAGCTCAGGATGCCGCATAACCTCAAGAGAAGTCTACTCTGGGTTCTTCTCTGGCTCTGTCTTGTGATCCTTCCTTGTTTATTTGTATATTGGGTTTTTACTTCTCAGCTTTAAATCGAGGCATATTGTGATTGGAGATCGGGATTTACTGCTTTACAATGCTCAGGGGTGGATTCCTGGACCTCAAGAAGGTGAGGAGGAGTTTCTTTTGCGCATTGCAGTGACTCGTACACAGGGAGGATCATCGCAAAATCCCTATACATCAGCCGCGCAAGAGAAGACAAAAGAGCTCTTTGGATTTATCTGTCCGGATCTGTGTCCTGTCTATGATGATAGAAATCTCTCTTTGTGGCAGGGGGCTGCGTTATGGGTCTACAGCGATGAACGAGGGATAGAGTTTCCTCAAATTCAGCTGAGAAAGACGTTCCAGAAAGGAAGGTTTTTACGATATCGGACAGAAGAAGTGCTCTCTCATGAAATAGCCCACGCTGCAAGGATAAAATTTCAAGAACCAGGATTTGAAGAAATCTTGGCTTATCAGACATCTCAAAGACTGTTTCATCGCTTTTTAGGGCCTCTTTTTCGCTCTCCACGAGATGGAATTTATCTTCTTGGTAGCTTAGTTTTCAGTGTGGTAGCTGTTTGGACGGATATAAAAGAACCATTTTTTACCTACAGTTTATACATTCCGTTTGTAGTTTTTATGGCTCTTTTTTTAAGATTGTGTTTGTTTCAACTTGTTTTTACGTGCTGCAAGAAAAAAATAAGGCGTATGGTTGGGGAAGTAGATCGGGCTCTAGAGGTTCTTTTTAGATTAACTGATCGGGAGATTGTTCTATGCGCTCTGAAATCTCCCCTTGAGATTAGTGCCTATTTTCAAGAAAAAAGGAGGGCTAGCCTTCGAATGAGAATGATTTGGCTTGCCTATTTTTGCAGAATGGAACAAACAACAATGGTGTAAATCCGGCTAAGGCTCTTGAGAGCTGACAGTCGGGAAAGACAGGCGTTTTTAACTTGAAAAGGAGCTGCGTTTCCTCTTCTGCTTTAGCTCTTAGGGGGTATTCGCGTTATCGATATTATGAAAAGATCAATCCTTCTTTTTTTATTCTGTATAGGAGGCCTTCATGGAGAATCTCTTGAAGAGCATTCCAGAAATAAAGACAGGCAGGCATCTTTAGAGCATTTTTCTAAACAGGTTGCTCTGAAAGGTAATGAAACCCTTTTAGATGTAGGGTGCGGAGATGGCGCTCTTTCTGCGGAAATTGCGGCAAAATTACCTCATGGAAGCGTTGTTGGAATCGACAAGTCTTCCGTAATGATCACATTTGCGCAATCGAAATATGATGAGACTTTGCATAATCTTCGATTCCAAACTGAAGATATCATAGGCTTTGGGCAGTCGGAGAAGTTTGATATAGTGACCTCCTTTGCGGCAATGCACTGGATTCAAGATCAGAAAAGTGCTTTAAAAGAGATCTGTCAGAGTCTAAAAAAGAAAGGAAAGTTGTGGATTCAGGTGCCACTCGGTATACCAAAGGCACTAGCTGAATCTCTTCAAAAGCAGATGGGGGAAGAGAAGTGGAGATCTTACTTTGTCGGATTTTCTCCTTGTTGGAAATTCTGCTCGCCTGAGGAGTATAGAGGCTTTTTGGAAGATCTCCGCCTAGAGGTGATTCATATCCAGGTGTACGATCAAGAAGCTCTTTTCTTTTCTAAAGAGCGTTTTGAATCCTACTTAAGAAATTGGCTTCCGCATCTGAGGATGATTCCTTTGGAAAGAAAAGAGGAGTTTGTTCAGGAGCTATCTCGTCTTTATGAAGAGATTTCGCCGAATACATCTGAGGGGCATGTAAAGTTTCCTTTGAAGAAATTAGAGATTGCGGCATCCAAACCATAAGACTTTACCTTGCAACGGCAGTATGGTAAGATTGGTGCTTTTTTAAGGCTAATGAAAGGAAAAACACAAGATGTTTCGAAGACATGGGATTATGTATGTGCTTATAGCTGCTGTGATCGGAAGCTCGATTTTTTTCTATTGCAAGCTTTCTCGGCAAATGAAATCAGTGGTGCATTATTCAAAACGTTCCTATCATTTTCTCTCTTCTTCAGGTTCTCAGCCTCCTATAGAACGGGTTTACTCTCAAAAAAAAGCGTATAGCAGCAGAAAATTATGCCATCGTTTAAACAAGCTCCCCTTTGGAGAAGATTCGGGTCTTGTATTAGGGACTAAGAAGATCGAGTTGGAAGAGATTGCAGCGCCATACAATGCTTCTTTGATCGAAAATGGAGATGGGTATTTGCTGTTTTTTCGCTATGATGTGCCTGGGTTCGCAATGTTCCAATCACTTAAATTCCCTTTTAAATCATATATTGGAGTCGTCCCTTTAGATGGAGAATTTCGACAGGCAGGCCAGGTAAGGACTATTGCTACCGGTAGCGACTTTTCAGAGGATCCTCGTGTGATTCGATCCGGAAACCGGCTCTTTCTTTCTTACAATGACATTGCAGAAAATACCCTTTATAGCCGCACAATGCGTCTTGCGAGCTTGGATCCTGAGAACTTTTCTATTCAATATACCTTAGATCTGGATCAACATATCCAGCCGGTAGAAAAAAATTGGGTGCCTTTTGTTTATCAAGAGCAAGGAGAAGACCGGATTTTTTTCGGCTACAGCATCAATCCTCACAAGATATTAAAGCTGAAAGACCAGACCCAAGAAGAGCTGTTGCATGAAAGATTTTCCAACAAGTCTTGTTGGCAGAAATTGCCTTGGCTGCAGGCTTGGGGGTCTTTACGTGGAGGGACGCCGGCTCAGCTTGTAGATGGCCAGTATCTTGCTTTTTTCCATAGCTCTTTTAAGCAAGATGGTGCGATTTGGTATGTGATGGCTGCTTATACTTTTGAAGCAAAGCCACCCTTCCGGGTCTTAGCTATTTCTGAATATCCTATCTTATTCCAAGGGATCTACGACACTCCACCACAGAATACAGCCCATGAAAAACTTCGATGTATTTTTCCCTCAGGTTTTGTATTAAGCCGGCAGGGAGATAAAGAGGTGATTCATGTCTCCTGTGGTGAGAATGACTGTGCAACGAAAATTATCACTCTAGACAAAGAAGTTCTGATGAAAAGCTTGGTGCCAGTCTCTCCTAATCCTTGATCGACAGGTGTGTACGGAGAAACCGGATCAGTTCATTCCAAGAATCCTTTGCTGCAAAAGCATCGTCTTGCGGAGTTCCTCCAATGGCCATCCAAAGCCGAGCAACTGGGTGGTAATAGGTGTTGCAGGTGGTGGGAAGATAAGGCTGCGTGATAAAATGCCCTGCCGAAGGGTAGTGTAGGTGTTTGCACGGTAAGTTTGGCGCATATTTTTGGATCCTTTCGACAATGCGTGTGGCTGAATAGAAGGAAGGCCACATCTTATCATCTTCTCCTGAAATTAAGAGCAGGGGACTTTTTATTTTTTCTACGGGGATAGTAGCTGGAGCGCATATTTTTTCTTGTGCAAATAGCTGCATAAAAAGAGGACTAGTAGCTACAGGGTCCGATTTTTTCTGTCCCCCTATAATTTCTTTTGGAGGTTCAATTTTTAACAATGGAGCTACCGCGGTGTCTTTGTAAGTCCAAGCAGGTACATTTTGGTTAGGCAGCCCTGCAAATGTCACATGGGTTGGCACGTAAGCTGCAACTGCTTGGAATAAAGAAGGAAAATGGCTAGCTAAGATCAAAGAGAGTTCTCCTCCTCTGGAAGATCCTATCAAACCGATTTTTTTGGAGTAGACCTCCGGTCTTGACTGCATCCATCGATGGGCTTTTTCGAAGTATTCTAATGGGATTTTTTCCAGCTTTTCAGGGAGTCCAGGCATCGCGAAATAAGCCAGAGCAAGGGTTGCAAACCCTTGTGCAGCCAAAGTTCTCGCTTTATTTTCGCTTAAGCCTCCTTGCGAGCCTCCCAAGATGATCACTCCAGCAGAGACTTTATTTTTTTTAGGGTAAAAGAAAGTGCCTACAAGACCCGATTCCGATACTGGCACTCGAATGACTTCCGCATTCATCATCAATCTTTGGATCGAGATCGAATGGAGTTGCTTTCCGTCTGATTCTAGAGATAGTTCGATCCACTGAGGATCGGGAGGAGAAAATCCGTCATGGACTTCTTTAGAAGGCTGCATAGACCAGAAAAGACCCATGCCATCTTCATTTTGGTAGGTTCCGGAGATCGGAGCTGTTCGTCTGAGATCAATCGATCCTTTGGAATTTGCTTTTAAGGTCGCATAAGAAGACCATTCAACACCATGTTCATCTTGGGTTTTCGCTTTCAAAGTGACTGTCTGTTTCGGCTGTAGCCCATTTACTGTAATGGCAATTGGTTTGTCGATTTGTGATTGGATGGAGTCCACTCGGATCTCTGGCTTTGGTGCTGCGGCTATCAGAAGAAGGCTTATAACGGAAGCTAAGAAACGGTACATAGAAAGGTCTCCTATAAAAACTTTAGGTTAAACAGAGGTTTATAAAAAATACAAGGCTTCAGTTTTTGATGGGTAAGCATCAAGCTTTTGATAGTCGCTCCTAAAATCCATAAGTGCTGCTGCTTTTGCTTTCTATAGCCATTTTGGTAGAAATTTTCCTTAAAGATAACGTATGTTCATATCTTTAAAATGGGAGAGATGTATGCGATTTGGTTTTCTTGTGAGGCTACTCTTAGCAGGTTGGTTTACTACTTTACAGGCAAATAATTATCCCTCAAAAGTAGAGGGCAGCTTTACAGATTGGAATCAAAAGCGGCTTGATCTTATTTCTCTTTTTCTTCCAGATGACCCTGTGATCATACAAGCAGGGGGACACTATGGAGGTGAAACCATTAGTTTTTCTCAACATTGGCCTAACGGCAAAATCATTTCCTTTGAACCTAACCCACATGCTTTTGCAGTTCTCTCTTCTAAAACATCAAGCTCTACCAACGTTCAAGTTTATAACAGTGCTTTGAATAGTTTCTCGGGAAATACTGCTTTTTATCTTTGTTATGGCTCGTCTGGGAAAGATCCGGCTTTTGAGCATGCTAGTTCTTTGCTGAAGCCTTCTGCAGGTATGGAAGTTCATTATCAGGGGCCGATAATAAATGTTGATTGTGTCTTGCTTGATGAATGGTGCTATGAAAATCAAATGGATTATGTTGATTTCTTATGTTTGAATGTACAGGGCGCAGAATTGCAAGTTTTAAAAAGCTCTCCTAAGATTTTAAAAAGTGTGAGATGTATTGCTGTTCATACCAACCTTTTTCCCTTTCGTGTTGGAACAACGGAATATGTCGATTTGAAAAATTTTCTTGAAGAGTCTGGCTTTCAACTTCTAACGCATTGGTATAGAGAAGGATTAGAGGGTGATGCCATTTTTGTGAAAAGAGATTATTTTTTTAATAATGCGGTTCAAGAATTCTTGAATAATCATGGAATTGATGAAAGATACCAAAGATACTATGAGCCATTTTTTAAAACGTATTATGATTTGGATGATGATGAGGATTCTATTAAACAAACTCTTAAACAAGGTTATGCTTATGAAGGGAATATAGGATTGATCCTTGAAGAATTAACAAAACCTGGCTCGCTTGTTTTAGATATAGGATCTCATATAGGCGTACATACAGTTACAATGTCCAGAAAAGCTGGCTCTGAAGGAGCTGTGATTGCTTTTGAGCCTAATTCAAAATTTTATATGGAGTTGCTAAATACATTAAGAATCAACAAATGTAATAACGTTCTCCCGATATGCAAAGCCTTAAGTAATGCTGCCGGTCAAGCATTGCTTTCCACAGATTTTCATCCCTGTCCTCAAATAGTACGGTCGGATGATATTTGCAGTCTTGCATATCAGACCAATAAAAACATGACTGGAGAACTAGTGGAAATGATGACTTTAGATTCTTTAAATCTGAAAAATTTGTCTCTAATAAAAATGGATGTTGAAAATTATGAATATTTCATTTTAAGCGGGGCTGAAAAAACGATTAAAAAAAACAGGCCCGTTATTATTTTTGAATGTTGGATAGGCGCGGATTATAAAAACAGTAAACCTAAACAGAAAGCAAATTTT
This sequence comes from uncultured Chlamydiae bacterium, assembly GCA_945952445.1. Taxonomy (GTDB): domain Bacteria; phylum Chlamydiota; class Chlamydiia; order Chlamydiales; family Rhabdochlamydiaceae; genus CAMFIG01. The sequence goes on from CAMFIG010000001.1 coordinate 28,594, forward strand.
GACCGTGTTATTTCTTTAATAGAATCGTATGGATATGATATTCATGTCATATATTGCAATGACTTTATAGCTTTTCCTATTGAAGTAACAGGTGAATTGGCAGAATATAAGAATAGATTTAATAAGCTAGATATTAATAATTTCGATTTGGGTTTGTGAAAGAGGTGTGGTTGTTTATTTAAGCGACGGGAAACCTGAAACAATATTACAGATGGCAGCATTTTCGCATCCTACGGTTTGGGATGCGGAGCTGTTTTCGGTATTTCGTAATTGTTCGCCGGGCGCAGCAGATTCCCATTTCGCGCATTTTTTCAATAAGCGCTTGGTCAGATAAGGGTCTTTGCTTATTTTCTTGTGATATCAACATCCTTAATGTTTTTTTTGCAGTATCGCAGGAGATCTCTTCCTGTGTTTTGCTAAGAGATTGAGAAAATAGGCTGCGCAGGGTGATGACTCCAAGAGGACAAGAGAGGGTCTTTTGGGAAACAGCTCGAGCGATCGTCGATTCATGCATACCGATCGTAGCGGCAACTTCTTTTATCGTCAGTGGCTTGATGTAGCTATCTACACCGGCCAGGAAATTTCCTTGGACTTTCAAGATGCATTCTAAAACTTTTTTTAATGTGCGGTTCCTTTTTTGGATGGATTGTGAGATCCATTGAGCAGAGGAAAGATATTTGCGAAGACAGCGTTTCTCTTCATCCGTTGTAGTGGGGATGTTTATGTACTCGGTTTTAATCCGGTAGGAAGGGAGTGGATTTTTATGGATTTCAATATTCCAAATTCCTTCTTCTAGAAGAATGGTGGCATCAGGAATCTGGTACTGGACGGGAGATTGGGTAAAACGAGAACCTGGAGAGAAATCTAAGACAGCAACCTCTTCTCGGATCATTTGTTGTAGTGCAAAAAGAGAGAGAGACGTTTGTTTTTGGATTTCTGCTAAGCGCCCTTGCAAGAGGCTGGTGAAATGATTTGCTATGATGGTATAGGCTAAAGATGGTTTTTTATTTTGCCTTTCTAACTGTAGAAGGAGACATTCCTGCAAATTTCTTGCAGCAATGCCAGGAGGGTCGAAGGTTTGGATGGTAGAAAGGATGGGACTTTTCATTTCTTCTGTAAAGAAACCGTGTTCATCCAGGTTGCCGATGATCTGTTCTGCAAGGAAGAGATCTTGAGAAGAGGAAAAAGTTTCTCGAGCCTGCTTCATGAGATAGTTAAAAAGAGAAATCGATGTAGGGATTTCGATTTCGGGATAGTTTGATACAAAAGAAGAAAAGGTGTACTTTGGAGATTCATCCCATTCAAGAAGTGGGTTCTCAGCGATCTGAGCTTCTAGCCAGGGGGCTAGTTCGCATAAAGGCATTTGGAGCACTTGGAATGCCTGCTGTAGAGCGGGCGTAAGCAAAAGTCTATTAGAAAGCTGCAGTGCTGCGGATGTCATAATTCCCTTGTGTATTTCTTTCTTTTTTAATATATTTTATTTTTAAATTTGTCTAGTTTTGAGTTTTTTTGTTTTAATTAGTTGTTGTTTAATTTTGAGGTTATCTTTGTGAGACGGGAAAGATGTGCTGTTTTTAGTTGTCAAGGATTAGGGGATGGGCTTTTAGCTCTTATTCTATCTAATAATTTAGAACGACAAGGGATGCATACGACGACACTCCATCCTTTTTTGTTTTCTTTGCAGTCATGGTTTCCGCATCTTCCTATACGATCTTTTCCTCCTTTAGAAGAAATGGTTTCTTTTTTGATGGGATTTGACCGCTATTTTTTCTTCTATGAAAAGTCCGCTTGGATGCAGCCGATTCTCTTGCATTGTTTAAAGCATCATCGAGAGAGAACTGTTGTCCTAAATCCGATTGCAACGGCGAATCGGGATTATCCTTTTTGGGAAGAAGCCCGCTTTGATGGCACTCTGACCTTTGTAGAAAACCTTCGTAGGTTTTGCGATGAGATTCTAAAGGTAGGGGAAGCGACTTCAGACAATGGTATCACCCCTCTGTCCGGTTTTACCCATCAAAAATACCCTCGGCGCGTAGTAGTGCATCCAACAAGTTCTCGGCCCGGGAAAAATTGGTCTGCTAAGAAGTTTGCAGGTCTTGCTGAAAAATTAGAAAAACAAGGATGGCAGCCAGTTTTTTTGCTAACCGAAGAGGAAAAGGCTAAATGGCCCTTCCCAGATCTTGCAATCCCTAAATGGACGGATCTTTCAGATCTTGCAGGGTATGTCTATGAGTCGGGTCTCATGGTGGGAAATGACTCTGGTATTGGACATTTGGCTTCTTGTCTTGGGATTCCTACCGTGACGATTTGCCGCAGTCTAATGACGGCCCGGTTTTGGAAACCTGGATGGGCCCCTGGCATTGTTTTAACCCCTCCATCCTGGATTCCAAACCTTAAAGGACTGCGCTGGAGAGACCGCTACTGGCAGCAATGGATTCCAGTTTCTAGAGTTTTGCAAAGTTGCAGCAGTTTAGCGGAAAGCCTTAGCGGGCGTTAATTTTGCATACTTAGCTGCAAGACTTCTTGTTGCGCTCGCCTTAGGAAAAAATACATCATAGGTAAGCCCAAGAGAAGTCTGATATGTTTTATGGACAATCCCACTTCCGAAGTCTTTGTGGAAGACAGCATCTCCTGGCTGAAATGTATCGTCTGAGGAGGGCTCTTCAGAGTCATCTTCCATAAGCCCTGTAGAGAGGACTTCTAGATATTTTAGAGGGATCTCTTTAAGAAACCGGCTAGGTCGCATACTGCGCGCCGATCCCCATAGGAAGCGATAGCGGGATGCTGTTAGAAAAAGGGTGTCTTTGGCTCGCGTGATCCCTACATAGCAAAGGCGTCTTTCTTCTTCTAAATTCCCTTCCGACTCTTTGATGCGGATATGCGGAAAGAGATCCTCTTCCATGCCGACTAGGAAAACTAAAGAAAATTCAAGGCCTTTTCCATTATGGAGTGTCATCAATCTTATGCTATCTGCTGTTTTAGAAGATTCTTCAGAAGAAGACTTTAAAGAGAGTTCTTCCAGAAAAGAGGAAAGATCAGCATAGTGTGCTTCTTCTTGCCATTCTGCAGCTTTTGCAATGAGCTCTTCGATATTGCCTAATCGTTCTTCAAAAGTTTCCGGATCTTCTTTCAGATATTCTCGGTATCTAGAACGTTCTAGAGCACTGCGGATGATTTCGTCTAAAGGGCGGCTTGCTTTGTGCATCTCTCTTAAAGCTTGGATGCAGTCGATGTATTCGGTGAGTCCATCGATCTGCCGTTTAGAGAGTTTTATGTCTATTTGGCGGGAGGTCACCTGATAACAAAGAGGGAGGAGTTGATGCCCATGAGCGATCGCGGCTTCTTTTAATTTCTCTAAGGCCGCTTGTCCCATGCCTCTGCGAGGGAGATTGATCGTTCTTGTAAAAGCTAGGAAGTCATTGTCTGAAAGGATCATCCGTAGAAGGGAGAGGATGTCTTTGATCTCTTTTCTTTGGTAGAAAGAAAGGCCTCCTACAATTGTGTAGGGGATTTTTTCTCTTAGCAAAACATCCTCAAAACTCCGCGATTGAAAATTAGTGCGGTAGAAAATGGCGCAGTCTTTCCATGAAATAGGGTGCTTTGCGAGATAGGCTTTGATTTGTCGGACCACAAACTCCGCTTCTTGTCGGTCATTTTCTGTGATCATGAGTCGGATTTTTGATCCCTCTCCTCGGTTACTCCAAAGGTTTTTTTCGTATCGGTTTTGGTTGTGTTCAATGAGCGCATTAGCAGCTTCTAGGATGGTGTTGTAGCTGCGGTAGTTTTGCTCAAGCCTTACTACCTGCGCTCCTGGATAATCTTGTTCAAAATGCAAAATATTTTGGATGTTTGCCCCGCGCCATGAATAGATTGATTGGTCTGGATCCCCGACGGCGAATACGTTTTTATGGCGTTCTGCGAGAAGTTTAGTCAACAAATACTGCGCGTGGTTTGTGTCTTGGTATTCATCGATCAAAATAAAAGACCACCGTTTCTGGTACATCGCAAGCACTTCAGGATGGTTTTGGAAAAGCTTGACGGTAAGAAATAAAAGATCGTCGAAGTCTAGAGCGTTGTATTGTTTGAGCTTAGCTTGATAGAGTTTATATACCTCGGCAAACTGGCCGCCTTCTAGAGGGAGATTTTCTGGGGAGATCAGTTGGTTTTTAGCAGAAGAGATCTGGCTTTTGGTGTTTTTTAAAAGAGTTTTATCGTCTTCTATTCCGAGCGTAGCAATACATTCTTTTAGGGCTTTTTCGCTGTCTTCTTCATCGAGGATGATAAAATCTTTGTTATACCCTAGAAAGGAGATGGATTCTCTTAAGATTCTTGCGCATAGACTATGGAATGTGCAGGTAAGAACATGGACATGGGCAAGCTCATGGATCCTATGTTTCATCTCGTCAGCAGCCTTGTTGGTAAAAGTCACTGCAAGGATCTCTGCAGCGGGAACTCCGATGTCTAATAAATGGACAATCCGGTATGTCACAATGCGAGTTTTTCCGGATCCCGCGCCAGCGAGAACGAGCATGGGGCCATCTACATGGAGAGCAGCCTTTTGCTGCTCAGAATTCAGCGAATCCGGCAAGATCATAATTTTCTTAAGATTGAAGTTGCTGCGATTATAAGGAATGGGCTTTCTAAAGGCTAGTGTTGTTTGACCCAATCGATGAATGCTTGGAGAAATTGCATGACCCGCTGTTTTATAGCTTCATCAGACAGGTTTCCTTCAGAGTCACAGTATTTATGCACTTCTCCAATCATCAATTCCGGAAGGTTCATGGGGATCATATTCAGCGTGATGAACGTCTGTCTTAAATGGTATTGGCATCGGGCGGTTCCCAAAACAGAGGGGGAAGTTCCCATAATGGCGACAGGTTTTTTCTTCCAGGCGCTTTCTCCGTAAGGTCTGGAAGCCCAGTCTATGGCATTTTTGAGTACACCGGGGATTGAGTAGTTGTATTCCGGCGTGGCGATCAAAATCCCATCGGCTGCAAGGATTTTTGTTTTAAAATCTTGCACTGAAGGGGGCATGTCTTTTTCAAGGTCTTGATTATATAATGGGATCTCATGCAGGGTCGTGATTTCAATGACACAGTCTTTGGGCGCATGTTTTTGGCACAATTCCAATAGATGTGTGTTGTAGGAGCCTTTTCTTAGACTTCCCGAAATACCGAGCAGAGTCAAGGGGGATTGTTTCATTTTAATTCCTTATCAAGGTTTCATGTCTAATTCCAAGGACAACCTTAGGATCTGGCAAAGAAGGAGAAAAAGTCAGCACTTGTCGAGAAAGAATCTTGCAATTTCTGTGTTCCTCTTTCAGCTTATTCTTGATTGACTTGATCTGAAGCCGTAATTCAGACAAGGATTCTTTTTTTCTTTTTTTACTTCTTTTTAGTTCGAGATAGCTTTCTTTTGCTTGTCTGACTTGTTGCAGCTTATCAATGATGCTGTCCGTAAGTATTATGACTTGCTCTTCCCACGCTTTTTTGTAGTCGCTAAAAGAAGAATGGATTTTATCCAAAAGAAGCTGTTTGCGCTCAAGAATAATTCTTTTTTCTATGAAATGGCGTTGGTTTTTTTTCAATTGAGAAGCTAATCCTAGTTTGCTCAGTGTCCAAATTAACCACTTTGTTGGGTCGAAGTGGTACCAGCGGATCCCATTGCGATAATCATAGCTGAAGGTGTGATGGTAGTTGTGATAGCCTTCTCCAAAGGTAACCAAGGAAATCAGGTAGTTATCTACTGCTGAGAGTTCCTTACAAAATGTACGAGCGCCCCAGGTATGAGCTAGAGAATTGATAAACCAAGTAAAATGATGGAGAAAAAAGAGCCTAACAAACCAGACAAAAAGAAAAGCCCCTAGATAATCGCCAAAGCACCAGCCGAAAAATAGAGAAGCCAGCCCGTTTGTTAAAAGCATTAAAGGAGCATAAAACCGGTGCTGAAAACGGATGAGTGGTTTCTTAAGCAAATCTCTGACAACTTTGTCTTCAATTTCTTTGGGTTTTTCTAGCAGCCAAAGAAAATGGGCATACCAGAACCCTTTTTTGATAGAATATGGATCGCGGTCAGTGTCGACAAAGGCATGATGGTGTCTGTGGTCAAAGGACCAGCGCAATGCGCTTCCTTGAGTTGCCATAGTAGCAAAAAACAACAGCACAGCTTCAACTATCGGATGTATTTTATATGTTGAATGCGAATACAGGCGATGATATCCAGCTGTTACGCCTAATCCGGTGATGTAGAGCAAAATCGCTGAAGTCGTAATAATTTGCCAAGAAGGAATAAAATGAGAAAAGTAAAGAGGTAAAGATATAAGTAACAATAGATGATACCCAATAATGTATAGAGCAGGGCCCCAGTTAAAATTTTTAAAGTTCAAAAAACACCTACTTATTTATTGTTATCTTGTGAAGCTAGAGGATACCTCATGGTTAAATTGTCTCCAATAAAAATTTTTGAATGCTCTCCGCTTTGCAAAACAGCGAGACTTAAAAAAATGTGGTAAAGAAGCCTTCTTTGCGAAAAATTATATATTTGGCTGAGTTTTGTTGCATATTCAGCCAAAACATGGTTTTTGTTGATGGATTTGGCTGAATTTTTTGTATTAATCTATGCGAAATAAAATTTTTCCAAGAAGAATTCGAAATCAATATGCTTCAGAGCTTGTGAATCAAAGTCTGACCCTGGATGCGCTTTTTTAAATTTGATAGAGGCAGCGGAAAGCTGCCTCTTATCATTAAAGAATCGGCTTTCGCACTTCCTTTTCACGAACTCCAAGGTTTCCATAACGGTGGTAGTCGCAGCTGATGGCCACTTCCCTTAAGTAATGGAGAAGCTCAAACCTTCCATTGATCAAAGGCGTTGCTGCGTCAAGGTAGCAGCTTGCTTCTGCTGCCTTTTGCTGGAGGGTTTGAGAAGGAGCTGAAAGCAGGCGAACCCTTTCAAAGGTTCCCAGAGCTACTCTTTCTGCAAATTTCTCGGCGGACTCTTCTACAAAACGCAGACCTGTGAATCGATGTTTCCATTGGTCATGAAATACAATCGGAGAGTGATTTCTTGACCAGCTGATCTCTAGGGGAGCTTTACAGCTTAAAGCGGCAGCTAGAACACGGAATACCTCGAGGGGTTTATCTTGTTCTTGTATCCGTAGGACCATCTTTTGATGAGGATGGTAGATAAGCGCGTTATCTTGTCCTACAACATGATCTGACAGTCCTTGTGGCTTTTCAGGATCATATCCATAGTGGAAGTGCTTCGCCCAGTGAGCGTAGCTTGCTGTGCTTGCATACCATATTCCTAAGTCTTCCGTAGAAAGAGAGAGGTTTTGCAAGAAAGGCGTTAGTTGGTTCACCTCTTCTGAAAGCGGGGCTTTTTCTTGTGGAGCTTCTTCTTGTATTGGGATTGCAAATTGGGAAAGATAATTTGGTCCTCCGGCTTTAGATCCATGCCCAAATCCACTTGCTTTGCATCCCCCGAATGGCTGTCTTTTGACAATAGCGCCTGTAATGCTTCGATTGATATAGAGATTGCCAGCAACGATCGTGCGCAGCCAGGCCCTTTGCTCGCGTTCATCGAGCGTGCTGATGCCCGATGTTAAACCATAGGGCGTTCCATTGGCTAAACGGATAGCATGGTCCAAATTTTTGGCGCGCATGACAGCCAATACGGGCCCAAAAAGCTCTGTTTGATGCATAAAGCTGTTTTCTTTTACTCCTAGCTTGACTCCAGGAGACCACAGATGGGGGTTATGTGGATCTTGTTTTGGTTTGACAAGCCAGGTCTCCCCTGGATCGAGTGTGGTAAGGCCTCGTTTTAAGGCATCATGAGGGGGACGGATGAGCGGCGTTACCTTGGAAGAAAGATCCCAGGGAGATCCTACCTTTAAACTTTCCACAGCATCGCGGAGCTGTTCTAAGAAGTGAGGGTCATCGTAGACTTCAGCTTCTAAAATTGCTAAGCTGGCAGCGCTGCATTTTTGTCCTGAATGGCCAAAAGCTGATTGCACGAGGTCTTTGATCGCAAGGTCTCGGTCGGCCATGGCAGTGACGATAAGAGCGTTTTTTCCTCCTGTTTCGGCAGCGAGATCTACTCCCGGCCGTATTTTTTGGAAAAGATGCGCTGTGGATGTGGCTCCGGTTAAAACAATGGTATTGATCCTAGGGTCTGCGATGAGTTTGCTCCCGACAGGATCATCTGCACAGTTGATGAATTGGAGTACTTTCTTGGGGATCCCTGCTTCCCAAAGGGCGTTCACGAGAGCCCATCCGCTGAGAACGGCTTCGGGAGCCGGTTTGAAGAGGACGCAGTTTCCCATGGCAAGTGCAGCTAGGATTCCTCCTGCTGGGATGGAAACTGGAAAGTTCCAAGGAGGCGTAACGAGCACGGTGCCTTTGGCTTTCCATGATATGTCTTTGCAGGCATGCATCTTTAACATGGAGCGAAGATAATATTCTGCAAAGTCAATGGCTTCGGAGACTTCGGGATCTGCTTCGAGGACCGTTTTTCCTCCATCAGCCATCATGACTCCGATTAAATCCCCTCTCTTTTCTCTTAGCTTTTGTGCTGCTTTTGCTAGCAGTTCAGCTCTTGCTTCAGGAGTTGTTTTTGCCCATTTGGACTCTTCAGTTTTTGCGGTTTCAATGGCCTTATCTACAAGGGTCCAGTTTGCAAGGCAATAGCGATACAGAGGCTCTGTTGGGTATGAAGGGTCGATTCCTTCGCCGAACATGTCTGCAGAAGCCTCCTCTTTGCCGTCTATCACATTAGGGATGAGGTCGATCTTCTTGCGGTGCCATTGAGAGGCGATCTTTTCTGCCCATGCGCGGTTTGCCGGCAAGGAGAAATCGGTGTCTGGCTCATTTTCAAATTCGGCATGGATCGAATGGAGAGGAGCCATATCGTTGCGATTCTGTTTTCTGCGAGGGGAGTGACTTGTTTTTTCCATCTGCTCGCAAGCTCTGCTAAACTTGAGTGCTTGGTCTTCCCATTCGGGAGATCCTGGCTTCAAGCCAAAGGTATACCGTAAGAAGTTTTCAGGGCCTGTATTTTCATCTAGACGTCGAATGAGATAGGCGATGGCGCTTTGAAAATCCTCTTTTGTGGCTGCGGGACAATACAGGAGGATGTCTCCGCTGCAGCGCTGGACTACGCGGCGCATTGGATCTGCCATCCCTTCAAGCATTTCAAAGGTGACATCGGATTCTACTTTGTTTTCAGCGCGCAGAAGCATGGCGTAAGCAATATCGAAGAGGTTGTGACTTGCGATACCGAGATGGACAGCTCGAGCATGCTTGGGTTCGCATCCATAGGTTACCATCCGTTTATAGTTTGCATCTACCTCTGCTTTAGTCTTGTAGGGAGCTTGAGCCCATCCACGCAGACTGGCTTCAAACTGTTCCATAGCAAGGTTGGCGCCTTTTACAATGCGGATCTTTATTGGAGCACCTCCCCGTGCTTGTCGCTCCATAGCCCATTCTGTCAGCTCTTTTTGGATATCGTAGCAATCAGGCAGGTAAGCCTGCAGAACGATGCCAGCAGAGAAGTGGAGGAATTCTGGTTCGCTTAAAACGCGTTTAAACAGTTCTTTGGTCAGGTGAAGGTCTTTGTACTCTTCCATATCGAGGTTGACGAATTTTGCCGTTTTTGTTCCGTCTTTGCGTTCGAAGCTGTACTTCATGGCTACTCGATACAGCGATCGAAGACGTTCTGCCAATACCTCGATATTTTTTTCCCATGCAAGGAGGTGGATTTGGCTGTAAATGGTAGAGATCTTAATCGATATATATTCAATGTCGCTGCGGGTCAGATCGTTTAGATAGACGTTCAATCGCCTATCTGCCTCTTTTTCTCCTAAGATGGCTTCTCCTAGGTGGTTGAGGTTAATGCGAACGCCTTGCTCTCTTCGGAGCTGCATGTGTTGGGAAAGGGCGCTTTCTTCTCCCGGGAGAATCACGGAAGAGGTTTCTTTGCGTAGCATGAAACGGACAAGGGGTACTAATACTCCGGAAAGCGCTGGCGCTAATAGACGGAAGGCAGCCAGCTGGCTTCGATGAAAAAAACCAAGGTATTTTGGTATCCCGAATCGATCCAGAAGAAAAATCAATTGGTTTGCGACGCGAGAAGAGGTTTTACTACGGAAGCACTGGTCGGTCATTGAAGTGGTAAAAGCTTTTCCCTGAGGGTCCTGCATCATTCGAGATAGCTGGGCTTGCTTCTTTTTTTCTGAGAAAGTTTCTGTCTTAATCGCTTCCTGAAGCATATAAGAGGCGAGCTCCACGGCTTTTTTTTCCCTCTGTTCCAAGGTCATAGAAGACCCGTGGCTATTGCTGATGAGATCGATCGCTTTTTGAAGATGGACTGATTCTGAGTGTTTGACGGTCATGGTTCGGCCTCCTAAAAATAAACTCTTATTTTATTTTTACCACAAAACTGTGTTTGTACAAAGAGTTTGTTTTTAGTAAACAAAACGGCAAATCTAAAAATAAAACATTGTCAGCATTGCAAGAGGCATGCCTGAACTTATTGCTTTTTTACTATTTTTTAAGATGGCAAGATGGAAAATGTGAAGGGATTTTACGAGGGGGCATTATGAGGTCTTTTTTGCAAGCTATCTGGATTTTTGCTTGTATTTCCCTGCAAAGCGTGGAGTTAGGAGTGGATCTTTTTTTCTCTGAAGGGCATGCAGAGAAGCTACAGGGAAAGAAAGTGGGGCTTGTTACTAACCATACGGGAAGAAATCGAGATCTTCAGCTGACGTACGACCTTTTTCTCCATAACCAGAAAGGATTTCAGTTGGCAGCCATTTTTTCTCCGGAGCACGGATTTTCAGGAGAAGCTTATGCTTTTGAAGCCTGCGCATCGGATACAAAACGCCATCCTATTCCCATTTACAGCCTCTTTGGTCAAACAAGACGTCCTACAGCAGAAATGCTTAAGGGAATCGACATTCTAGTCTATGACATCCAAGACATTGGATGTAGGTCTTATACATATATCTCCACTCTTTTTTACGTGATGGAAGAGGCTGCAAAGAAAAAGATTCCCATTTGGGTGTTAGATAGACCGAATCCCATGAGCGGAGAGATTGCAGATGGGACCATGTTGGAGGAGTCTTGGAGATCTTTCATCGGGTATATCAACGTCCCTTATTGCCATGGAATGACGATCGGAGAGTTGGCCCGTTTTTTTAATGAAGAATACCAAATTGGATGCCGCCTTACGGTGATCCCTATGCGTGGCTGGAAGCGGAATATGTTTTTTCAAGATACAGGACTTTCGTGGGTTCCGACGAGTCCTCATGTGCCAGAGCCAGACACCCCTCTATTTTATGCAACAACAGGAGCGATTGGAGAACTCAGCTTAGTGAATATCGGAGTTGGTTATACTCTTCCGTTTAAGTTGCTTGGTGCTCCCTGGATCCGCGGAAGGGAGTTTGCTGAAAAACTGAATCGGCAAAAACTGCCTGGGGTTGTCTTTGTCCCTTTTTCATTTAAGCCGCAATATGGCCTTTATAAAGGAGAGCATTGTGAAGGGGTATTAATTACGATTACTGAACCTTTGCGTTACCGCCCTTTTCGTGCGCAGTTGCTGCTTTTGGGGGTTCTTAAATCTATGTATCCCGACGTGTTCCGGAAAAAAATGGCCTCTTTGCCTGCTGAGAAAAAACGGCTTTTTTGCCTTGCCTGTGGCACTGATAAGATCTTTTCGATTCTAGAAAGAGAAAAATATGCAACTTGGGAACTGTTTAAATGCCATCAGCAAGAAAAAGAGCTGTTTTTGCAAAAAAGAAGAAAATACCTTTTATACAATTGAAATTGTTTCGCAAGTTCTATGAGTTAAGTCTGTGAAGTGGAATGTGCTTGTCTGAATCGGTTTTTCCAGGCTTCAATCATTGGATCTTAACAGTAAAGAATACTCTGAAATCATTCGGCAGATTCAAGGTGTTCTGCTTTGATAATCGAGCCTAGATTGTAACGATCGTCTGGAGGTCCATCCAGCAAAAGAGCTAAGGTTGTTTCTAGAAATGGTTTATTGGCATAATAGGCTATAATCTGCTCGCGAGCTTTTAGATACTTTGTTTTGAGAAGTTTTGTTTCCTCATTTGTTGTGTCTGCAACAAATGATGGAAGCAGTAGGTTTTCTATAGAAAGAGATCTGAAAGTGAGTTTTTTTTGGCTGTAATCATCGTAGAGGGAGTTGACTTCTTGCTCTTCCCAAACAGGTTTTAATTGTTCGCCTAAGGAAAATTTTCTGGAATTTTCATGGCCGTATCCAAGAAGTACTCCAAAAGCTTCGTCGTTTTTTTGTAGAGAGTTCCCATCTAAAGAAACCGGACAGTTATTGTGGTCTTTAACATTTAAATTTAAAAAAAAATTGGAGTGGTTTCTCTTTTCTTGCATCAGCAACGTGCGATTTGCGAGAAACATGAATTTCATGTTTTTATTCCAGAATGCAGGCTCTTGCCAAAGAAGAAATTGAGGATAAATAGCATTGACTTTATGCAAAACAGTCCATCCGAAACGAATGATGCAGGAAGATGGGAGAACTGAAAATAGGGAGCTTCCGAAGGTCTCTTCTCCGCCAAAAGAGAGAGCTTTGTAGCCGAATAGTGTGTACGCCCACCCATCCTCGCAAACGAGCATGCGAAGTGTTTTGTCTAAGCAATAAGCTTCCCATCTAGACATTCTTAGGATGTTTTTTTCTCCGGAGGAGAGAGGAACTGTGATTGAAATTGGGATAAAAAAGGCAAAAATAATAAAAGCAAAACCAATGAAAAGAACAAAATATTGCGCCTTTTTTTGGAAAACGCGATGTGGAAAAAAGCGAGATATCTTTGCTATGGCTATTGCTGTAACTTTTTTGGTTAGTGTCCGCATTTTCTGCAAACCAAATCATAGAATAGGTTTACTTGCCCACACCTGGGGCAAGTCCAGTATGCTTCCCATTGGTCGCTGCTTGTTACATATAATCCTTCTGCATCTGAACCTAAATTAGGGACGGTAAACCATTTGCCTTGGTGGGATACCCAGATATTGTTTTCGAGTACAGACACCTTATCAGGATGGATGTAAGCTTTTTTAAATTCTTTACAAGGATCCCCAAAATCCCCAAAAAGTGTGTTGGAATGTAGACAAAGCAATGATAAAATAAATAGACTGACCGAATACCTCGCTTGTTTAGATTGCATGTAATCCCCCTATATTGTGACTTAAAACGAGCGTTTAAGAAATGTATTTACGATGCGGAGCATAACAAAAAACTTTTCTGTTGACAAATGGTTTTTTGCTTTCGACGGAATGAACATAGCTCCGTTTGTAGTTAGCAGTCTTATATCCCATCTGCTAAAAAACAGGCTGTTATAATTGACAAAAAAGCAGGGAGGTCGTACGATGGTGGTTTCAACTTTTCAGCAAGAAGGAGATCACTATGTCTACGAAAAATATTCAGCCTCTTGGAAATCGCGTGCTGGTTAAACGTTTGCAATCTAGAACATCAAAAGGGGGAATCATCCTTCCCGACACAGCGCAGGAAAAGCCTCGTCAGGGAGAGGTAATAGCGATGGGCCCCGGCAAAATGGATGAAGAAGGCCGTGTTCAGAAAATGCATGTCAAGGTGGGAGATCAGATCCTTTTCTCTTCCTATGCAGGAACAGAAGTAAAAACTGAAGAAGCAGGATCGGAATATCTGATCATGTCGGAAGAAGATATCCTTGGTGTTATAGCGTAAACCGAACTACATTTTGAGCAGGAGTGAAAACAGATGGCAAAATTATTACAGTTTAACGAAGAAGCGTTAAAATCTATCCTGAAAGGGGTAAAAACTTTAGCAAAAGCAGTGATTGTGACCTTAGGTCCAAAAGGTCGAAACGTTGTGATTCATAAGGGGTTTGGAATGCCTCTTTCCACAAAAGACGGAGTTACTGTCGCAAAAGAAATCACTTTGAAAGACAAATTTGAAAACATCGGGGCACAGCTTGTAAAAGAAGCCTCTTCGAAAACATCCGATGTTGCAGGGGACGGCACTACGACGGCTATTGTCCTTGCGGAAGCTATCTTTTCTTTGGGCGTCAAGAATGTGATGGCCGGATCCAATCCGATGAGTCTTAAAAGAGGGATCGATAAGGCCGTAGAAGCGATGGTACAAGGACTGGATCGCTTAGCTGTCCAGATTTCTAAGCCAGAAGAGGTGAAGCAAATTGCGACGATCTCTGCAAATAATGATGCAGATATTGGTGCTATCATTGCTGAAGCGATGCAGAAAGTAGGAAAAGACGGAACAATTACGATCGCGGAAGCCAAAGGGATCGATACGACATTGGATGTGGTTGAAGGGCTTCAGTTCGATAAGGGGTATTTGTCTCCTTATTTTATCACCAATCCAGAGAAGATGACTGTGGAAATGGACAATGCCTGCATCCTGATCACTGATAAGAAGATCTCATCAGCTAAAGAGCTCGTTCCAATGTTAGAAAAGATCATGGAAAAAGGGCAAAGACCGCTACTCATCATCGCAGAAGATGTGGATGGAGAGGCTCTTGCTACTCTCGTTGTCAACAAAGTCAAAGCTGGATTGCCAGTTTGCGCTGTAAAAGCTCCTGCATTTGGAGATAGACGCAAGGCGATGCTCCAAGATATTGCTGTGTTAACAGGAGGCGTCGTTGTTACCGAAGAGGTGGGTCTAAAACTCGAAGAAGTCGGCCTGGAAGTTCTGGGAAGAGCTAAAAAAGTAAAAATTGGCAAAGAAGAGACAACTTTAGTGGATGGAGCTGGACAGCCGGTAGTAATCCAAGAGAGAATTTCTCAGATCCGTAAAGAGATGGCGCAATCTACTTCTGATTACGATCGAGAAAAACTCGAAGAGCGTCTAGCTAAGCTCGTAGGTGGAGTGGCTGTGATTAACGTCGGTGCTGCGACAGAATCTGAAATGAAAGAGAAAAAAGCTAGAGTCGAAGATGCTCTCCATGCAACAAGGGCTGCGGTCGCTGAAGGGATCGTTCCTGGAGGGGGGGTAGCTCTACTTCGCGCTCTGAAGTCTTTAGATGGAGTCCAAGCTTCTGATGAAGAAAAAGTAGGCGTTGAGATGATCCGTTTAGCTGCATTTTCTCCTGCGACAGCCATTGCAAATAACTGCGGTAAGCAAGGTGGCTTGATTGCTGAAAAGATCTTCGAAAAAGAAGGTGCTTGGGGTTATAACGGCCTCACGGATGAGTTCTGCGATCTTCTCCAAGCTGGAGTCATTGATCCTGTGCTTGTCACGAAGAGTGCTCTTAAGCATGCTGCATCGATTTCTGGGATGTTGATTACGATTGCTGCGATGATCACCGATAAGCCTGAGCCTAAGTCCAAAACTCCTGCGATGCCTTCTATGGATGGCATGGGCGGAATGGGTGGAATGGGTGGCATGGGCATGGATATGATGTAGTATGCCTACCTATTCTTATCAATGCAAGGAGTGCAAACACCAGTTTGACTCCTTCCAAAAAATCACCGATGCACCTCTTGAGCTCTGTCCTTCTTGTGGACAGAGCTCTCTTGAAAGAGGGATTGGAGGAGGGATGGCAACGTTTCGGTTTCAAGGAGAAGGATTTTACGAAACCGACTACAAGAAACAGCCGTCTTGCTGTCCATGTGGAAAAAATCAATGCGGCAGTTAAGGTTGAGATCTTTGGAGAAGGTATCCTCCCCAAATGTCTTCCTGTTGATGTTGGATGCAGCTTAAGCCTTGGGCGCGTACCCAAGTTAAATAGGCGTCTTTCTGTTCTTCTAAAATCCCCGAGGTAATCCAGACGGGAAGAGATGGCGGCAAGGCGTCTTTTTGTTCATAAAAGGTCATATTCATGAGTAGGATGGCATCTTCTCGGATTTCAAGAAGAGTTTCTGCAGAGCGCCATCGGTCTTCACATTGGTTGATTTTAGCATTGTGTGTTGCATGTTCGAGAGCGTAAGAGTCGATCTCGACGCCGACAACGGACAGAGCTCCCATTTTTAATGCGGCAAGACCTAAAATACCGCTTCCGCAGCCGAGATCTATGATGTGTTTGCCTTGAACGTGAGGAGCCATCATTTGTAGAACAAGACGCGTTGTTGGATGGGACAAATCTCCAAAGCCGGGACCGGGATCTAAGACTAGATGCTCTTGCGTGTCGATTCCAAAGATAGATAGAGGGACTTTGCATATCCCTTCCGAATAGAAGGGAGAAAAGTCGGCCCATTGGCTGTCCCAGTTGGTTTTTTGTGAGATGGGTTGTGCATAAGAAAGCCATGGGACAGGTATCTTGCTTTGGGAGGTTCTGCCATAAATTAGATGGGGAGATCCGTCAAAAGATTCTACAAGAAGAAGGTCTTCAATGTCGTAGGTTGCCAGTTCGTCCATTGCAATGTTAGGGTCTTTTTTTCCTGGAACGGTAAATTCAAAAAGTAATTTCATGAGAGACCTCTTAAAAGAGCTTGTAATGGTAGCAGAAAAGAGGATTGCTTTCGATGTCGAAAAATCACATTTCTTGCTTTCGGCAATTTCTCAACTTTATCATTTTTAGTGGGTTTAAGTTGCAGATAGGCGCGCAAGAGTGACCTCAATCATGTCTTTTCCTCTGAAAATTTTTTCTATGTTTTTTTTGTCTTTCTTATATTTTTCTGCTGTTGTATCTCCGGGGACTACTCCAAATAGGGGGATTGTTAGATTGGAGTCTGAATGTTCATTGACAGGATCTAGCGTGGCTGATGAGGTGAAAGGTAAGTGTTTAAGATATTCCTCTACTTCTTGTTTATATCCGTTAGAGGGAAGATCTAGTTTGCCATTGGCTAAGCTAAAACACCAATCGCCAAACAGAGAGTTTTTGAATCCAAATCCAAAAAGCAGTCCTTTGGCAAGATGATTTTGCATGGAAAAAACATTCTTCCAAAATAAAGAGTCTGGATTTTGTAATTCAAAGACTGCCTCCAGAGGATGAAAGTCAGTGTTGCCTCCAGCTTTTTTAAAAATCTCGTAATTTTCCGCTAAGGCAAGAGCTGTTTGTTGAATATTGACAAAGATCAGCTCATAACGACCTCGACCTTGTAAAGGAAATAAAACAAAAAGATGGTTTTTAAATTTTGCGGTTTTCTCAATTTTTTGTAAGACTTCCCATCCGTGGTAAGGATTGCGATCTAAGGCAGGGATTTTTTCAGCCTGATTTCTTACAGATTCAATCTTGATTTTTTCTTCTTCTGAAAGAGATTCAAACCATTTTTTAAAAGCTTCTTCATCTGGACTGGAATCTATATCTCGTAGTGTCATTATACAAAGAGGTTTGGTTCCAAATAATACGAATGCGCCGTGATTTTCAAACATGAGAGATCGAAGAAAAAATTCTAGATCCGGTTTCTCTTCTTTGGTTAGGCATGCGCCTATACTGGTTTCGTGTGAAGTATTGCATTCTGTAAGAAGAAAAAAAATGACTAAAAAAAATAGCCTATATAGTTTATGGAATGATTTTTTCAAGCAGAGAAGCTTCTTTATGGGAAGGTTGATTTTTTTTTGCAGTGATTGCATTGGTGTGCATCCAATCAGCGGGATTTGTTTCGGAAGCAATAGAAGAAAAATGCAAAACGTCAAGTATTTTTCGGATAGTCATGGAGCAAACGGACTCTGTTATATATTTTGATGGTGAAAAGCTATATCTTAATCCAGAAAACATTTGCTATGCAAATGGTGTCTTTGTATTGAACAATGGTCATTCTGCAATACCTTTATTAAATTTGGTTTTTGATAAAAATGGACGTTATGTACATTGCCGCAGCCGAGATGATTTCAAACTGAAATGTTCGAATCCGCGCTGCGGATATATTTGGTGGTTTAGTGATGAATGGAGCATCTATTGTCCGAGGTGCAATCCGATTGGCAGTTAAATTTTTTAATATTTTTTGAGTTATAGAAGGTTGTTGTATAGCTCAATTTTGTGTATAAATTTGAGTTATAGAAGAGAGGTTGTCTCATGCCTTGGAATTGGCAGTTGTCCGCATGGCCAGATTTTTACTTCCCCCCTGAATGCATCGCAGAGCAAGAAAAAAGATTTCTTTTAGGCGTTGGGAGTTGTTCTGTGTTTTTGCAAAAAATGGATCAGCAAAACCGCACTCAATTTATTGTCGACACTTTGAGTTAGGAAGGAGATCAGAGCTCTCGAATTGAGGGAGAGATTTTAGATCGTGAAAGTTTGCAATCATCGATCAAGCGCCATGGGAGCTTTGTTGAAAACCGGCGAATTAAGGCATACGCGATATTGGCTCAATATACAGGAAAGAGGCGCTGATTAGAAAATCTCCTTGGAAAAAAATAGGGGAATCAGCCATGATGATGGCCCTCATGCACTGGTAGCTCAGCTGGATAGAGTACCCGGCTACGAACCGGGAGGTCAGAGGTTCGAATCCTCTCCGGTGCGCACTTTTTGCGGATGATCATGATTTTGGAAATTCATACTTCAGGTCCCGTTGAAACCAATGCCTATCTTTTGGGATGTCCCCATACAAAATCCTCTGTTCTCATCGATGCGCCTTTAGAATGCTCTGATTGGTTATTCGATAGAGTTGCTCACTGGAATCTCTCGTCGCCTACCATTTTACTGACACATTCTCATTGGGATCACATGGCAGAGGCTGCGATTTGTAAAAAGAAATATGGCTTGCCCATCTGGGTGCATCGAGAAGATGCAGAGAATTTACAAAAGCCTGGAGCTGATGGTTTGCCTTTGTTTTTCCCTGTCGAAGGGGTGAAGCCGGATAGGCTTTTAGAAGATGGGGATGAGATCCAAGTAGGAGAGATTCTTTTGAAGGTGCTCCATACGCCGGGTCATAGTCCGGGAAGTCTTTGCTTTTATGCAAAAGAACAGGGCTTATTATTTTCAGGAGACACTCTCTTCCAAGGCACCATGGGTAGGGTTGACTTTCCTACTTCGAGTCCCAAAAATATGAAGAAGTCTTTGCTCAAGTTGTCTTCTTTGCCGGCAGATACGCGCGTCTACCCTGGACATGGGGAGGCCACCACAATCGGAACTGAAAAAAAATGGATTGATACATTAGGAGAGCTGATATGACTACGTTATTGATTGGAAAAAAAGCACCCCACTTTTCAACGAAAGCTGTTGTTGGAGGGAACATCATCGAGAATTTTTCTTTAGAAAACTTCTTAGGACAATATGTTGTGCTGTTTTTCTATCCTCTGGATTTTACTTTTGTTTGTCCTACGGAATTACATGCATTTCAGGAAAAAATCGGGGAATTTAGAGAAAGAAATGCACAGGTGATCGCCTGCTCTGTCGATAGTTGTTACTCTCACTCAGCTTGGCTCCAAACTCCTAAGTCCAAAGGAGGAATCGAAGGGATAGCCTATCCTTTAGTCTCCGATCTCAATAAATCGATTGCAAAAGATTATCAAGTCCTCAAAGAGGAAGAAGGGATCGCTTATCGCGGGCTGTTTTTAATCGATATGCAAGGGCTGATTCGGCATCAGCTAGTCAATGACTTGCCGATCGGGCGCTCTGTGGATGAGGTGCTAAGAACGTTGGATGCTCTGATATTCCATGAAAAGCATGGAGAAGTATGTCCTGCGAATTGGCATGTAGGTGAAAAGGCGATGAAGGCGACTTCAGCAGGACTATCTGAGTATTTTCATTAGATAGGACCTTTTAATGAAGGTGTGTGAGATAGTCATAGAGGTCTTTTTCAGAAAGCACTAAAAGGCTTCTATGCTCATAGCAAATCTCGCTGACAGCATCGATGATCTCTCCGTCTCCTACTCCGGGAATGCAGATAGCATGTAGATGAGGAAGAAGGTCGGTTTTTTGCAGAAGGCGAAGGCCTTTCATGTAGTCTCCGGTGCTAAATCCTTCCTCTTTAACACGGTAGAAAATTAGCTCTTTTTTAAATAAAAGTGCCTGGATCGCATAGGCAATTCCCTGGCTTTCTTCCGGGGGATTTCCTAAAGTATCTGCTAGCTGTGCAATGGAACGGCAGAATAGAGGGGTGCAAAACTCCCCTTTTTCTGCTTCTCCGAACAGAAAAATGGTTGGTTTCATAAGAGCTCCATTCGATCTCTTCTTTCTTTTATATAAATCGCGTTTCATGCCTTATTGTAAATACTTTTTTTTAAATTCGAGGAAAAAGAAAGGTTGATCGAATTAAAGTTTTTAATTATACCTAAAGAATTTTGCAAAGGAGGAAAGAATGAAGATCAAACAAACCATTTCATTGATGTTGCTGTGTGCGGCGAATTTTTTAAGTGCAGAAGAATCTCCTCATCATCGGATATTGACTTTGTTCCAGGAAGCCAGGTGTGGGGATTCATGTGCGACTTGCAAAATTTTTATAGAAAATGAATATGATTGGATTGATTGCACGCAAGATGCATATGTCTCATTTTGTTATTCTGAGGAAGAACTTCAGCAGTTTACAGAAGCCTTCCTATCGGTGAAAGAGCAGCTTATAGAGCAATTAGCGCAAAACGCAGAAAAAAGCACTCTCGTATGTATGATTGTCGGAGGGTCAGCTGCAAAAGAAATCCTTCCCTGGCTGGAAGAGGAATGGAAGGAAGTGCCAAACTCTGCAGTGAGATTGATCCATCAAGAGAAACTAATTGAATGCCATTTGGTTCCTTCTAGACAGCTGCAAAGTCCCAAGCTGTTATTCCATATTGCAGCGCCGAAATCTTCTTTACAAACAGTAGAAGGATTAAAAGAGAGATGGTCTTATTTCTTTGCGCAGTCTTTGACAAAAAGCCACCTAGAAGATCTGTTTCACCGGATTCGAGTGCCTTTTGTGGTACATGCTGAAGAAGGCTTATTGCCATCCCAGATTAATTTAAGTGCCTTTCCTGCTAGGGATAAGGAGGCTCTTGCTCTTGAATCTCTTGCAAAAGAAGTGCAGCAAATGGAAACAGAGGTATCTGAAGAGGAATGGGATCTATTGCGAAAGTTTTGGCTTAACTGGGTTGTAAGTGAGCAATCTGCTATGCAAGATGTATGTGCGCTATCTGGTTTCATGAAAGAACTCAATCTTTTTGATCCTAATATCAGTTCTTATGAAGAATTTCTTATTTCTTCCGAAAAAGTTCTAGGGGAGTTGTCTTTTGAAGAAATGCAGCGGAATTTCTCTACGTATCTAGCCATAGAGCATCAGCTCCTGCAGATGATCTATCCCGCAAGCTATGATGCCAAGCCCTTGCAGCTTTTTGCGGCTGAGCATAAGCAGGAATTACTTTCAAAAAGCCAGATCGATGCCTGGTTTTCTCAAATGCCGCTAGAGAGTCGAAAGGAGGAGAAGCCTAAACGGGCGTTTGCATCCCCATCGCAGTATTCCTCTTCTCTCTTGCTTGAGAAATCTTATTACAGCGATGAGGACTTAGATAAGTTTTATAGTCTTCCCATCAATGAATCGGATAAAAAAATAGTGCGCTACATCATTAAAACGATGGCAGAGAAAAATATGATGCAGCTCTTAATGGAGAAAAAAGGCCTAGAGAAAAAAGGAAAAAAAATCCGCCATATCCATCCTCTGCGGTTTATAGGATTTATTCTTTCAGATGAAGGACTGAAAAGAAACCTTAAGGCGTTTTCGAAAAACTATTTTAAATGGTCAAACTTTGTAGAGGGATTTGTCGATAGGATGAAAGAAGAAGGGCAAAGGGGGCAGTTAATGCCTTATGTACCGGGATTTGCAAAAGAGCTTCATGCAGACCCTGAACAGGTTGCGAAATATATTCAAAATCGAGATTACGAAAAACTGATTGAGTATTTTTTGTGATTTTTTTGTGTCTTTAAATGTTGACCGTAATTTCTAGGGGCTGTTAAAGATAAGACTTAAAGGAGAAGGGTCTTAAACTCGCAGCCCTTGCAGTAACACCGGAATGAATTCAAGTGAACACCAAGATCCATCTTCTCACAGGCTTTTTGTTGTAAATTACCTCTATTTTGGTCTGTTTTTTCTTATAGCTGCAACGGTTCAGATCTACCATATCGAACTCATTGCAGATACATCCTTTTTTGTGCGCTCTTTTTTCTACGTTTATGCTGTTTTGGAAAGTGCCATTGAAGCCACGGTGCTTGCTTGGCTGTGCGCTTGGATAGAGCAGCGATTTGCCAGCTGGGTTCGCATTTGCTTTATTATCTGTTCTTTTGCTCTTTTGCTTTCCCATGTCGTCGATTTCTTTTTAGAGCGACTGATGGATATGTCGGTTTGGTATGCTTTAGAGTTTGTGTCACAGGAAAGCTATGCGAACTTTGTGGAAATGTTGTATGCGAGCAACATAGATATTTTTACATGGTTAAAAGGTGGATTGATAGCAGGCGGCTTAATTGCTTTTGGCCTAATTGGATACCATCAGACAAGAAAAGTATGTGTGAAGGTAGGGAACGTAGGTTCTTCTCGTTTATTTGCAACTTTGATTGTTTCAGCGTCCCTTGGTTTGTTTATTTGGGATAGTCTGTTTTCTCCGTTTACCTATTTGGATTCTTTTTCTAAGTATGCAAAAGCTCTGCCTTGGAAAAGAACTCTTCAGGTTCCAGCCTCTGAAATCCTTGTCACAGGAAGCCCCCTTCGAGATCCTTGGACTAGCAAGGAAGGTTTTAAAGACCTGGATTCACGTCCTTTTTCTTTAGAACGCAAGCCCGACATTTATTTGTTTGTCGTTGAAAGCTTAAGGGAGGATTTTCTCACCTATGAGGTGACGCCAACAATCGCGCAGTTTCGACAAGAAAACATCCATTTTCCCTTAGCATTTTCCAATGCGAATGCAACCCAAATTTCTTGGTTTTCTCTTTTTTATTCGATGTACCCTTTCTACTGGACGCAATTTAATCCTAAGCATTGGAAAGAAGGGAGCAGTTCTTTGTCTTTGCTGAAAAAAATGGGTTATGAAATCAACATCTATGCTTCTAGTAGATTGAGCTATTACAAAATGGATCAGATGCTTTTAGGGGAGCATTGCCATCTGGCAGACAGGCTATATGAATGCCGCACCTCAGCATCCCAAGCTCCCTCTGAATCGGATGGCATTGCCATGCAAAAGTTATTGGATGATGCCCTTTCTGCAGAGAAAAAAGGGGGAAGGCTATTTGTCGTATTTTTAGATGCGACTCATTTTGATTATAGCTGGCCGCAAGACCAAGCGCCTCTTTTTGAACCTTATGAAGAGAAAATTAACTACTTACAAGCCGCTTGCAATCGGCGAAATCTCGATCTTATTAAAAATCGATATAAGAATGCTTTGCGGTACGTAGATACTCTCTTTGGTCGTTTCGAAGACGCATTAAAAACAGCAGGCCATTGGGAGGATGCCGTAGTTTTATTTACAGCAGATCATGGGGAGGAGTTTAATGAGCATGGGCATTTATTCCATGCCTCCAGTTTATCTCATCCTCAAATCCATATTCCTCTCTATTTGAAACTGGAAAAGCAACAAATGGAAAAAACCTTTCGTCTGAGTTCTATGGCTTGCCATATGGATGTGTTTCCCACTATATTCCATTATCTAATTGGAGAGAATTGTCTGGATAGTGTGTTGCAAGGAGAGAGTTTGTTTGCAGAAAAACGCCATGATTTTGTGGTGGGGGCAAGATACAATGCAAGCCGTACCCCCTTTGAATTTTATATTCATAATGGGGAGTCCAAGCTTCTTTTACAGTTCAGTAATCGCTATGATGTCTTCCACTCCAGGTCGTTGCAAGTCATCGGAATGAGAAACCATCAGGAAGAAAATGTTCCCTATAACTTTTCTACGATACGACAACATTTTGGGGATGCGCTCGACACGCTTTTTGCTCCATAAGATAGCATTTGGATTGTTGAGCTTGTTTGGGGTGTGTTCAGGCTTTGCAAATGAGACGGTTCACTCCCAGCTGGATTCTCTTTGGCATCATAAATTCCGTGTGAAAGCTTTGCATCAGCTGGATCAGATGCTGGCTTGGGCCATCCCTTACAGTATGCGGACTTACTCTATCGACCCTGCAGTTCAGGGGATGCAATTCGACCTTGGCAAGCAGCCTGTCTACGTTTTTGCCAAGGAATATGGTTTTTTTTCTAAAACCTGCCCTTTAGTGGGGGTTGTCACAGAAGAAAAAGAAGATTTTTGGAAGGTTTCACAGCTTTTAGAGGAGATTGCCAAAGAGAGCAGGTCTTCTCTTTGGGTAGAAGTAGCGACAGCAGAAGTGCTTACAAAGCTGCTCGCTTATCGTCTTTTAGAGAAAGGGATGACTTTTGCGATCCCAACAGTGATGTCGGAAGGTCGGGTTGTATTAGTACAATACCGAGTGGATGCGATTTTTGATCTCTGGCAAGGGATGCCGGCCTTTGGTCTTGCCCCTGTTAATTCCACAGCGCCATCCATTCTTTTGTACCGAGGCACAGATTTTTCTTTGGTGTCGAAACGGAGCTGGGCTTCCATTCTTAGTGACTTAGATATTACAGGACCTGGTTTTAAGGCCTTCCGGAATGCTCAGCCTGAAATCCATGCCTGGCTGCAGAAGATGAAAAATGAAAATCATGCTGCAAGAGTCATGGGGTTTAGTTTAGGTGGTGCTTTGGCTGCTTATACTTTGATCTATGAACGAGCGCTTTTGGCAGAAAAAGGGTCGTTAGCCTTCAATCCTCCAGGTATTTCCGATGCGGTATTGCAAGAGGGGAAACTACCTGCAGCGCCTCGCTTTGCAATCTTTGTAAGCAAGGGTGATTTTGTTCCTAAGTTGGGAAAGCTCATTCCTTATGCCTATGAGCTATCAACGTCGAAAGAGATGTGTCCTATCGATGCACATGTAAAGATGATGAGCGGTGAAAAGCGGCTTTACATTCAAAAAATCCAGCTCGAAACAGAAAACAAAACAAGACTTTAAAGTTTGGCGTAGAGGGCTCTTGGACCTAGTTCATCTTCGATTTCTAAGAGGCGGTTATATTTAGCAATCCGATCCGTGCGCGATAGCGATCCTGTCTTGATTTGTCCGGAATTTTTAGCAACAGCAATATCTGCAATCGTTGTATCTTCCGTTTCTCCGGACCGGTGAGAGAGAACCATGCCATAACCATGACTTTTGGCAAGAGCCATCGTTTCAAAAGTTTCGGTGAGAGTTCCAATCTGATTTACTTTAATCAAAATGGCATTGGCTATATGTTGATCAATCCCTTTTTGTAGGAACTTGCGGTTTGTGACAAATAGATCATCTCCAACGAGCTGTATCTTGTGGAGTTTCTTAGATAGCAAAGCCCATCCAGCCCAGTCATTTTGATCCATCCCATCCTCGATCGAGTCAATAGGATATTGCTCGCAAAGAGAAAAAAGATAGTCTACCTGTTCTTCCGAAGAACGCCGAACAGAGTCCCCTTGTCTATAGGCTTTCAGGTTGGGGAGATAGAATTCAGAAGCAGCACAATCTAGAGCGAGAGTGATGTCAATTCCGGGTCGATATCCTGCTTTTTCAATTGCTTGGAGGATTAGGTCAAGGGCTTCTTCATGGGTAGAGAGCCTGGGAGCGAATCCCCCTTCGTCTCCGACGGCAGTCGAAAGCTTCTTGTCTTGCAAGATTTTCTTTAAAGAATGAAAGGTTTCAGCGCCCATTCGGATCGCTTCTCTGAAGGTGGGAGCCCCTACGGGACGGATCATGAATTCCTGGAAATCGAGTCCATTATCGGCATGCATCCCTCCA
Organism: uncultured Chlamydiae bacterium; assembly: GCA_945952445.1. Lineage (GTDB taxonomy): Bacteria > Chlamydiota > Chlamydiia > Chlamydiales > Rhabdochlamydiaceae > CAMFIG01. The sequence goes on from CAMFIG010000001.1 coordinate 54,260, forward strand.
TTAATAATATTCATCATAGGACAAGGAAGGACGTAGAGATCGCTATCTTGCAGATATTGATAGAGAGGCATTCTTTTAGAGAGGCTAGCTGCTTTTGCGACTGCAAGCGAGATCCCGAGGATTGCATTAGCGCCGTAGCGTGACTTATTATCGGTTCCATCTGCTTGGATCATCTTCCGGTCGATATGCGATTGATCAAATACATCTTCTCCTATAAGAAGGTCGGCAAGAGGGCCGTTTACATGGGCAGCAGCTTTGGTTACGCCCTTTCCTCCATATCGATTTTTATCTCCATCGCGCAGCTCTACAGCTTCGTGTTCTCCCGTAGAAGCGCCAGAGGGAACAAGAGCTTTGCCAACGTTACCGTCTTGCGTTGTGACAAAGACAGCAAGCGTAGGATTGCCTCGGGAATCAAGAACTTCTATAGCATGGATTTTTTGGATGAGGGACATAGAGCTTCTCCTATCGGTGGCGATGTTCTTGCTGCATGGCTTCTATTAAAGCACAATAAGAGGCATAGCGCAAAGAGGAAATTGCACCTTCTTTAGCTGCTATCTGCACAGCGCAGCCCGGTTCTTTTTGATGGGAACAGCTGGGATATTTGCATTGGTGGGCGTAGGACTCAATCTCTGGAAAGTAGTTTTGGATTTCCTCTTTGCTAAGGTCCCATAAGCCAAAGCTTTTAATGCCTGGAGTGTCGATGCAAAAACCCTCTTTTTCTAAAGGGATTAAATGCGCTCTTGTCGTGGTATGAGATCCTTTAAAAGTCTTTTCTACAATGCTACCGACAGCAAGCTGGGTTCCAAGGATGGCGTTGATCAAAGAGGATTTTCCGACGCCAGATTGCCCTGAAAAAACAGAAGCCTTCCCCTCCATCAAATCCTTTAATCTATCGATTCCCTCTCTCGTTTTTATGCTGACCCCTAAAAATGGGATCTTAAGTTCTTCGTAGGTTTTTTTTGTTTCTAAAAAGAGCTCTTTTTCTTCTTCTGATACGCTCAGTAAGTCGACTTTATTGACGACGATAATTGGCTGCATGTTTCCTTTTTGCGCTGCAATAATATAGCGATCGATCAGAAAGGGTTTCAGAGGAGGAGATACGACCGAAGCTGTGATGATAACTTGGTCGATATTGACTGCGATGAGCTGCTCTTTTCTTCGCAACAGATTATCTGCTCGAGATAGCACGGAATATCTTTCTTCTATGGAAGAGATGATCCCTGTGTCTTCGGAAAAGCGGACAAAATCTCCGATAGCGATCAGGTTTTTGAGCTGGTTTTTCTCTTTTTTAAGGCTTCCCTTTAGCTGACATCGATAGAGTTTATGGGAGACATCTACAAGGATTTCTTCCGGAAGGATAGATAGGACTCTTCCTCGCAAGAGCCCTTCCTGCAGAGGCTCTATTTCTCTTTTTTTTCTTTGGTCTTGGTCTGTCTTTTTATACTTCGATCTGTCTTCTAAGACAGCGCGCTTTCTTTCTTTGCGAGAGCTTTTTCTATCTTTGGCATGGTACTCTTCTTCAAAGCTCCAGTACTCATCATGGGGAGTCATAAGGATCCTTTCAGATGGTATAATAAGATCGCTCCGGCGCTTGCGACGTTCAGCGATTCTGAACAGGGTTGCATCGGTATGGCAATCGGAGTAAATCTCTGTATAGCATCCGATCTCGCCCCGCTGGATTCCCGACTTAACACCAAGGCAGTAGGAGGCTGAGGATCTACTTGATCTAAGAGCGTTCCTTCCATATCCGCAACGTAGACATGAAAAGATCGGCTAAGAGATATCCACTCTTCCCAAGACCCTTCTTGCAAGGGAAGGAAAAATGTAGCGCCCTTCGCTGCGCGAATTGCTTTGTCATTAAAAGGATCGCAGCTATGTTCCGTGATAAAGACCCCATCCCATCCGAACGCAAGAGCGCTTCTAAGCAGGGTGCCTAAATTGCCCGGATCAGAGATCCCATCTAGGATAAGCAGTCGCTGTGCAGAGCCTACGTGCTGGAATGGAGGCATCTCGACAATAGCGGCAATAGGTTCCGGGTTTTGCAGTCCAGTAATTTTTTTTAAGATTGGCTCGGAAACTTGGTAGGCTTCCTGCGCGTATTGCTCTATGTCGGGAGCCTTGTTTGAAGTATATATTAACATAAGGAGGGGGACTTTGCGGTCTATAAGCTCTTGGATGAGCTTAAGGCCGCTAATACATACCCGCTTTTCAAGCCGGCGGAAGCCCTTATCTTCTCGTAATTTGACCCAATATTTTACAATTGGATGTTGCAGACTGGAGAGAATTCGTGTTACCATCTTCACGGTTATAAAAAAAACATAGAAATCATGATCTCATAATCTATTTTCTCTATCAAGACTCATATGAAGAAAAAGAAAAAAAACGTTCTGAAGTTAGCGGGTGTTGCTCTCTGGCCTTTTTTGCTTTTAGGTCTCGGGATAGCTCTATGTCAAAGCAAATCAGGCTTTTCTGTTGCAAAAATTCGCCCATCTTATGAGTTTTCTTTAAAAGTGGGGAGTTCTCCCACCCCGGAAGAGCAAAAAGCATTGCAAGAGATTTTTCTCCAGGAGTTTCAATATATTGGCAATGGCGCTCAGTGCTATGTTTTTGCTTCCAAGGATCAGGAATATGTTCTTAAATTTTTTAAGATTAAACATCTGACACCTAAATATTGGTTGAATTATTTCCCTTTGCCATGGATGGAAAAATATCGCTTTGAAAAGATCGATCGCAGGGAGAATAAGAGAACCGAGACGTTTAGCAGTTTTAAAATTGCCTTTGAAGAGTTTCGAGAGCATACGGGACTTGTTTTTGTTCACCTGGCAAAAACAAAAAACCAGCTTCGCAAGGTTTGCGTAGTTGATAAGTTGCAAAATAGATATTGGGTTCCTCTAGATGAAGTGCCTTTCATTCTGCAAAAAAAAGCGGTTGTTTTGTACACCTATTTACGGCAGCTGCTCGACCAAGGAAAAGAAACGGAGGCATTAGCTGCAATGCGCTCTGTTTTAGAGCTTGTCCGGATACGATGCAGCTTGGGTCTTGCCGATAAAGACGGAGGAGTAGGCGCCAACTATGGTTTTATCGATGGAGAGCCTGTCCACATTGATGTAGGCCGGATCATCCGCGACGAATCGTTAAAAACCCCGATTCATTCTCTGCGTGAAGTTTTTCGGGTAAGTAAAAAAATGGAGGGGTGGCTTCAAAAAGAATACCCCGGACTGATTCCTCGCTTCCAAGAAGAAGTACACGACATTCTGGATAGCTATGAGCTGATGGGGACGTTCTAAAACTTCTTAAGTTCCTCTTCGAAGTAATCTGCCAATTCTGGGTATTGAGAGGCCCATTTATAAAAGCTTTTAGTGATCTCTCGGATCTCGCTTTGCGAGATTTGATGCAGAGGATCCATGCGGAATTTCCCGATATCAAACTGGATGGCTCGGTCTTGGATTAAACCAAAGTTTTTTCTTAAAATCGGATCGTTGTCGACAACGCCAGCCTTGCCGAACCGATAGATGAGTTGCAAAACACTAGAAACAATCTCTTTTGCTTTCTCTATATTCCCTTCTTTCATCAGGTTCTGGATTCTTGGATAAATGAGATCTGCTTTTTTTTGCAGCATAAATGATGTCTTGCCAATGTCGAGCATGTAAGATTTACCCCTCTTATCAGACACCCGGACTTTATGTGTTCGAGTTGGATTCAAGTGCAAAAATACAATGCCGGTTTCTTCCGGAAAATGAAGGTATGCTAGCTTTGGGGCCATAAATGTTGAAAACGCCTTCTCTAACCGTTTTTGCCTTTCTAGGTAGAAAGGGTTTTTATCCCAAAGAATGTAGCTGAAGCTGGTAGTCTCTCGCAATTTATGCTGTTTGAAGAACTTAAGTACATATTGTCCATCTTCGCTGATAAATACGTAAGCCTGGGATCCTTTGTTAAAAAATTTCCAGGATTGGTCTAAAATTACATCGATTTCGGCCTGTTTTTCCGGACCTAAATAGGGAATTTCCCATTCGGGATGGAAAGCAAAGCAAGAATGCACTTTTTTCGGAGAAAATCCGGAAGGTTCTTTGTAGAAAAAACGATCGAGGCCAACCCATAGGCTCAATCCCAAACCCACAATGCTCAAAGATAAACAGATACGTTTCATAAGATCCTCATCAACAAGGGAATCATATCAGAATAGCTTTTTTGCTTCCTTAATTTCTCTTGTCTGAAAATTAAAAATTTATCTTTCCTTAATAAGAAAATGATAAAATCTTTTTTAAAAAAGAGGGGTTTGTTTATGAATTCTATTTTTCCTTTATGTGGAGCTCGACAGCCTTTTGAAGAAAAGCCCGTGTTACAGCGTCAAAATTTCGAAGGATGGTTTAGATGATAAGGAAAACACGTCTCAGGTAGAGTAACTTCATGGCTTGTCATATACACTCAGGGTTTTCTGGATCTGTTTTTCATGAAGGGAGTAACTCTCCCCAAGGAAAGTTTACAGCTGTTAAACTGAAAGAACGCTCAGATGTCAAACCGGGAGATTGGATAGAAATTGCGCGAGGCAAAGCAAAACGGGTATTTATGCAGGTGCAGCGATCTCCTGAGCAGGAAAATCTTTTGCAAATAGATCGATCCAGAGTGATTTATCTTGCCTGCGCAGGAAAAGAAGAAGAGCTTCTTTCTGAAGTAGAAACAGCTCAGCGCATTGAGGTTGCCATTGGAAATTTTCTAGAGGAAACGAATATTGCTACCAATCTTCGGATAGTACCTAATGACCAATGTGTCATGATAGAGACGCAAGCTGCCATTGCGGATTTAGATAACTACATACAGCAAAGCTTAAACAAAGATAGCCCATATACAGAGGTAATGGATTTGGGAGCGCAGTTAATCCATGGGATGGGTCAGTTGCATCGAGCGGGGTATATGACAGGGGATCTTAAGTTAGAAAACGCCTTGGTATTTCGTGAAGAAGGCCGTCTGGTTGTAAGAATTTCAGACTTTGGAAAAACAACCCAAGCAGCAAAAGAGCCTCTTTTTTATTCTGGCAATCCTCGCTATGCAGCGCCGGAGAATGTCTTGACATTCAAGGCAGAGGTGTATGGGGTCGGGCTTATGTTAGTTCGTCTACTTGAAGAAGCCTGCGTAGATAAGGCATTTGTAGAAGGTGTGGCAAGTTTACCCAAGCGTAAATCCGGTATACTGGATACTTCTAAAGGTTTGGTCGGTAGGCGCGGTGTTGAAGGAGTTGCTGTGGCTCACGGAGCACATGGAGGAAAAGGTATTCTGTGTGCGTTAGATAAGGTGAGTGCATTTGCAAAAGCACGAACAAGAGTAAGATCCATTGCATCTGTAGCTAGAAGGAGAAACGCTGTTATTCAGGAATATGTGGAAAAAATACTGGCTCCTCATGCCAAGAAAGTATGGAGTTCGGTAGATCCAAACCTCATAGACCAGCTAATCCGATTGATTCTAGAAATGCTGTACTTAACTCCCGGTGAAAGGCCTGACATGGAGTCTGTAGAGTGTCGATTTAGAAATATTTTAGCTCTTATGACATCCTCAGCTCCGAGCTTAGAGAGGATTTCTTTAAAAAATCGCTGCTTGTCCACAGATTCTTCTCAGAGTGTGAGCAGTAGAAGTACTGGGTCTGAGCCTAACACAGATGAAAGGACATCAATATCATCAGATGACAGTCCTGCAACAGCTAGATCCCGTAAAACTTTCGGAAAGGCTTCGATAATGGCTCATTACGCCATGCAATGTTATAGGACTCTCGAGGAGTTCGGATTTGTCAATAACATTGATGACAATTCATATATCGCCCTTGATTGATAGTCATATTATTTTCAAATATAAAGACTTGAAGTTGTCATCTCCTCAGATAGAGAGGGGATGTTTTGTTTTAGAGCAAAAAGAGTTTTCTAGGTTGGTGTCTGTAATTTGCAATAATCTGATTATAATTTAATTATTTTATTGATTGTATAAATGATGTTATTATATAATTTAGTTGTAAAAAGTAATAATTTAATATAGGTTTATTATGAGAATAGGAAATGTAAATGATCGACTTCAGGCCTCATTTGAGGCTGAGATGGCAGAGACAGCTAGCTCTAGCTCGTCGTCAGTATTTCAAGTAATGGCTCAACTAGCGCAGAGAGTAGCTTCTGTGGTTGGATCAGTGCTTGAGAGGATAGGATTGAGTTCGCAGAAGAAAAGCTCTGGGAATCAAACAGGGTTAGAAATGGTCGCAGCCCATACAAAACCTAGCAAGCCAACTAAGATACAGGAAGTAGAGGCAGATTTGAGAAAAAAGATTGAGCAAGGGCGCAAAAGTGGTAAAGATCTGTTCAATGAATTTCTACAAAGGGAGCTAAAATCAATCACCTAAAGGATGGGCTAGAACTCTATCCTATTTATAAAGGGGGCTTCCAAAAGCCCTCTTTTTTATTAGGTTAAAGCTATTCTGCCGAGAGATGGATTTTAACTTTGCTGCAATTTTTTCCGCTTTTCTAATTGTCAGCTTGTTTTTTGATTTTTATTTTGTATCGTTTTGCTTATGGTGTTTTAGTTTTGTTTATTTTTTTATAAATTATTGATATAATAATCAGCGTGTAATTTGCACGGCTGATTGGTTTTATGGTTTGCTATATAAACTCAGATTCTTACAGATTTTTAATTCGCGAAGGCTCTTCATTTCAAAATAAAAATTTTACAGCGATCCACCTAAAAGAATACCAAGACGTGCAAGTTGGTGATTGGGTAGAAATTGCCCGAGGCAAGGCTAAGCGAGTTTTTATGCAAGTCTTGCAGGATAAAGAAAATTCTTTACAAATAGACCCATCAAAAGTGATCTATCTTCCCTGTGCTGGAAAAAAGCAGGAGCTTCTTTCTGAAATGGAAACAGCGCGTCATATTCAAGAGGCGCTTATAGATTCTGCAGGAGAGTCAAATATCGCTACCCATCTTCAGAGGGTGCCTGATACAGAGCATGTCATGGTAGAAGCGCAAGCGGCGATCTCAGATTTAGACGATTATATCCAAAAAAATTTAAGTAGAGACAGCTCTTTGCCGACAGAGGTGATGGATTTGGGAACTCAGCTCATCCATGGGGTCAGCCAACTGCACCAAGCTGGGTATGTCTCAGGTGATCTTAAATTAGAAAATGCTTTGGTGTTCCAAGAAGAAGACCGAATGGTTGTGAGAATTTCAGATTTTGGAAAAGCCGTCAAAGTGGAAGCCAAACCTCTTTTGTATGAGGGTAATTCTCGATATGCTGCGCCGGAAAATGTCCTGACGATCAAGGCGGAGGTGTATGGAACCGGACTTATGTTGGTGCGGTTGCTTGAAGAGGCCTGCATAGATAAGGCATTTATAGAAGGTATAGCGCATTTACCGAAGCATACAGGCTCTCTAGAAGGTTCTCAGGAAACTGGTAGGCGAGGGATTGAAGGAATAGCGATAGCCCATGGAGCACCTATAGGGAGAAGTTTTAGAGGTGCCTTGGATAAGCTAAAAGCGTATGCCAAAGCTCGAATGGGTGTAAGATCGATCACGACTGAGTCTAAAGATAGAAATGCATTGATTCGAGAGTACGTAGAGAAAATTGTCGCGCCTCATGTGAAAAAAACATGGAGTTTTGTTGATTCGGTTTTTGTAGACCAGCTGATGGAATTAATTTTGGAAATGTTGCGTCTTCATCCTGAAGAAAGACCGGATATGGAAACTGTAGAGCAGAGGTGTAGAGCCATTTTTTCTGATATAGCCTCTTGTGAAAGAAAAATGTTGGAGGCTGCACAAGCAGAAGGGCTGTCTCACATAGAAGGCCATCGTTTTCCTAGGCATTCTCCTCAAGCTATCTGCGCATTTTCCAGCCCTATGGAAGAATTGGAGACTCCCAAGTCTTTTAATGAAGACTCAGGCATTGTCTTTAGAGTTAAAGAGATGGTGCATTCTTGGGCTCATTGGTGCAAAGCCTTGATGGAAAAATGGGCAAAAAAGCATTAGTTTTTTTAAGTCTCCTGCCAAAGAGAGCTTTGTTTAAGTTTTTCTAGTACGGCTTCTGTATTTTCTAGCTGAAGATTGATGGCGATCCTCTCTGCTTCTCGAAGCAGACGGCCCATCTTGGTTCCCGGGGTAATTCCCGCATGGAGAAGGTGGGTTGAACGGATCAGAGGCTGTTTTGTTTGGATTCTCTGAATGCTATGAAGGAGCTTGTCTTGTCTTTCTTTGTGGGCGGAGAGGAAGCTATTTTTCTCTGAAGAAGGAAGTCTTGCTGCAAAGATCTGAAGACAGATGGTGTTATGGGGATGTGCGTAAAAATGGGCCCATTCGGCAAGGTCTAGCTTTGCCTGCCAGTCGGAGGGCATGTTAAGAAGATCTTGGGCGTGATGTAGATAACGAACAAAGTCTTTTTCTTGGTTTGATAGTTTTAAATATTCGGAAATTTCAAGTTTTTCCTCTAAAGAGGTGTCGGGAAAGAGTTCGAGAAGTTCTGCGATGGGGGGGGGGGCTTTGGGAAAAGAGGAGATATGGCAGAGACGCTGGCAGAGGGTGGATAGGGGGACTTCTTTCAGAGAAGGAAAGATCGTTGGAAGTAGGTTGAGCTGATGCAGCATCTCAAGGCCTTTGTCAAAATGAGCAAACTGCGACATTTTTTTGAATTCCTGCCAGACCCTTTCGATAGCGACTGCAGGAAGCAGGCTTTTTGCATGGGTTAATATGGCTTGCTTAGTATCCGGTTCAATAGGAAAAGCAAAGCGGGTGGAATAGCGTGCGGCACGCATCATTCTCAGCCGGTCTTCAAGGAAACGGGCATGGGGATCTCCGATTGCGCGGATCAGTTGTTTTTGGATGTCTTCTTGGCCTCCGACGTAGTCGAGAAGGCGGTCTTGGATCGGATCGTAGAACATCCCGTTGATGGTAAAGTCTCTTCTTTTGGCGTCTTCTTCAGGAGATGTGGGTTCAATGTGAGTGGGTCTTCGCCCGTCTACGTAGTCTTTTTCTTTGCGAAAGGTGGCGACTTCAAAAGAATGGCCATCTTGGACTACGATCACGATGCCAAAGGCGATGCCTACAGGAATTGTCTTGGGAAAGAGTTGCTGGATCTCTTCGACGGAAGCACTGGTGGCGATGTCGATATCATCGGATGGGACTTGGAGGAGAAAGTCGCGCACCCAGCCTCCTGCGAAGTAGGCGATATGACCTGCTTGCTGTAGGTGCTTGACGACAGAGGTTGCGATCCGACGAGTTTCCATGAAAAGCCTTTTATGAGAATAGAATAACGTTTTTTTTTCAGATGAGCAATTCTTTCTTTTGAGATACGATGGGGACAAAAGGGATCTTATGTCTTCAAAAATCCGTGTTTTATCAGAGCATACCATCAATCAGATTGCTGCCGGCGAGGTGATTGAAAACCCTTCTTCGGTGGTAAAAGAGCTTGTAGAGAATGCGGTGGATGCCGGAGCTAAGCATATCCGTATTGAGACGTGGGGAGGTGGCCTGCAGAAGATCGTAGTGTCAGATGATGGCTGCGGCATGGGAGCTGATGATGCCGTTCTCTGTTTGGAGCGCCATGCAACCTCGAAGATTGCCTCTGCCGAGGATCTAGTCTCTGTTGCGACGATGGGGTTTCGAGGGGAGGCGCTCGCATCAGTTGCTGCGATAGCTAAGGTCACGATAGAGACGTCGTCAGCTGGAGCTCTTGGCACAAAAGTCGAGGTGGAAGCAGGACAGATCAAACATGTCGGGCCTTGTGCAAGAAATCAGGGAACCACAATAGAGGTACGGCAGCTTTTCTATAATGTACCCGCAAGACGGAAGTTTCAAAAGTCTCCGAGTCTCTGCATGGCGGAGATCACCAAGGCATGCATAGGCCTTAGCCTAGCCCATCCCACGGTGTCTTTCGAATGCATCCAGCAGGAAAAGGTCTGTTTTTCTACGAAGGCGGCAGGTCTTTCTTGGATGGAGTCGATGAAACGAAGGATAGAAGAGGTTCTTGGCGCCTTTTTTTTGGAGGAGAGTTTTTTTCTCGATGCTCAGGTGGGGGCTTTTTCTTTTCGCGGGGTGCTCGGATCAACCCAAAATACAAGGCCGAACCGAGCTTCGCAGTATCAGTTTATCAACACAAGACAAGTGTTCTGCCCTATCATCTCGTATGCTGTGAAAGATGCTTATAGTACAAGAATCGGAGCCGACCGCTTTCCGATCTATGTGCTTCATGCGGACCTGCCTTATGAGAATGTCGATGTCAATGTCCATCCGCAGAAAAAAGAGATCCGGCTCCACGAAGAGAAAGAGATTCGGCAAAGACTGCAAGAGAAGGTCTTAGAGGCACTCCAAGGATGTAGGCCGCAATGGGCTCCTACCGTCTCCTTTGATGTTTCTTGGAAGCCTCCTTTAGTAAGAGAAGAAACGCCACCTCTTGTCTTTGAAAAAAAAGTAGTAGAGCCAGTTGAACTCCCAATCCAGACGCCTTTGCGCTGCATGGGCCTCTATGCGCACTTTGCATGGGTGGTTGCAGACCTCTTGCATCCTTTCTATTCCCTGCTGGGAGTGCAAAACGAAGGGACATTTTTAATTGACTTGGAAAGGGCAAATGCCCGTCTTTTATTCGATGCTCTCGATACGAAGAGCTCTTCTTTTGAAAAACAGGGGCTTCTTTTGCCTCTGTCTTTGCGCTGCTCTTCTGCTGAAGCGGAATGGATTTTGGCACACCAGGAGGAGATTGAGAAAATGGGCTTTTCTTTTCACCTTTCCGGATCTTCTGCTTTTTTAATTGATGCTATCCCTTCGATGCTCAAAGAACAGGAGGCTCTCGATCTTCTGCAAGGAATGCTTCCTTCCGACTCGATGGAATCCAAGGCGCAAACCTGGGAGGAGAGAAGAAAAAGAGAGCTTGCCGGGATTTGCTCTCGTCTGGCTAAATCGAGAAAAACGCAGTATGCCTGGGTGGAAGCAGAAGCGATTATAGCACAGCTTGTGAAAAGCTCTTCCATGGGTATCTGTCCGCAAGGAAACCGCATTGTCATTTACATGGGGAAAGATGAAATACAAGGATTGTTTTCCGACAAAAGAAGGGGATCTTGCTAAGAGACTGGAAAGTCTACAGAAGATCCTTCAAGAAAAAAAGATCGATGCCTATGTTGTAGAGCATCCGATAGATCTGTTGTATTTGACAGGTCTTAGCTTGTCTTTAGGACAACTATGGATCTTTCCCGATGAGGCGGTCTTATTTGTCGATAGCCGTTATATCGAAGCTGCCAAGCAAGGCCCCATTGCTGCAGAGCTTACAGGAGACGAGTCCTTAGGGAAATGGATTGAGAAAAAAGATATTCGCAGGGTGGGCTTTGATGCCAACTCTCTTTCCTATGCAAGAGTCCAGGAGATCAAAAAGAGGGTCAGAAAGAGGGGCTTTTCCGTGCGTTGGATCGCTTGCAATCGCTTTGTTAGTATGGTGCGGAGAAAGAAGCAGGTCGCAGAGATTGTATCGATCAAAAAAAGCGCAGCTCTTTTATGGAGGGGGTTTCAATTTTTATCTTCTCAGCTAAAAGTGGGGATCACAGAGAAAGATCTTGCAAGAAAGTTGGAGATCTTCTGCTTGGAGGAGGGAGGAGAAGGGATGGCTTTTGAGCCGATCATCGCCTTTGGAAAAAATAGTGCGCTGCCGCATCATAGAGCAACAGACCAGCCATTACGAGAAAAAGACGTTGTCTTGATCGACATTGGTATGGTTGTCGATCGCTATCATTCCGATATGACGCGTGTGCTGTTTTTTCAAGGGGAAGATCCCCTGCTGCGGTCTTGGTATGAGATCATCCAAAGGGCTCATGATGCTGCTTTTGAGATTTGCAAAGAAGGGACTTGCGTGGGAGATCTTGATGCAAGAGCACGCTTAGTCTTGAAAGAAGAAGGGGTAGAACAGTATTTTACGCATAGCTTAGGACATGGTATCGGCTTAGAAACGCATGAGTCCCCGCGTATCCGCGAAGGGGGGGAAGAGAGTGGGATGCTCTTGGAGCCAGGCATGATTTTTACCATAGAGCCGGGATTGTATTTGCCAGGAAGGGGCGGTGTCAGGTATGAAAATATGATTTTAATCACAGAAGAGGGGGCTGAGAACTTATTCCCCTTCGATAGGACAAGGACATGAGCATCCGGTATCGTTTCTTTTTGGTCGTGGGGCTTCTTTCTACCATTGTTATTGCAGCGACATTTTTTGTTGAGAATATCACCTTAAACCGGAGTTTAAGACAGGCGCGTGGTGAGATCGACCAGCTCTATGACACACTGCGTGAAAAAAGACGGGAACATCTTTTGGAAACTCTTCAGACGGGAATGGCTAAAGAGATGGCACAAGTCAATGCCTTGCTAGAAGGCGTATCTCAATATGCCCCGCTCGCTGCTTGGTTTGCTCCGACAGAGGAAAATTTGGCTAAGGGGACGTGGAACAATGCAGCTACCCTTTTGCAATCCGACGACTGGATCCACTTCTTGCAAAATACTGTAGATGATCGGCTGATGTCGGTCATCGTTCCTCAGATTAACGATTTTTTCGGGATTGATTCAATCCCAATAGAAGAAGGCCTTCGTTGGATCTACCCTGAAGGTGCCGATGGGCATATCACCCCCTACTTGGGAGTTTCTTTGCCGATTAAATTGGCAGATCCTACTGAAGATAAAACCCTCTCTTTTATCGAAAGCGGCATGATTCCTGATGTCTATGTATTTTATGATTGGGAAAATATGCATTTGATGGAGAACCTTTCTCTAGGAGTCCCCGATGAAGAGCTGGATTCGAGTGTGCTGAGGATCCCCTTTCTACAGCATTATGAGCTCGACGAAGCGCAGTTCCACACCTGGCTCAATCGAGCCATCGATCTTGCCAAGAAAGGACAACTCCATCCTCCTCAGCCGACTCCCAAAGAAAAACAGCCTTTTCCTCTCCTTGAAGAGAATGCCGACTTTAAACGGCGCACAGAGTGGTATCTCAAGCAAAGAGTGGAATATTCCAATGAATTGTATCTAATCTGGCAGGCAAGTGCTTTATATGAGATTGGCGCATTTGGAAGGGTGGGATCTTCTTTCCATCTTCCTGCCGGGATGTCATTTTTTATTCCCAAGACAAAGAGCGGACAGGGATTTTTGCTGGACCCCATTTTAAAGTTTTTCTCCCCTGTCTTTAAAGATAAAGAGTATTTTCAGAATCATCCACCACTGCAGCCTCATCTGCATGTAGCCTCTGGTACAGCGATTATTCCAAGCCCTCATCCGAATCAGTTGTTTTTGGGAAATACGGCATCTTTATATGGTGTGGAAGGAGAAAATGCAAACAAGAGTAGCTTGCTCACGATTGGGTTTGCTGTAAACACCCTTTTAGAAGAGCTTGTCTTAAGCTTCCATAAATACGGTTTTGTGTTTAGCGATGGCAAGGTGCAGATCGGATTAAAGCCAGATGGCAGTCGTATAGAAGCGTTAGATGGGATCTCGGATGTCTTATCAAAGCTCACTATGCAAAACTCAGGAGAGATTGAATGGAGGGGGATCTCTTATTATTTTATCCGGATGCAGCCGGCACCGGAGCTTGACTTACACTTTTTTTTGATTACAGAGACAGCAGAAGAATTTGCTTTGGTCAATAACTTTGAGGAACAGATAGCTAAGATTTCCATGAAGATGTCTTTCCACATCCGTGTGATCGAAGTGGCCGGGATTTTGCTGTTACTTTTATTGCTATTAGACCTTTCTAAGAAAATCACAAGCCCTATTATTGCCTTGTCTCATTCTCTAAGACAAGCGAAGACGGGGGATTGGGAGCAGGTCAAGATCCCTCAGGTCTCATTTAGAAAGGGCAACGAGATCCGGCAGCTCTACGACTCTTTCACAGAGATGGTTGAAGGGCTGAAGGAAAAAGAGAAGGTCAAAGGGATCCTCAATAAGGTCGTTTCCGCAGAAATTGCCAAAGAGATCATGAAAGGAGATGTTGCTTTAGGAGGCGAAGAAAGGGTTGTCACAATCCTCTTTGCCGACATTCGCAACTTCACTTTCCTCACACAGAATATGGCGCCGCAGGAGGTGATCGAGCTTCTAAACACATGCATGACGAAGCTTTCTGAAGCGATCGATTTTCATCATGGGGTGATCGACAAATACATTGGAGATGGGATCATGGCGATCTATGGAGCGCCGATTGCCTTTACTGAAAGTCCCAAGCAAGCCGTCCTCTCTTCTCTTTCTATGCTCAAGAAACTCGAAACATGGAATGCTGAAAGGAAGAAGGCGGGGTTGTTTCCTATCGAGATCGGAATAGGGATCCATACGGGGCCTGCTTGCGTAGGAAACATGGGAGCATCGAACCGACTGAATTACACAGCTATCGGCAGCAATGTCAACTTGGCATCGCGCCTGTGCTATGCAGCAAAGGCGAATGAAATTTTGATTTCTGAAGATACATGGAAGCAGTCGAGTGTGAATGAAAACGTGATCATAGAAGATCGTGGAGAGATGAATTTCAAAGGGTTTGATATGCCTAAGAGAGTGTTCCAAGTGGTTGGGATGAAATCATGAAGAAGCTGGGGTTTCGGACGAAGACGTTCTTAAGCCAGATATTTCTCTTTTTGCTATTCCTTGCGGTGGCTGTTCCGATCGTCAAACACTCTTTTCTTCGGATCTTGATCTCTTCATTTGACTCGGACTCTAAGGAGTTGATTGAAGAGATCCAAAAGACCCCGAGATTTTCTCAAGTCCGCGAGCTATTAAGCGGCGTGCGTGCGCATATTTTTTATGAAGTCTCTTTATATGATGAAAAGGGGAATCTTCTTTATGAAGAACTTCTCCCCGGGCAAAAAACGGAGTCTGGGACCCCTCCAGAAGTTCTCAAAGCATTACAGGCCAAGTCGAGCTTTACTATCGAACCATCTACTACGTTCCAAAAGAAGTTTGTATTCTTGGCCTCTTCTTTTTCTTATCAGGGAAAAGCCTATGTTCTTCGCTGCGGGTTTCCCTATGGTCCCATCGAAGGGTTTACGGAGGAATTTTCTCGTTGGTTTTTCATGGGATGTGTCATTGCTTTTCTCTTTTTCACAGCGCTGACTGCGGGGATTTTCCGTCGTCTGCATCGTCCGATCCATCAGATCATTGCTGCCATCCGGCTGTATCGAGAAGGAAAACCAGAAAAGCTGCCTGAGATGCTGGCCGATCCTTTGCTTGCACAAGATAGCGACTTTCAAAAACTTACTGATATGATGCTCTCTCTCTATGATCAAGTGCAGCAAAACATCGAAAAGATCACCTTAGAAAAACAGGAGAAAGAGGCGATTTTAGAGTCTTTAGTTGAAGGGGTTGTAGCAGTCGATGCCTCGATGATTGTGAGATATGTGAATTTTGCTGGCAGCAAAATGCTGGGGATGCCAAAGAGACATCTTCTTGGCAAGTCTTTCCCCAATGTTGGGCCTACCGTCCTTTTATTCCAAAAAAGCTACGATTTGCTCCGCTCTTGCCAGCAGCATGCAAGTGTGCTGACAGATTCTGTAGAGATCGACTCTGGTAAAAAAGTCTATTTAGATTTGATCGCAGCTCCCAAGCAGCAGGAGACAGGAGCGATCATCGTCTTTCAAGATAAGTCCAGCCAGCACCGCGTCCTGGAGATGGGAAAAGACTTTGTGGCAAATGCTTCGCATGAGCTACGCACGCCGATCACCATTATCCGAGGGTTTGCAGAGACGCTGCAGGACATCCCCGACATTCCTCAAGAGATGTTGCATGATATTGTCGAAAAAATCGTCCGCAACTGCCAGAGGATGGATTCTCTAGTCAAAAACCTGTTGACGTTAGCAGATGTAGAGAACATCCCTCTTTCTAACTACCAAGAATGCGATCTAGGTTGTCTTCTAGAAAATTGCAAGGAGATGACCTCTGCGATCTACCGCGATGCGGAGATTATCTTAGAGGAACCTAAAGACCCTGTCTTTGCTTTTGTCGATCCTCACCTTCTGGAGCTTGCCTTTGCGAATTTGCTCGACAACGCAGCCAAATATTCACGGGAGGCTCCCAAAATTTATATTTCCTTGGAGAAAGAGGGGCACGAAGCCAAAATCACCATCCGCGACCAGGGGATAGGGATCCCTCCGCAAGATGTCGACCATATTTTCGAGAGGTTCTACACAGTGAATAAGGCGCATTCCCGCAAGCTGGGAGGTGCAGGTCTTGGGCTTTCTCTTGTCAAGACGATCATCGATAAGCATGACGGCGCTATTGCTGTCTCTTCCACCCTCGGCATTGGGACGACCTTTACAGTGCGTCTTCCTTGTATCTAAGGCGAAAGCGGCAGATGAGCCGTCACATGGCTGTCGGGATCTTCATAAGAGAGCTTTTCTAGATATACCCGTTTTTTGGCAAAGCTAAACAGCTCGCCCCAGTCTTGGAATGCTTTCCCTTTAAGCTCTTTGGTGTGCATCGCAAGCAAAGAGCGGAGCTCTTCTTCCATAACGGTATGGAGCTTGTGGTCTTTTTCCCATTTTTTTCTTTCTAAAGAGAGGATCTCTTCTGCAATAGATTCTCCTAAGACAGCAAACAACACAGGATAGGAGGCGTAGTAGAAATAGACTGCCTTCTGTTCTTTTTCTCCCAAATACAAGAAATCCTCTAAAGGAGGATATCCTTTCTTTCTTTTGATATCATAGTTCGGTGTGCCTTTGAGCATTTTGTAGTATATTTCCTGAAGGCGGGGTTCTTTAGGAAATAAAACAGCTAGAGAAGACACTGTTTCTTCCTCGCAGCTTAGCATGGCATCCAAGATCTCATATTCTAAGTCTTTTTCTGCAAACCAAGGCGTATGCCCATACAAAAATCGGAGCAGGCGAGCGCCGGATTCATAGTTTATATTTTTTTTATCTTTGTCAAAAACTGCAGAGAGGTTGAATTTCCCAAGCGTAGGAGGAGACTTTTCTTTGCGATGCGATCGAAAAGAAGCTGTTGACTTTGCTGCGGGCTTTTTCGAATGAGGGCGTGTTTCTTCTCGGTATTTATACCTCTCATATTTACTTTGCAGGGCGATCTCCGTTTTGATCGATCCTTTAGCGCTTCTGCTTTCATATTCAAAAAAAACAGACTCTTTAAGAATGGTTGCTAAAAAAAGAGCAAAGAGGATTAAAAAGCTCGATACAAACATTAAAATATTCATCGTTTTTCCCAGTATACGATCGGGTCTTCCGTCTGTCTTGTCTGAAAGGTAAAGGTCTCTATTCCTTGATTTGTTTGGATTTGTACCTTTGTCCAAAGAGGCGAAGAGGTCATCGTCTCAGGCCACAGATCTTTCCATTCTAACTCTTCCATATTAAAAAAAGAAAAAGAGATCTCTTGCACTCCTTCTAAAAGCACTTCGATGCGGGGTGCTTTGTCATCTCCCCATGTAGCGATACAAAGCAGCTCATGATCGACATAAATTAGAGAGTCGACAAGAAGGTTAAAAGAGGGATTTGGATCGGCGTTGTTTATATACCGCAGATGCAAAGCCGGGGTTTTATATTCTTTTGATGTCACAAAAAAGGCGTGTTCTTCTTGTCTTGCCGACAGGGTGTATTGTGTAAAAAGGGAATGGAGCCTGTGATAGGTAAATAAATACCGGCTTGTTTTTTGCTGAATTTGTTCTACCTGGAGATGGCTTTTTGTCCATCTATGGAATAGCCCCCAAAGCACGGATAGAAGACAGCCTGCCAAGGCAATAACAATGACCATCTCTAGAAGAGTAAAAGAATTTTTTAACTTTTTAAGCATGGGGGTTCTTTAAAGGATTGAAGTGGTTAGAATGGAGGGTTTTGCCTATTTTTTCTACTTTTTTTAAGTATAAAAACATTTTGCAATGAGCAGCTTATGGGATTATATGAATTTTTAGAATTTAAATCTTAATGCATTCTTTATTGTAAATTAGTATAATTCTTTTCGAAAACAAAGGATTTATTATGGCAGCTTATATCCCGCCTACTTTTCGTGTCCAGCAATATTCTAATTTAGTAAACCAAATGGAAGCGGCGATGGGGGATAGCTCTTCTATTCCACCAGCGTATGTTGCGCCTCTTCAGCAGTTTCAGTTAGAAGTGCCTATGCTGACTCAGCAGCTAATGCAAACAGGGGATGAAGCCTCTTTATATGCTCTGGGCATGCTGGCGTCTCGGGTAGATCTCATTATGCAAAGAGCATCTGGTGGTAGCGGAGTAGATGCATGCATTCGGTCTTTATATGATTCCTTAAAAACAGGGGTCTCTCAAAGCATTAGCCAAAACGTAACAGCGCTATGTAAACAAGACCCTTCCTTTGAAGGAAAACTCTATGGAGCGCTCTATCACGTTTGCAATAATAACTATGGTTCTCATGGAGACTTTGGAAGAGTTGCTTTTCATGATCAGTGCGGATTTACAGTGCCTCTTGAGAAAAAGCAAGAAGCATTTAATTTGGCCCTTATCCAACATATGCAGGAGCTGCTTGGACAAGGAAAAGAAGCGGAAGCAGCTGCTTTTTTAAAATATCTACCAGCAACAGCTTGTGGTGAGATTTTCAAAAACACCTGGGTTGTCATGGGAAAACCGATGGGCATCCATAACGACTACGGGCAAGTGGGTTTTAAAGAATATGGCAATCCTTCTTCTCCAACTCATGTGCCTCCAAGCAAAAAACAAGAGGCTCTAAAACAAACATATGAAGAGCTCCTTGGTTCTTATAAGACAAATCGGCCATCTACTCTTCCTGTTGCCGTGGCAATGTCAATTCCTATGGCAATTCCTGTGGCGGGGTCCTTCGTGGCAGCTGCAGCACCTGCGGCTCCGATGATGACAGCTGGGCCTGCAAGAAGTGCTTTTTCTCCTGTTACCGCTTCGATGCCAACAGCAACACCTGCGGCTCCGATGACGACACCAGCAGAACAAGCCTTAAGCTCAAGAGCGAAAAAAGGCTATATCGATTTTTATGATCATACCGACCCACAAACGGAGTTTCTTGGGAACTTCTATCGAATGAATGTGACAGTAAAAGGACAAACATACCAATGCGCAGAAGGAGCTTTTCAGGCGCAGAAGTTTACAGATACAACCTTTCAAAGAGAATTTACTTCTGTAGATGGAGACGGGGCTTTTCGTTTAGGGAGAACAAGGCATGCTTCCTTTCGTAGAGATTGGGAGCAGGTGAAAGATGGAGAGATGCTCAACGTGTTGCGAGTTAAGTTTTCTGATCCACGTTTAAAGGGTCTTCTTCTTGCGACAGGGTCCAGTTATTTGGTAGAGCACAACGCAGTAGTGGGAAGAGATAAATATTGGAGTGATAACTGCGATGGGACTGGGCAAAATAAGCTAGGGATCCTCCTCATGCAAGTGCGCGGAGAGCTGGGGGGAGCAGGTATTGTAGCCAAGCCTGCAGAGCTTGCGGGGTTATATGGAACTCCAGTGTCTGCTGCAGGTGCTGCTGCGCTTGGAGGTAGGGCTTGTCCCATCCAAGGATGTGGGAGACCTGCATTTGTGGAGACATCGGGAAAGGTGCATGAATGTTGTAGCCAACTGCATGCAAACATGTTAGCTCAGATGCGATCCCGAGGGGCTGTAGCAGCTCCTGCACCAGCACCAGCGCCGCTAGCGCAAAGGGTCTGTCGGCTGCAGGGATGCCAAGAGTCTGTGTATCCCGGTTTTGACTATTGTGGCCAGACTCATGGTCGCGCAGCTCAAGCAAATCCACATCTCAAAAAAGCATAAACTATCTTTTACAAAAGCCAGTTCTTTAAGAGCTGGCTTTTTTTCTTTCTACTTTTCTGGTATTCTGTTCTGCATCTTTCATGGATAGCAATATGGAATTTGCTTTGCGTTTCTGATCTGTTGCACAAAATTAGGAGTTTTTACGGGATCAATTTTGTAGGCATAGCTTGCATGAGCTGGCTGAATAACTTGATAGTCTGACCTACTTTGTAGTATATATAAGAATGTGAAAATCCAACTGATACAGACAAAAGATTTCGAGAAAACGGTTGAAGACCTTATAGCAAGAAGAAAGCTCAAAAAGGAAGATTTTGAGGATTTTAAGAAAAGCTTAGTAGACAATCCGGAGCAAGGCGATGTTATCTCCGGGACGGGAGGAATACGAAAAGTCCGCCTAAAAGCAGCTAATAAGGGAAAAAGCGGTGGTTTTCGAGTTTGTTATTTATATATCGAAAGGCGGTTGATTTTATTTCTGCTTTTTATTTATTCAAAAAATGAACAGGAAAATCTGTCTCAGGCTGAGAAAACCGAATTGAAACAGTTGGTAGACTCTATTAAAAGGAGAGTGAAAGATGAGTAAGTTATTTAAAGGACTGAAAAAAAGTCTTAAGGAAGCTTTATCGCATACAGAAGGAAAAATCACTCTTAAATCAGAGCTTATTGAGATTCCTGAACCTCCCGCTGAATACAAAGCCAAAGATATTAAGAGAATTAGAGAACGAAATCATTACTCACAGGGAATCTTTGCAAAAGTTTTGAATGTGAGTGTTAAAACCATCCAATCTTGGGAATCCGGAACTCGAGCTCCGAGTCATGCAGCTTTAAGGTTATTAGAAATCGTGGATAAAGGATTTTATCAGCCGCGAATTTCTAAGGGAAATTAAAAAAATCTTTTAATGATCCAGCGCGATAACTAATAATTTTTTTGTAATGAGTCCTGCTGTTAGGAATTTCTATACGTTTTTTTCTTTTAAAATTCTTCTATTTTGAACTTTTCTAGAGTTGATCTCCTAAATTCTTCAAAAAAGCTGTTTGTTGATGGAATTTATCTATCTATTTTCTGAGTTGGTTGCAACAAGAGAAATTAGGCTTTAAAGAGCCTTTTTTTCTTTCTACTTTTCTGGTATTCTGTTTTGCATCTTTTATGGATAGCAATATGGAATTTGTACATAGACCTTATATCCAAGGCAACACCATTGCCGCGATTGCAACTCCCCCCGGTGAGGGAGGTGTCGCGATCATCCGCGTTTCTGGTAGTCAAGCTCTTGATGTGGTCTCCAAGATCTATACGGGCCCCCTGTTTTCTTATAAAACCCATACGGCCCACCTGGGCAAGATCTGCAGTCTTCAGGGAGAAATCCTCGATGAAGTCCTCATTTTAGTGATGCTAGGGTCTCGTTCTTTCACAGGAGAAGACACTGTCGAGATCCACTGCCATGGAGGGAGTATAGTCACAAGGAAGATCTTAGAAGAGGTGCTTCTTGCAGGTGCGAGAGCTGCACTGCCGGGAGAGTTTAGCTTAAAAGCCTTTATGAATGGAAAGATCGACCTTGCACAAGCAGAGGCAATCCAAGAGCTTATTTCAGCTAGGAACGACTCTTCTTATGCAGCGGCTAAGCAGCAGCTGGAAGGAAGACTTTCCGGTACGATTAAAAAATTCCAAAAAGAACTTACAGAAATTGCAGCGATCTTAGAGGCTTGGGTGGATTTCCCTGAAGAGGGGCTGGAATTTGCAAGTGAAGAGGAGATCCTAGCCTCTTTACAGAACGTGCTCCAGGAGATGAGCGCTCTTTCTTCCTCCTTCTCTGAGGGTAGGATCCTCCGGGAGGGGCTCTCTCTTTGCCTTATGGGGTGTCCCAATGCCGGGAAATCATCTTTGATGAATGCTCTTTTGGGGAAGGACCGTTCGATTGTCACGGAGATCGCAGGGACAACAAGAGATCTTGTCGAGGATGATATGACCCTCGGTGGGCTTCACTTTCGGATCACTGATACAGCGGGGATCCGAGAGACGGATGAGGTGGTGGAAAAAGAGGGGATCATCCGTTCTAAAAGAGCGATGGAAGAGGCCGATCTCGTTCTTTGGATCCATGATGCTTCTTGCGGAGAAGATCTAGAAGCATTCATACTGCCGCCTTTAGAAAAAACGATCTTTGTCCAAAATAAGATAGATAAACCCCATCGCCTTGCAGAGCATCCTTTTTCCTATAGTGTGGCTCTCTCTGCTAAGACAGGGCAGGGAGTTGATGCTTTAAAGGAGATGATTCACAAGGTGGTCTGGAAGAAGGGGCCTCCTTCCAAAGAAGAGATTGTCATCACAAATGCACGCCATAAGCAGGCTCTTGATGCGGCGATTTCTGCATGTAAGGTGCTTATTGACGGGATCCGGTCGGGAGTGTCGCCGGAGTTTTTAGCAGCAGACATGCGTAAGATGCTTTTTGAGTTAGCATCTATCGTAGGAGGCAACATCACAGAAGATGTGCTGAGCGCTATTTTCTCCAAATTTTGTGTTGGCAAATAGATGGATCGAAAAAGCAAGTCTGTGTGGATTCAGTCTGTGTTGGAGCAGTATTTTCCTGATCCTAAGATCCCTTTGGAGCATTCAGATTTTTATACACTGCTGATTGCCGTTCTTTTATCTGCACAGTGCACGGATGAGAGGGTGAATAAAGTTACCCCGAAACTCTTTGCTCGGGGGCCTACGCCGGAGTTAATGATCCAACTTTCTGTTCAAGAGATTGAAGAGATCATCCGCTCTTGCGGCCTTAGTCAGACGAAAGCAAAAGCGATTTTTTCTCTGTCGAAGATCCTTGTAGAGCAATATCAGGGAGCTGTGCCTCGCTCTTTTGCTGCTTTGGAGTCGTTGCCGGGGGTAGGTCATAAGACAGCATCTGTTGTGATGTCTCAGGCTTTTCATGAAGCCGCTTTCCCAGTTGATACCCATATCTATCGCTGTGCTAAGCGGTGGGGGCTGTCTAAAGGAAAAAATGTAAAGCAAACAGAAGAGGATCTCAAGAAGCTTTTCCCGCAAGAGCTTTGGAATAGGCTTCACTTGCAGATGATCTATTTTGCAAGGAGATTTTGCCCTGCCCGAGGACACATCGTAGAGCAGTGCCCTATCTGTCAATTCCTGAAGGAACAAAAGAACGGCCCAAAGACTGTCCTATGAGGCCGCGCATCTCCGTTTTGGTTTCTGATGCAGCGATCAGGTCTTGGTCGAACTGGATTCTTCCCGGTTCGAATAGAAGGATTAAAGAAGACCCCCCGAAGGAGAAGTATCCTTTTTCATCGCCTTTTGCATAGGGTTCTTCCGGTACAAAAGTTTGGTGGATGCTTCCAACGTAGGTAGCTCCTACTTCGATGTACAGGATCTCTCCAAAACTCTTGGAGATAAGAGAGGTGATGGTTCTTTTATTCGAGCTTAAGATGTGGATGTTTTTTTTTAGCGCCATCGGATTTACAGAGAAGAGATCGCCTGAGATTTCATGTGGGCGGCTCGGAATGCAGTTGCAAGGAAAGTGGAAGCGGTGGTAGTCGGTGGGGCATAACCTTGCAATCGCCATTGCTCCTTCTGTGTATCTTTTTGCAAGGGCGCTATTGCAAAGAAGGTCTTCTAATGAGAATTTTTTCCCTTTTACGAGGAATCCGTCTGCTTGAGAGATGTTTGGGTAGACCAGGTATCTGCCATCCGCTGGTAAAATAGCGACGTCATGACCTGATGCGATGGGGCGTGATTCTGGTTTTAGTTTTCGAATGAAGAAGTCATTGAATGAGCGGAAGGATTCGACGGGATCTAAAAATTCTTGGGTGTTTATATGGAAGGCAGAAATAAAAGGTCTTATCTTCCATCGAGAAAGAGAACTTTTTTGCAGGGCTCCATACCATTTTGAGAAAAGGGGGATCTTCGCAATAAGAGGCAAGAAAACAAGAGAGAGAAACTTGGAGATAAAGCGGTCTCCATAGAGAGCTTCTAAAAAAGCTTTTCCGTAGACTTTTTCTTTTTCTTCTTGTTTGGAAATTCGATCGAGATAAGTGATGTCAGGCATGATGTTTTTTAAGGCCTTACAGGGGCGCTTTTACCCGCAATGGAGGAGAAAAATACCAGCTCTTCTAGATATTCAGGGGAGAACAGGTACGAGAGGTGTTCTTGTTTAATAATGCCGAGAATCTGTCTTGCTTGAAAGACCATCGCATGGGCATGGCTCTTAGTTTGGTTTCCGGCAATAAACTCCTCTTTTTGTTGTTTGAGATCGATCATAAGATTTTGCAGCTGTTTTTGAGTTTGAAGCCTTCTTTCGTTAGTGGCAATCAGTTCTTTTAGGGCTTGGATCTCATTTTCGAAGATTTCAGGAGTCGGCTCTTCTATGCCTGTAAATGGCTCGGCAGCTTCTAAAGAGAAAAAAAGAAGGGACAAGCATCCTATTGTGCCAAGTAGCCATTTTTGCATCGTTGTATTCCTACTTAGAGACTCTAAAAAGAATCTTTTTCTTTCGAGGTCTTTTCTCTGTAAGAGTTTTTTTGATTAAAACTAAAATAAGATTTAAAGCCAAAATACCCCCTATCTGCTCTCCTTGAGACCTACTTTATCGAATAGGGGGCTATTTTGTAAATGAGATGGAAGAAAAAGGATCTTTTTTTTGATTTATTCGCTAGAATCGGATATCATAAATATCCTAAGCTCTTGAAAAACACTCGTTGAGAGTATGGGTAAAAATATTTTATTTCCAGGTAAGGAACCACCATGCTAGGCATACTGAAAAAAATTTTTGGCACCGCGCAAAGCCGTCTGCTCCATCGCTATTGGAAAGTTGTTCATCAAGTGAACCAATGGGAAGCGCAATATCAGCAGCTTTCTGACGAGGCAATCAAAGCTAAGACGGAAGAATTTCGGCAAAGAGTCCAAGAAGGAGAATCCCTCGACCAGATTTTGCCCGAAGCCTATGCAGTAGTGAAAAACGTATGCCGCAGACTATGCGGAACGGAAGTGCATGTCTCGGGTTATAACCAACGTTGGGATATGGTTCCTTACGATGTCCAGATTTTAGGGGCGATAGCCATGCACCATGGGGCTATTTCCGAGATGCAGACCGGCGAAGGGAAAACTCTGACAGCGGCGCTGCCATTATATCTGAATGCTTTATCTGGAAAGCCTGTCCACCTCGTTACGGTCAATGACTATCTCGCTCAGCGCGACTGCGACTGGATTGGAACGATTTTTCGTTGGCTTGGGCTTACGGTAGAAGCGCTGATTGGCGGTACCCCTCCTCACTTACGCAAGGCTGTCTATGCTGCTGATGTTGTGTATGGCACGGCATCTGAGTTTGGTTTTGATTATTTGCGCGACAATTCGATGGCGCAATCTAAAGAAGATCAATCCCAAAGAGGGCACTATTTTGCAATTGTCGATGAAATCGATTCAATTCTCATCGATGAGGCGAGGACTCCTTTGATTATCTCAGGTCCCTCATCGGGTTCTCGGCAGATGTATGATGAGCTCAAAGACCAGGTGGCTCACGTCGTGCGCCTTCAGAGGGACTTATGTAGCCGGCTTGCAAGCGATGCGAAAAAAGTGTTGGATCGAGATGAAAAGGAAGAGGAGCGTTCTCTTGCCTTTAAGAAGCTATGGATGGTCGGCAAAGGGATGCCGCAGAATAAAGTTCTTAAGAGAGTCAAAGAAGACCCAGACCTGCGGGGACAGATAGAAAAGTGGGATGTCTATTTTTATGCAGAACCAAACAAAGAAGAAAGGCTCCAAACTCTTGCCGAGCTCTATATCATCGTCGATGAGAGAGCCAGCGAATATGAACTGACGGATAAAGGGATCCAAGCTTGGCTCGATGGAAACCAGGAGAGCTCCGATGATGATTTCGTCATGCTTGACTTAGGGTATGAGTATGCGGCAATCGATGAAAACCCAGAGCTTAACGAACAAGAAAAAATGCAGCAAAAAGTGCGCCTTCGAGAGGAGGATGCTAAGCGCAAGGAAAGAGCCCACAATTTAAGACAGTTATTTCGTGCGCATCTTTTAATGGAGAAAGATGTCGATTACATTATCGATGATCAGAAGATTGTCATCATCGATGAAAACACGGGAAGACCTCAGCCGGGAAGGCGTTTTTCTGATGGCCTGCATCAGGCGATCGAAGCGAAGGAAGGCGTTGCTATCCAAGGAGAAACACAGACGTATGCGACGATTACTCTCCAGAACTATTTCCGCATGTATACAAAGCTTGCGGGGATGACGGGAACCGCAATGACTGAGGCCAATGAATTCAAAGAGATCTATAAGCTAGAGGTAATCGCAATCCCTACGCATCGTCTTTGCAGAAGAAAAGACGAAGATGACGAGATCTACATGACAGAAAGGGAAAAGTATAATGCCCTGGTCAAAGATATCCAAGATATTCATACGCAAGGTCGTCCTATTTTGATTGGGACTGAGTCTGTCGAGGTGTCGGAGAAGTTGTCTCGGATTCTGAAGCAGAATAAATTAGAACACACGGTCCTCAACGCCAAAAACCATGCAAGAGAAGCGGAGATTATTGCGGAAGCGGGGCAATTAGGAGCCATTACTGTTGCAACCAATATGGCGGGGCGGGGAACTGATATCAAGTTAAAGCCGGGTGTTGCCGAGGTGGGAGGCCTTCATGTCATTGGAACCACTCGCCACCAATCGCGCCGTATTGACCGGCAGCTAAGAGGGCGATGCGCTCGCCTTGGAGATCCAGGGTCTTCGAAATTCTACGTCTCATTTGAAGATGCGCTTATGCGCCTTTTTACCTCGCCAAGAGTCACCCTTTTCTTGCAGAGATTCCGCCCTCCTGAAGGCGAAGCAATTAAAGCGAAGGTTCTCAATAAGTCAATTGAAACAGCACAAAAGCGTGTAGAGCAACGTAACTACATGGTCCGCAAGCATACTTTGGAATACGACGATGTGATGAACAAGCAAAGAGAGGAGATCTACTCCTTCCGCAACGATGTGCTCCATACGGAAGACACATTGCCGCTAGCGCGTGAGATCTTAGAAGGTGTCTGCTGTCAAATGAGCCAAAAGTTCTGCTCTTCCCGTTCTGTAGAAGGAGGGTGGGATCCTGAAGGTTACAGGCAGTGGCTGATGATGCATTTTCCAGTGACGTTTGCGAAAGAAGAGTTTGATAGCGACTATCTCTCTTTGGAAGATATCGAAAAGATTGCTCGGGAAAAAGTTTTTTATGCGTTTGAACAGAAGATACAACATGAAACGGATGTGATTTATCAAGCTCAGCAGACGCTTCCTCCTCATGTGCCGAAAATGGAGCCTGTAAAAATCCTGCAAGAGGTGGTTCGCAATCTTTTGGTTCGCAACATTGACAAGCACTGGCAAGAGCATCTTTTACATATCGATCATCTGCGAACGGAAGTCCATTTGCGGACTGTTGGACAGAAAGATCCTCTGCTTGAATTCAAGCATGAGGCATTTGCTCTTTTTGACGCTTTTAGCTCCCATATCAAATTAGAGATAGCGCATGCTCTCTTCAAATTCCAAATGGTGGTTCCTCAAAAGCCTCCGGTCATAGAAGAAGTAGCTCAGAAAGTTCGGCCGTTTCGAACGAACCTATCTCTCTTGCCAGAGTTAGAAAATATAGAAGAGCCTTCCCCGTCGTAAGAGGGGAAAGGCTTTTTTTAAGCAGATTCTTTGAGGGTTTTGGCTTTTCTTAAGCCAAAATAGATGAGGGGTGCTGCAATAAGGCAATATAAGAACCAGTATTCGCTTTTCCATTCTAAGCTTAGAAGTCCATTTTCAGAAAAAAAGCACTGCATTAAACCCAATGTAAACAGGTTAGCTCCTACGAGGATGAAAAGAAGAGGCATAAAGCTTCCAGCATCTTCTCTTTTGGATTCCGAGGTAGGAGAGGTGGGGGCGCCGTAGGTTCCCACAGCACCGGATAGCTGTTTATCCGCATGGCTTTCTTTTCGTAAAGGGGCTTTGACAAATTCCTTTTCTGTTTTCATAAATGCTGCATTCCTTGTTGAATAGGGAGGAGTATATAAGGATGTGATATTTTCTTGAAGAGAAGGGTTGTTTGAAAGCGGATCCTCGTGAGCCGTAAGAGGGATTCCGCAATAGGGGCAAGTATCTGCCTCTACGGCAATTCTGCCTTCGCAATGAGTACAGATTTTTTGGCGTTCTATGGGTTTCATGGCTTTCACCTTAAGGATTTGGTCTTCGTTTTTACTGTCTCATATTCGAGGGAAAAGAAGCTATTCTTTTCTCTCTATTAAAAGAACAGTATTTTTTAAGTGCTAGCCGGAGGATAGGCTCCAGCAAAGTTTAAAGCCGACTGCAAGATGCTTTGAAACAGTGCTCCTTGGCTTTGCATGCAGTTGCTGAATGAATCCAATGTCGTAACAGAGGTTGAGGTGGGATTTGCGCAGTTTTCTGCAGCTTGGATAATGGTCTCATTTTCGTAAGTGGAGTTTAAGAAATTATACAAGGTTTGGCAGAGCGGGTCGGTAAAAGGAGGGTTGCCTGTTAGGTCATTCGCCACTTGATAGACCTGATTGGCAAGTTGTTCTAGGTATGTGATATTTTCTGCATTGCCGGGGCCTAGTTCTCTTAATGTGTTTAAAAGTGTTTTTATGTCGTTTTGGAATCCTGGAGTGATCGATGTCTGAAAAGCTACGCCTGGATTTGCCTGGAGCCAGGAAGGAATATCGCTATCGTATATTTGCCACAGAGGGTTTGCGCTGTCTTGAGCTTCGTTAAAGTATTGGAAATTGTTTTCTCCATTCTTCAAAAAATTAGCCGCCATTTGCTGAAAAGACTCTCCCGTCGATCCTACATTTTGATTTGTAGTAAGATCGAGATAAAGCTGCTTGTCCTGAGCGCTGGGGCTGGAGTTGCTTGCGTAGGCATTGCAAAAATCTTGGATTGCATTTGCTAGCACCGTAAGGCCATTTGTGGTTGGTTCTTGCGAAAAAAAGCCAGACAGGGCGGCTTGCAATTCCTGTACCGAATAAAACTGCGGAGGGATAGCTGCTGGGGAGCTGGCTGTAAAGACTTCTAGAGGGGGTTTAATTGGGGGGATTTGCATATGTGTACTCCTAAATAGTTGCTTTCTTGTAGATATTTTCTTTTAAATTAGTTGTCAAGGTTTTTTTGTGTGAGGATGTCTTTACAGTAAACTCATTCAAGAGAAATAGGTTCAGGTAGCTAACTTTTCTTGGTTTTTGCTAAAATGCTGAAAAATCATAAGAATTTTAAGGTGCATCCATGGATAGAAAAAAATTTGACGTTGTGGTGATCGGAGCTGGACCTGGAGGATATGTAGCTGCCATTAAAGCATCGCAGAAGGGCAAGAGTGTAGCGCTTATAGAAAAAGACTTCGTAGGGGGAACCTGTTTGAATGTAGGATGTATTCCAACAAAGACCTTGATTGCGAGCGCCATGAAATATCACGATCTTAAACAAGCTGCCGACTTCGGAATCACTGTAGGAGAGATCGGTTTTGATTATGCCAAGATGAAGGCAAGAAAAGATCAGGTGGTTGAAAAGATCCGCAAAAGCTTGGAAGGACTGATCCAATCGAATGGAATCACCATTTTGCGGGGTCATGCCGAGTTTTGTTCGCCGCAGGAAATCAAAGTGACTGGGATCCATAATGAATGGATTCGCTTTGAGAAAGCCATCATCGCCACGGGGTCCAAGCCTTTGGATGTTGCAGCCTTCCCTTGCGACCATGTAAAGATATTCGACTCTTCTTCTATTTTGGAGTTGCAAGCTTTACCTTCTTCTATTGCGATTATCGGGGGAGGGTATATCGGCTGTGAGTTCGCTTCTTTGTTCGCAGAATTTGGAGTGAAGGTGTATTTGATCGAGGCCCTGCCTTCCATCTTGTCTTTGCAGGGATCTATGATTTCCGACACGATGACAAAGGCATTTGCAAAAAGAGGCGTGGAAGTCATAACTTCTGCGATGGTGCAAGGGATTGACTCTTTGCATTCCGGAGTGGTCGTCTCTTTAAAAGACAAAAATCCAGTACAAGCAGATATCGCTTTGGTTGCTATCGGAAGGAAGTTTGTTTCCGAGAGTATGGGACTAGAAAAAGCTGGGGTCTTTAGGACGGAGAAAGGGGCAATCCCTGTCAATGAGAAAATGGAGACGAATGTCCCGGGGATCTATGCGATTGGAGATGTGACAGGCAAAGCTATGCTGGCTCATGTGGCATCGCACCAGGGTATCGTCGCTGCAGCCAATGCAACAGGACAAGAAGCTTTTATGCATTATAATGCTGTTCCTGCTGTTATTTTCACCTATCCGGAAGTTGCGACTGTAGGCCTTACATTAGAGCAGGCTAAAGAACAGGGAATGGAAGTCGGTTTAGGAAAGTTCCCATTCCAAGCGCTTGGAAAATCAGTGGCTACTATGGAAACGGAAGGGTTTGTGCAAGTCATCACTCACAAGAAGACCGGACAAATTCTAGGTGCGCAGGTGGTAGGACACCATGCAGCCTCTCTCATTGCAGAGATTGCCCTTGCTATGGCAAATGAACTCACTGTTGAGTCGATCTCCGATACAATCCATGCTCACCCCACCCTTCCCGAAGCGTGGATGGAGGCAGCTCTGCTTGCAACCGATGCGCCTATCCATTTCCCTCCCAAAGTAAAACCTATGAGAGCTGTATGACAGAAGAGGAAATCTTCGACCATCGTCCTAAGGTCCAGAGGAGGGCTTTAAATGTTCTGCCGGATAATCCGGAAGAAAGGGAAGGGGCCGTTCGTTTAGGGAGGTTCCCTTCGTGGCTTCATCGCAAGATCCCGGAAGGAGGAAGCCTCTTTCAGACGACCTCTCTTTTAGAAAAATACCGATTAAACACGGTCTGCGAAGAAGCGAAATGTCCAAACCGTCTTGAGTGCTATTCTAAAAAGACGGCCACATTTTTAGCTCTTGGGAAAGAGTGCACTCGGAACTGCGGCTTTTGCGATATCGATTTTGATAAGACTCCGAAAGCTCCGGAAGAAGATGAGCCTTTGAGGATTGCAGGGTCCGTGCGGGAGTTGGGATTGAAACACGTTGTCATCACGATGGTTGCAAGAGACGATTTAGAAGATGGCGGTGCTTCACATCTTGTGAAGATCATGCAAGAGGTGCGTTCCGTATCTCCCGAAGTGACCATCGAACTTTTGACATCCGATTTCCAGGGTAATTTTTCTTCAATAGACCAAGTCCTTGAGGAAAAGCCCGATGTTTTTAATCATAATATTGAGACAGTGCGCGCTCTGAGCCCTCGTGTGCGGCATAAGGCAAACTACGATCGTACTCTTCAAGTGCTTACTTATGCTCGTGCAAAAGATTCTTCCCTTGTCGTAAAATCGGGCATTATGGTCGGGTTGGGCGAGACGGAAGATCAGGTCTATGAGACAATCCAAGATCTTTATAAAGCAGGCTGCAATGTGATCACGATTGGCCATTACCTCCAGCCAAGCCGACGTAAGTTATCCGTTAAAGCCTTCATCTCTCCCGAGCAGTTCGATCGGTATGCTGAATACGGAAAGCAGCTTGGCGTTGAGCATATGTATTGCGGGCCTTTTGTCCGCTCGAGTTATCATGCAGGAGAAATTCAACAAAGAATGGTAGAACGATGATCGATATTCCTCTTACAGATGAGATAGACCATGAGATCCTCATGCACCGGGACGTTCACTTTGGCGGGAGCTTTTCAGCCATGCTGGAGTATTATGAAGAAGAAAACAAAGGAGTCCAAGAAGAGTTTGACTTAGATCGGATAGAAGAGCTTCAGCAAATTGAAGAGCAAGCTCAAGAAAATCTCTCCGAATTTTTGCTGTCCGAAGAAGAAAAAGAGAAAGTCGAAAAGGCAAAATCTCAATATCTTGCCTTAAGAGACCTTTATGAGGTCCCGTCTTCTTTGGCAGCTCGGGCTGTTGCAGATCTCATCCTTTCAGAAGATATTGAAGCCAAAGAAGAGATTGCTCGTGTTTGTGAACAGGGGGAATCTGCTATTCCCTTGTTAATAGGTTTGCTAGAGCAGGACCTTTTTTTCGATCCTCTTTTTCCAGGATATGGGTTTGCTCCGGGACATGCTGCCGAATGTTTAGGCAAGCTGCAGGCAGCTGCTTCTGTAGCCCCTCTTTTTGAAGCGTTGTCGAGGGCTGGGTTTTTTATAGAAGAATCGATCTTGAAAGCATTGCATCAGATAGGCTCTCCTGCGAAGGACTTCTTGGTTCGGGTTCTTAAGAAAAAGCCGATCACGAAAGACAACGAAAATGCAGTGATTGCTCTGCTGGCATTTCGAGATGATCCTGTTGTGATCCGAGCTGCTCTTTCTTTGCTTTTCGAACCGGAGATCTCTTCTCGGCGCGTATTATGCAGTTATTTAATTCTATTTTATGAATATATTGAAGATCCTAAAGTAAAAAAAGAAATGGACGAATTTATGAAGGATAAAGAAACAATTATTTGATATTTTTTTTCAAAAATGATACTTGGTGAGTTTAGATCTATAACACATAGCATTCTAATGCCAACCAAGAAAGAGTTATCATTAATGGAAAAAGTAGCCAGTGTTGTTTTAGCGGGAGGCCAGGGTACAAGGCTTCATCCTCTAACGCTCCATCGGAGCAAACCGGGAGTGGCTTTTGGTGGGAAATATCGGTTGATCGATATCCCTATTTCTAATTCGCTCAATTCCAAGATTCAGCGGATCTTTGTGATCTCCCAACATTTTGTGTCGGGACTGCAACAGCATATCCAAGCAACGTATCAGCCCGGGGCTTTGGAGATGCTGTGTCCTAAACAGACTTCTCAAGGAGTCAACTGGTTTAACGGTACGGCGGATGCGGTAAGAAAAAACTTAGATCGGCTCAATACGCCCGATGTCGAGTACTTCCTAATCCTTTCGGGAGATCAGCTCTATACCATTGATTTTTTCAAGATGGTCGAATTTGCCAAAAACCGCGATGCAGACCTTGTTGTAGCCTGCCTGCCGGTGGAACAGAAAGAAGCCAAGCGGATGGGATTGATGCAGATAGATGCACAATCCAAGATCACAAGTTTTTATGAAAAGCCGCAAGATGCCGAGCTTTTGCAGCAATTCAAGTACATGTCTTGCGAGCAGCAAGACCGCTATCTTGGGTCGATGGGAATTTATGTATTTAAAAAATCGGCTTTGCTCCAGTTGCTGGAGCAGCCTGGTGATGACTTTGGAAAAGATCTGATCCCTTACCAGGTAAAACAGGGAAATGCCTATGCCTACGTATATGATGGGTACTGGGAAGATATAGGGACTGTTTCCTCTTACTATTTAGCGAATCTAGCCCTGACCGAACAGAAAAACTGTCTCAACACATATGATGAGAGGTGTCCTATCTATGCAGAATCTCAGAACCTTCCCAACTCTGTCATCAAAGATACCTACATTCGCAATTCGGTCATCAGCCAGGGCTGTATGATCGAAGCTCAGGAGATCTATCATAGTTTAATAGGCATCCGGTCTTGGATTCAAAAGGGAACTGTGATCCGCGATTCTGTGATCATGGGGAACCATGCATCGAATCCTGACGACCTTCGGATCCCTGCATTTTCTATTGGAGAGCATTGCATCATCGAAAAAGCCATTGTCGATGAGCAAACTTCCATCGGAAACCATGTTCGATTGGTCAATGAAAAACATCTGATGCATTACGATGGAGATGGCATATATATCCGCGATGGGATTATCATCGTAACCACAGGAACAAAGGTTCCTGACGGATTTGTGTTGTAAACATAGTTGAAGTTATGTCCATTTGGGCCTTGTCAGATCTGCATCTCTCTTTTAGCGCTCCTTCCAAGGATATGGCTTTTTTTGGCCCTTCCTGGGAAGACTATGCAGCGAAAATCGAAAAACATTGGCTTTCCTGCGTGCAAAAGGATGACCTTGTTTTAATCCCAGGAGACATCTCTTGGGCGATGACTTTGGAAGAAGCACTGACCGATCTTCTGTGGATTGATCGCCTTCCTGGAACGAAGCTTTTGCTAAAAGGCAACCATGACTATTGGTGGGCTTCTAATAAAAAGATGCAGGAAAAGCTCCCTTCGTCTCTTTTTTTTATTCATAATAACGTCTTCCAATGGAACAATGTAACTATTGGGGGTGCTCGCCTCTGGGATACCGATGAGTATGATTTCCTCCCTTATATCGTCATGCAAGAGAACCCTCGAGCGAGAAAGGATAAGGTGGAAGATCCGGAACAAGGCAAAAAAATCTTTGCAAAAGAATTGGAAAGGCTAAAAGAGAGTTTAAAGCAGCTAAGGCCGGATGCTTCGCTTCGCATTGCTCTTACCCACTATCCTCCCATTGGTTCTGATCTCAAGCCTTCTAAGGCTTCTATGATTCTCAAAGAATACAAAGTTGATGTCTGTGTGTTTGGGCATCTACACAATGTAAGAAAAGGCTCCTTGCCGTTCGGATCAGCAGAGGGGACTAAGTATGTTTTTGCCTCTTGTGATTATCTCGATTTCCATCCTATTTTCATCGCTTAAGAGATAGAAATCAAAGCGTTAAATCTGAGAGGAGATTTTCGATAGCCTTAGCGTCTGATTCTTGTAAAAAATCCTTTTGGCTTTTTTTCTTTCTCTCTGTTAAGAGTGCTTGGACCGTTTTTTCTAGCGTTTCTTTGTCAAGACAGCGGTAGAATTCAGCGATCAATTCTAACAGCTGGATAAGGTCTTCTTCTAATTTAAGAAGAGGAACTATTTGTTTAACACAGATGAAAAACAGACCCGCATCGCCGCGATGGACGAGGAAACGGCAGATTTCTAGCAGGAACTGAAGATCAGGATCTTCTTCTGTTTGCTCCAAAATTCTGCAGATGAGGATGTCGGATTCCTTGGTGTCTGCAAGAGAGAAAAGCCAAGCCCTTAAAAAATCGAACCATTTCGGTTCTGATACATACTCGCAAAACCCGTCAATCAGTTCCGAGGCGTAGAGTTCTTGTCCTGTCTCCAGCTGCTCGCTGATATAATCATAGAAGAAGCCTTCTAAGTCATGGGCGCTATAGCGTTGGATGTTTTGGAAAATTTCCTTAGGATCTCCGCCATAGTCTACTCCTTGATCAAGGATCCCTTCTAAATCAGTGAGAAGGGTTTGGAGAGAGTCTTCTTTTTCGAGCCCTTCTTCGTCGTAGAGGGCGATACATCGGTCTAGTTCATCGCAGAAGACCGAGAGGCTGAGTTTTTCAGGAACAAATCTTCTCCACAGTTCAAAAAGCAGGAGATAGGCTTTTTCTTTTTCTTGAGATTCTGCTTCTTGCACCCATAGACATTCGATCAGTTCTTCTGGGGTGTCGCAGGTTTCTGTGTAAAGTAAAAAATTCTCTTGATTTAGGGGGATGTTTAGCTTTTCCAGCAGCTGAAAGATGTGTGAAGTGGAGAGTTCCCGGTAGTTTTGCACCTGCCATGGCTCGACAGCTATGGACGGGTCTTCTTGATATGATAAGGTAAGTAGATTATAGAAAGCGCGCCCTTGAAATTGCATAGATCCTCTTTAATGAGGCTTTTTAGCATAACGGGTAAGAGAATATCTCGTCAAATTCTTGCGAAGAAAACAAGAGCTTGCGCATACTCCTAATGCTATGAAACGAAAAAAAAACAGCTATCTTCTTCTTGAATTTCTCTTAGCGCTTGCAATTTTGTCTTTGACTTTGGGGCCTTTGATCCAAGCCCCACTTTCTCATCTCAAAAGACAGATTCAAGAAACGGTATCTCTCTGTCTTGCTTTTGAAGCAAGACAGATTCTTTATACAACCCAAGAAAAACTATACCACAATGCAATCCCCTGGAAACAGATCGAGCTAGCGGAAAAATCCCCCGTTTTCATCGGCTCACAAGAGGTTGCGTTTCCTGGTTTGCCAATTTCTCCTTGCCAAGCGGAAGTCTTTTTGAGCAAAGCGCATATAGAAAAAAAAGACGATACTACAGACTATGGATGGGTAGAGGTGTTGGTTAGCTTTACACCGATCCAAGGAAAGAGGGAAAAATACGCCCTAACGTTTTTTATATCTAAACAGCCGATAGAGATATCGGTCGATCCACAAGAGTAAAATATATTTTACTAAAACCGTCCGTTGCAGTATGCAGAGAAGAAAGCGATCAAAGATGAGGCTCTATGGCATCGGCTTTTAAGCCCTATGTGTCGGACAAAACAAAGCTTAAAGAATTTTCTTGCAAGGCGATTCTTCTGGGAGTCTTCCTAGGGCTTCTTTTTGGCATCGGCAACGCGTATTTAGGATTAAAAGTCGGAACGACAGTCTCAGCGTCGATCCCAGCCGCTGTATTATCAATGGCCATTTTGCGTATCTTTTTTAAGAAGGTATCGATTTTAGAAAATAATATGGTGCAGACGATTGCTTCTGTCGGAGAGGGACTTGCCGGAGGAGTGATTTTTACAGCTCCTGCCCTTTTTTTGTTGGGAGCGCCTCCTTCTCCTTTTCGGATCTTCCTTCTGTCTGCCTTGGGCGGGATTTTAGGGGTTTTATTTATGATCCCCATGCGCCGCTATATCATAGTGCAAGAACATGGAAAGCTTCCTTTTCCGGAAGGGACAGCCTGCGCAGAGATTTTAAAATCATCAGAGACGGGTAAATCGCAAGCTTGGATGGCCGTGATTGGGATTGCAGTAGGCGCTATCCATAAACTCTGCTCCAGCGCTCTTTATCTTTGGAATGAGGTTGTTTCATGGGTAATCGTTCCCTTTCAGAAAACAGAATTTAGCATGGACTGCACCCCCTCCCTTTTAGGAGTGGGCTATATCATCGGACCTCGAACAGCGGCACTTCTCTTTGCTGGCGGCGGTCTTGCTTGGTGGATTATCATCCCGCTCATCCGGATGTTTGGAGAGGGGAATATGAGCATCATAGCGCCAGGAACTATCCCAATTGCACAGATGAGCGCCGATGATATCTGGTCCGATTATATTCGATATATAGGAGCCGGAACCGTGGCGATGGGAGGGATCTTAAGTTTGTTTCAGATTGCTCCTATGATTGCGAAGACATTCAGGATCGGTTTTAAAGAACTATTTCAAGGGGCTTATGAAGCGCAGATTGTTCGTACGGAAAGAGATATTTCTTTAAAATGGCTGATCTTAGGGTCTGTGTTCATCATATTGACTCTATGGCTTTTTCCTGGGCTTCCCATGAATTTTCTTACGATCCTTCTTTTAATCGTTCTCGGGTTTTTTTTCGTTGCCGTGACCTCTTTAACGGTTGGAATTGTAGGAAGCACTTCGAATCCAGTCTCCGGGATGACCATTTGTACTTTGCTAGTTACCTGTTTGGTCTTTCTTCTTTTAGGGTGGACTGAGAGGATCTACCTCATAGCAGCATTGACAATGAGTGTAGTTGCTAACGTAGCGATAGCATTGGCATCGACGACATCTCAGGACTTAAAAACAGGCTTTCTTTTAGGGGCAACGCCCCGATCACAGCAGCTTGGCGAGATTTTAGGGATTTTATTTCCATCGCTTGCAATTGGAAGCACGCTCTATCTTCTAGATAAAGCCTATGGATTTGGTTCTGCGAGCATGCCAGCGCCGCAAGGGACGATGATGGCTCTCATTGCAAGAGGGGTGATCCAAGGAGATATCCCGGGGACTTTAATGATTACAGGAGCTTTGCTTGGGTTGCTTATGAGGCTATTCCAGCTGCCAGTTCTTCCTTTTGCTATTGGACTTTATCTGCCTCTTTCCCTGAGCACGCCGGTGATTATAGGCGGGGTTGTGTCTTGGTTTGTAAAGAAAATCTCCACGGAAGCCAATCAAAGAGGAGTTCTCGCTGCATCCGGTCTTGTGGCTGGCGATGCTTGCACCGGCGTGTTTATTGCTCTTTTGACTGTCGCTGGGGTCATTCCTGCAAGCCAAAACGGGTTTTTCCCCAATATAGTCAGCTTGGGGGTCTATCTTTTGCTGAGCCTGGGACTTGGTTGGATTAGCTTGAAACCACCGGCATTTTTGGCAAAGAAGAACGCATAAGTACGTGGTGGGAGTGTATTTCTTTTCGCATCTGACCCAGAACTTGAGAATAGAGCAAGGAGATCTTGCAGGGTGTGTTGGAATGGAGGATCTTGTGTAAGCGTAGGCGCTCTTCAATCCTCTCTGTTCGGGCTGTGAGAGATTGTAAAAAATCAAAAGGACATTGGCTTAAAGTCTGCAGGTGAGATGGGTGGTTTACCTTTTGAAAAAATGCCAATGCTGAGTGCGCCAGATTGTCCGAAGGAGAATTTCCCGATAAAGACAATCGCTTTTCCAGAGCAAAAGCATCCGACCATAGACTGAAAGAGAGATCAGAGATGTACATCATGGCTTAAAAGATTCGTATTATGATGCGCATTATGATATCATGGGCTCTTTCTATCGGCAATTACTAAATGTGCTGTAAAGCCCGGGTGATGAGTTCTGGTAGAGCCAGTTCGTGCTCTGCAAGTTCCTCTGCTGTTTTAATCGCCTTTTGCGCTTGCATTGGCTGATATCCTAAGTTGATAAGAGCGCTTAAGGCGTCTGAGGCGGTCTCTTTTTCTCCTGGGATCTGAGAGACAGAAGAAAAGGTTTTTAGGATTTTGTCTTTCATCTCGACAATCAGTCTTTCTGCGGTTTTTCTTCCAATGCCGGGGACTTTGCATAAAAGAGCTAGGTTGGATTGGGAGATTGCTTGCTGCAGATAGTTTGCTTCTAGATGGCCGATCAGTGCCAGCGCTGTCTTAGGGCCGATGCCCGATACTTCAATGAGTACTTCGAAAAGGTCCCTCTCTCCTAAGGTAAGAAAGCCGTAATGCCTATGAGAGTCTTCTCGGATGACCGTGGAAATGTATAATAGCACAGGGCGGCCAATCTGAGGCAGCTTGCTATAGTGGCTTAAAGGGAGTGCGAGGCGGTAGCCGATGCCATGCACTTCAACGACTGTTTTTAAAGGAGAAGCGGAGATCAAAGTTCCTTGGAGATATTCCATCATAGAAAAGCCCTATTGGTTAAACTGTGGCTATGGCAAAGAGCCAATGCAAGGGCATCGGCTGCATCCTCCGGCTGAGGAAGATTGGGTAGTTTCAGTAAGAGTTGGATCATCTTTTGTACTTGTTCTTTACTCGCAGACCCGTGCCCGACGACGGCGAGCTTCGCTTTTTTAGGGGCATATTCATAAATGGGGATCTCTCTTCGGGCCGCAGCGAGCATGGCCATCCCTTTTGCCATCCCCAATTTTAAAGCGCTTTGTGCATTTTTGTAGACAAATTGCGTTTCAATGGAGACAGCATGGGGCCTGTACCTATCGAGAAGAGACTCGATCCCTTCAAATAAAATGCGGTATCGCTCTGCGATAGCTGCCTTGGCAGGGGGGCGTATGCATCCAAAGTCTAAAGCCTTTACATCACGGCTAGTATAAGAGAGGATCCCATATCCCGTAATGCAAGATCCAGGGTCGATGCCCATAATAATGTGAGGTTCTTGAGACTGCTGCATAGAGGGTCTTTTTTAAAGCTTCTTCTGTACTAGGAATACAAGATTTTCACGTTTATTGGTACAGGAAAGTAGGAAAAATTTCGGTCTTAAGCTTGTGATTGTTAATGTTTGTTGTTCGTTATTTCTGTTTTATTATAAAAAATAATTTGAATTTTGTTTGTTTTATTATAAAATAAAGATATAACAAGGAGAAGATTATGTCTATACAAGGGCCCAGTTCTAGTCCAGAATTTCAAAGAATCCCAGCGCCTAATATTAGTCCTGATCGTCAGCAGTTTGATCAGAATCTATCCCAGTCGTTGCAAAATATCGGAAGTGGCAATGAGGTAGCTAATGCTATCGCTGCAGCGCAAGAAAGTCCTCCTTCATTGGCGGATTTTGAACAAGCTGTAGGGACAATCCAATTGGATTTGAATAACATAGAAAGTGCATCAGAGCTTAGCAATACGCCGTCGTTCTGTTCTTTATCGGTGTGTAAAGCGGCTCAGGCATATATGAGCACTTGTGTAGCCCCCTATCTACAGGCAGTAAACGACTTGCGTAGCGATCTGCAAGCAGGTATAACGCCGCATGCGGATGAGGTACAGGCTTTCATAACAGCTGCAAACAATCTACAAAGCGGGGTCAGAAATCTACAATCAGTTCTTTCTGCCAATCCTTAAGAGAACTTCTTTAAGAGTTTTCCAGTCTCTTTATATCCTAGACGGGAATAGATCCCTTGAGTACACTGAAAGTTCTTCTCTTGATAGAGGATCTTTTAGAATGAAGGGTCTTTTCGGAAAGAGGCTGGACTTTTAACGCAAGAAGGGTGCATGGGAGAAGAGATAGACTTTTGCCCTCAAAATATCATTGTGCGGATGCCAAATTGGGTAGGGGATATGGTGATGGCAACGCCTGTCCTGACTGATGTGAGAAAAAAGTTTCCCAATGCCCGGCTGACTGCGATGTGCCGATCTCCTATTTGCGATCTGTTAGCAGAAGATCCTGAAATCGACGAGCTGTTTTGTTTTAGCAAGTCCAGCGGTTTTAGCCGGAGGATCGAAAAGAGAAATATCATCGAAAAGCTGCGTGCGGGAAAGTATGACTTAGGGATTTTGCTTACCCACTCTTTTTCTTCTGCATGGTGGTTCTGGCAGGGGAAAGTCACGCGTCGGCTTGGATATGATTGCAATGGAAGGAAGTTTCTACTTACAGAGAGCATCCCGATGCCCGCTGATGTGCAAAGCCAGCATCTGGTATTGACATACAAGATGTTATTGGCGCCTCTTGGGATCCCTGTTTCCAATACGCCTCCAAGGATTTTTTTAACAGAGCAAGAGATTGGTCAGGCTATGACGTTGCTTCGGCAGCATGGCGTGCAAGACAAGCATCGGCTTGTGGGGATCAATCCAGGGGCTACGTATGGCTCTGCTAAATGCTGGCTGCCTGAAAGGTTTCGAGAAATTACCCAAAAGCTATTGGAAGATCCCAACCTGTTTGTGATCTATTTTGGAGACATTGCTACAGCAATGCTCGTAAAAGAGATTTGTCAGGGACTATCTCCTAGGGTGGTTAACTTAGCGGGTCTCACATCGCTACGGGAGCTTGCCAGCTTAATCCATCTTTGTGATGTGCTGCTTACCAATGATAGTGGTCCTATGCATATTGCCGCTGCTTTAGAGACCCCGATCATCGCCTTGTTTGGATC
This sequence comes from uncultured Chlamydiae bacterium, assembly GCA_945952445.1. Taxonomy (GTDB): domain Bacteria; phylum Chlamydiota; class Chlamydiia; order Chlamydiales; family Rhabdochlamydiaceae; genus CAMFIG01. The sequence goes on from CAMFIG010000001.1 coordinate 95,152, forward strand.
TACAAGCGAGGTTGTCACAGGCCCATACCGCAATGCGAAGGTGATTCATAAGCATGTAGAATGCTCGCCTTGCTACCAGAGAACTTGTCCGATCGATTTTCGCTGTATGAAGAAAATTGAAGCGGATGAGGTTCTTCAGGAAATTCTGCAGGCTCTGCAAAGTCATCGATCTCGAAACAAACTGCATATTGTGCGTTGATGTATGCTAAAACGCCTTTGGAGACGATATGCGCCGAATCCTCTGGATAGGGTGCTGAATAAAGCCAAAAAACAAGGGAAAAAGAGGATTTTGATTGCTTGGAACCGGGGTTTAGGAGATATCCCGCTCGGTTTATATGCCATGGTGCATCGGATCCGGCAGTATATTCCCGATGCGGAGATTGTCTTTGTCACGCGGCAAGATCTTCGCGAAGGTTTTGAGCTTCTTTATGGCGTTCGCTGTATTGTTGACCTAAGCTGGAAAAGAGGAGAGGCGGTTTCTTTGGTCTCTTCTTTAGAAAAACAAGGGATTGAGTGCTCCTCTTTAGACCTTTTGATCCCCAGTCCTGATCCTACATGGTGGGTGCGTTGGCAGATCGGCTCTTTGATTCCGCGGTTAGCATGGAACTCTTCGTGGGATCATCTTTGGAGGAAGTTTTCTGTAGAAGGCCAGTATGTTGGAATGCATATCCAAACAGAGACGCAATATGGGTATGAAAAAAATTGGCCTTTAGCATCTTGGTTAGAGCTTATCGAGATTCTCGGTAGTCGGTATGGGAAAAAGGTATTGTTATTTGGCCTTGGTAAGAAAGAAGAAATTGATAGCCCTTATGTCTATGATCTTAGAGGAGAGACTAGCTTGAAGGAGACCCTTTCTTTGATCCGGCACTGTTGCTCCCATCTTGTAGTTCCCGATTCGGGGATTTTATCCATAGTATATTATATTGATGAGGACTTTCCTATCAGGATTGTCTCTTTGTGGGCAGATCCAAGACAGGGCGTTTTAAAGCAAAACGTTTCTTCCCCCAATCCCCGCCTTATCCATCTCCCTATTTTAGCAGAAAATGAGAAGATTTGTATGATTCCTGTGTCTGCTGTGGAAAAAGCGCTTGGCTTCAAGGAGGGGTGTGGATAAAGAGATTATGGATAGGCTTTCTTGGTTGGGACAGCCGCATCTTGCGGAAGATCTGAAAAATTGGTCTTCTGAAGAAAAACACTGCTTTTTATCCGAACTTCAAAATTGGGATCGGGAGCTTCTGCAATCTCAGCAAGAACGTCTTAAGATCTCTAAGCTTCCTTTGGAAAAGGTAGAGTCCTGGAAAGACTTTGCTCAAGGCCCTACATTGGAAGATGAAGAAAGAGGCAGAGAGCTTGTTCGCCAAGGAAAAGTGGGATGTATCATCCTCGCTGGTGGTGTGGGCTCCCGTCTTGGGACAGAGGTCCCTAAAGGGACCATTCCGATTTCCTGTGTCAAAGAAAAAAGTTTTTTTCAGCTGTTTTTAGAAAGGGCCAAAGCTGCGTCGCATTTTGGGGGGCGTCCGGTTCCTGTTGCAATTATGACCTCTCCTGCCAACCATTTAGAGACTGCAGCATTTTTGCAAAGCCATCAATGGTTTGGATCGGAACCCGCCGATCTTTTTATACAAAGAGAACTTCCCTTATGCGATCGGAATGGAAACTGGCGTCTGCAGTCTCCCGGGAAAATAGCGACAGGACCCAATGGCAATGGGGAATGTTTAGAGTTGTTTGCCCAGGCAGGGATCTTAGCTAAGTGGAAAGCTTTAGGAGTTTGTTTTGTGCAGGTAATCCAAGTGGATAATGCTCTTGCAGATCCCTGTTCGTTTTCTCTTGTTGGATTCCATGCTCAAAGAGATCTTGAATGTTCCCTTCTTGGTATAGAAAGAGATGATGCCAGCGAGGCGATGGGGATGATCGTCTCCTCTTCTGAAAAGTTGAAAATACGGGAATACAGTGAATGGCCTCAAGATCTTTATCAATCTAGAGGAGCAGATGGCAACCTGGTCTTTTCTCTTGCGAATGTCGGCTCGTTTTGTTTTTCCCTTTCATTTATTGAAAGGCTAAAAAAGAAGATGCCCTGGCACCTTGCTGATAAACAATCTTTGCTTTGGGATCCCGTCGAGCAGAGACAAAAGAAGATACCCGTATGGAAATTTGAGACTTTTCTCTTCGATGTCTTAGAAGAAAGCAGAAGTTCTTCGGCACTTGTCATGCCACGAAACCGCTGCTATGCTCCTTTAAAACAACAGACGGGGCCTCGTAGTTTTGCAACGGTGAAGCAAGCCCTTCTAGAGCAGGATCGAATTCGATATCACGAAATCACAGGCAAGAGCTGGGATCGAGAAATATTTGAGCTTGACCCAGCATTTTATTATGCCTCTTCAGAGCAGGTTCAAGAGTGGAGGCAAAAAAAATGGCCAAAAAAAACTTATATTAGTCCTGCCTGCTTGTAAAAACCGGACTGACTGTGCTATGGTGTGTTCAATATCAACGTGAGGAAGGAATGCGCATAGGGTATTTGGGAGCCGGTACTTGGGGGTTTGCTCTCGCCTCGTTACTCGCCTCGAAAGGGCATTATGTCACTCTTTGGTCTGCCAACGCGGATCTCGTTAAGATCTTAACAAAGAAAAGAGAACATCCCAAGTTGGCGCACTTTAAAGCCCATGAAGGGGTAGTATTTACTACAGACTTAGCTGAGGCTGTCGATTCTGTAGAGATGCTTGTAGAAGCTGTGACTGCAATGGGAATCCGTCCTGTGTTTGAACAGGTCTTGTCTTTAAATCGTTTGACAGCTCCTGTTGTCATCACGTCCAAGGGGATTGAGCAGAACAGCGGCCTTTTACTTCCGGAAGTTGTCAAAGAAGTACTAGGAGAAGAATATAAAAGTCGGATCGGATGCTTAAGCGGTCCAAGTCATGCAGAAGAAGTGATCCAAAAGTTGCCAACCTCTGTTGTCAGCGCCTCTTACGACCCGGCATTAATGCATCTGATTGCTGAGGTATTTACCGCTCCCTGTTTTCGGGTCTATCCCAATGCTGATATCCATGGAGTTGCTTTTGGCGGAGCTATGAAAAATATCATTGCCATTGCCTGCGGGATTTCTGATGGACTTGGGTTTGGCGATAATACAAAGGCAGCGTTGATGACGCGGGGATTGCATGAAATCCGCAAACTTTCTGTGACTAAAGGATGCAACCCGGAGACTTTAAACGGACTGTCTGGGATGGGAGATCTCTGCGTTACCTGCCTATCCAAATTGAGCCGTAATTACTCTTTTGGCAGACTCATAGCTGAAGGCATGGATCCCCAAAGCGCTAAAGAGAAAATCGGAATGGTCGTGGAAGGGGCCTACTCTTGTGTCTCTGCCTTACAGCTTGGACAGAAGTCGGGGATTCCTGTCCCTATTACAGAGGCTGTTTATGCCATCCTTTATCAAGGACTTAATCCTCAGGATGCAGTCCGATCTTTGCTGCAAAGAGCAATTAAAGAGGAGCATCTGTAGTCGTGCAAAAAGTTGTGACGGCAAAAGAGATGGCTCGGATCGAGGGGCTGGCCTATGCTGCGGGCAGTCTTGAGACAGAGTTTATGGAATCTGCAGGGATCCATGTTGCTGAAGCTGTTGAGACATTTATTGCAGAACATAAGATTGCTCGAAAAGTGATCCTCCTTGTAGGCAAAGGCAACAATGCAGGAGATGCGTATGTTGCAGGAATCCATCTTCTTGCCAAGGGATTCCAGGTAGAAGCCTGCCATATCTATTCTTTGGATCTCTGCGGGCCTTTGTGCCGAGAACAGTGCCAGAGGTTTGTGCAAGCAGGAGGGACTCTCCATTGCGTGCACCGTCCGGGAGAAATACACCTGCCAAAAGAAGGGGTTATCCTCGATGGTCTAGTGGGGACAGGATTTCGAGGGAAAGCAGAAAATGAGCTTGCAGCAGCGATTGAGACTGCGAATGCAAGTGGGCTTCCAATCTTAGCTATAGATATCCCTTCGGGACTATGCGGGAATACCGGTTCTGTAGAGACGGTAGCAATCTCAGCTGTCTGCACTCTTTATCTCGAACTTCCCAAGATTGGATTTTTCCTTGGAAAAGGGTGGGACTGTGTCGGAAAATTAATGAGAGTTTCTTTTGGACTACCTAAAGCTTTTATAGAACAGGCAAAGCCAGAGGTTTTTCTCCATACAGATATGCCACTCAGGGCATCTCTTCCTCCTATTTCCCGCACCCGCCATAAATACCAGACGGGTTATTTGCTTGTTCTTGCAGGATCCGACACGATGCCTGGTGCTGGAAGGCTCGTCTCTTATAGTGCTTTGCGTTCCGGCGCTGGGATCGTCCGCTGGTTTTATCCATGGGGGATGGAGCTTGCAGCCCAAGTCCCTGATATCCTTTATGAACCTTGGAACCTCCGTGATTGGAGTCGCATCAAGCAGGAAAGCTGTAAAGCCAAAGCCTACGTTGTAGGACCAGGTCTCGGGCGCTCGAAGCAAACAACTAAAATGCTGAAGAAGTTTTTCTCGTTCTGCAATCTTCCTTGCGTTATCGATGCAGATGCATTGCATGTGCTTTCCTTATGCTCCACAGATCTGCCGAAGCAAAGCCTGCTTACTCCACATCAGGGGGAGATGAAAGCTCTCTTAGGAGAGATGCCCTCTTCTTTTTTAAGACAGGTGCAAGAATATGCAGATAACAAACAAGCTTCGATCCTCTTAAAAGGCGCTCCGAATTTTTTCTTTCAGCCTGGGCAGATTCCTTGGATTCTTCCTTTTGGAAATCCTGGCATGGCCAAAGCGGGCAGCGGTGATGTCCTCAGCGGAATTTTAGGAGCCCTCCTTGCGCAAGGGTTGCCTATAGAAAAAGCGGCTGTTCTAGGATGTTATTTGCATGGCTTGGCGGGTGATCTTGCAGCTCAGCAGAAAACAGCCTATGGGATGATAGCCTCTGATATGATAGAGAACATCCCTCAAGCGATTCATAAAGTCTTTTCTTAATCCGATATTCAATACGGAAGTAAATATATAATTAATGTTATTAATTGTTTCTGATATAAAAATACACTCAGAAACAACTGCATGTTATGATATAATAATATAAATTAATAATTTGTTCGATTTTTAACTCGTGAAAATTTAGAGAGGATTTATTCATGTTGCCTATTTGCTTGCAATATCTGGATTGTAGAATCAATGCGCCAACAAGGCAGGAGAGGGAAAGCTCTACATGCCAGGATAAATTAAACAGGCTCTATGAATCAGTACTTTCCAAGCAGAATCCGGAGCAAGCAAGGAATCTTCGTAGCAGAGCAATCATAGAAAATAAGGTAAGCAAAGAGCCTCTATTGTTATTGGTTCGAAAACATATCGATGCTCGTGAAGGTCTTGTTCAAGAGTTTCTATCGGATATGGAATATCGCGGCATATCGAGTGACTTTTCAAGAAGAGCGTGCAAATTGATGGAAAAGGTGGCTCCAGAAGATGAGGAAAGGGTTCTCTATGCTTTTAGAATCGTAAAAAATCTATTTGATGGAGAGGATCAGATCATTGGTGGCCTTCAAGAGGTTATCGAACATCCGACAGGGGAATTAGCGGAACTTTCCGCTCTTTGCAAGTCCATGCATCCCAGAATACGGATATTAGAAGAAGGAGGGCTTATATCGATTCTGAAAACTTTGGCGCCGCAAGAGAGATTGGGATTTTGCCAGTGCGCAAAGCGCTTAGGTAAACTTCCAACGTCTTATACCCAAGCATTAAAGATCGTGCAAAAGCTTCCGTACAATGAAAGAGAGACATTTTGCCAAGCTGTTGTAGAACAAGGGCAGTGTCCGGAGTCTTGGTTTTCAAATTGGTGCCGCAGTAGACAGGATAAACTTTCTTGGATAGAAGAAGTGCGTCCTGATTTATATGAAGTTGCAAAAAAAACAGACTGGTTTTCCTGTATTCCAGAATCAGAGTTGGAAGAATTTTGCTCTCGTATGCTTTCTGTTTTAAAAGATGTTCCGGTTCATGAAGACTGTATGCCGCTCTTTACTCAGATTATATATTGTCCTGAGCTTTTGGCATCTTGCGGTGAGATCTTACGCCAAGCGAGCCTACAAAGCGTTCAGATACAATGGATAGCCGATAGAATTGCAGACGTTCCTTATGAAGCAAAAAGTGCCTATTGCCAGGTAGCTTGCTTTGATATCACAAAATGTGAAGAGATCTTCGTTCGGGGGGAAGTGAATCCGAGCATCTATGCAACAATGGCATGGTTATTACAGGGTCTTGAGCATTCACCAGCTTTGGATGAGGTGCTAGAGTTCAACACGCAGCATCTACTACTTCTAAAAGAGCAGCTAAGTCAGAGCTCTTGGCATGAAAAAAATGAAAATGAGCGCTTGCAATGGCTGCAAGTAGGAAAGCAGCTATCCAGATTGGCTGGTGCGGAGGAGGAGAAGCTGCATTCTAAAGACTTTTTTGCATCGCACTTGCCTCATGTGGAAAAGATCATAAGATGCATAAAAGCAGATCTTAGATTCGTTTCTTCTGCTTGTCGGATTGGCAAAGTAAGTCCAGAGTCTATGGAACCTTGCATGCGATTTCTTATGGAAAAAGAGCCGGAACCGTGGGGGCTTTTTTGGCAGGAGATGGAATTTTTCAATGATGCCGAACTGCAAAAGAGGGTAGAGTGTTTTGCTCTATTGCCGCAAGATCTGTGGTCTCAGTTAGACCTTCATAATATGGTGGAGTGTTTGAAGCAAGTTCCTCAGGGACGTCAAGCTGTATTGGCTCGGAGTATAATTGCGTGTTTGCAAGAGGAATCTTTAGTGATTCAAGATTCGGAAGAGCTCTTGCAATGGATTGCGTATGGGGTCAAAAATTCATGGGACGAAGTGGATATAAATGAGATCATTCCTCTTGCTCTCCAAGGACTCAGACCTCATTTTGATGTGGACTTCAAGATGCTAGATCAACTCAAAAATCTGGGACGAGGCGAGCGATCCTGGTTTGTCGAGAGTTTGCAAGACATCCTAACACAGTACAGCTTGTTTAATCCTGAAGAGATATACGAAATTTTTGTCAAATTGCCTCTGGAAAAAAGGGAGGATCCCGTTGAGATTGCAAATCTATTAATGCATGCAGAGCAGATCGTTTGTCAAGTGCCTGAAATAGGGTATGGGGCAGCGGTCCAAGGGATGCTGTGCATACCAAGGGGAGAGCGCGAAGAGTTTCTTTCTATTTTTGTTCAGTGCCAAAAAGAGGCGCCTTATTTGTCTGCATACCATTTGTTTAAAGAAGCTGCAAGTTGTCCTCGGGAAGAGAGAACAGAAGAAGAGATGCGGGATGTAGCACAGATAGCACGTTTATTGGTAGAAAAACAGGTAAATGATCTTACCGATGTACTGCAGAGTCTCTTTGGCATGTCCATGAAAGAGAGAAGAGAATTTGTGGAGGGGGTTCTTCCTTTATTGGATAAGACGGTGCCTGAAGAGGCGACTGATGTGTATAGACAGATTGCTTTTTTGCCTCGGCAAGAGAGACTGCAAATTTTAGGGGCTCTACAGATGTGGATCCCTCCTGTAGAAGAGAAAATAGTCTATATGACGGATATAATCTCTCTTTTACTTGCTTATGATTTTCATAGCAGGGAGCGTCTCATCCGCGAGATGAATACAGCCTGTGCTGAAGGAGAATGGACGGTGGATAGAATACGCGGAGCGCTTAACATGTCCCAATTTTTTCCTCTTGATTGGATGGATTCTGTTTTGAAAAGAGCACCGACTTTATATTTCAAAACAAATATTCTAGCCCAATTAAAGTAGATGTTCACCTCCCGCCTTCGGCGCGAGGTAAAAAAGATAGCTAAAAACCC
>CAMFIG010000002.1 GCA_945952445.1 uncultured Chlamydiae bacterium
CCGCCAATTAATTCCGTTAATTCAGGGGGTCAATATGTACATAAATTGCCCGAAAAACCACCCGCGGTGTAAATAAAAGTTTTAAACGGCTCTTTCAAGCACTAGGCTGACACGGCGCCAATCGATCGGAATAGGCATCTCTAATTAAACAAGAATTGTTTGATCTTAGCATTAGCTCTCAAAAAATCTACCCATGGATTTTGAATGATCTGATGTAAGTTATCAATTTGATTGGATGTCTTTGCAAGCAGATCTATATCCATCGTGGCTCTATGATCCAACGAGTCCCAAACCTTCAGCATTAAGCCGCCCTTAAGGAAAAATTTCTTGGCATGAGGACTAACGCTTAGGCGGTATAAAAATCTCTCCATAGCATAATACCGAAGTATTTCATCAAAGGGTCGGTTTCTCTGGTCTGATAGATTCTTTAATCGCTGGCGTATTGATTCCCCAAGATTTTTTTTGGGTTTTTCGATTGTATTACCCACTGACAATTGTCTCCATAATCGGTTTTAAAATCTTTTCGACACGGAATAATTTAGCATATTCAAAGAGTTTTTCGAGATTTACTTTTCTACTGTGCCAATACATTTTCAGAGCTTCTAGAACGACGTCCATTCCAATTTTATTGCGAAATTTAACGCAATCAACGAGGGTTTTTTCAACGGTAGAACAGCATTTCCTTGAGACCATTAAGGAATTTGAAAAGGCTGCATTGATCAAATCCTCCGAAAATTGAGTGAAAGCTCATACTGGAATTTTACGGAAATCCAACGGAGTTGCCAATAAAAAATAGACTCGCTCTCAAATGCTGCTACTCTGCTGACTTAAGGAGCAAAAAGCACCATTAAAATATTGATATTGCCCCCATAGAATATGCACCATTTGAGTAAACACCTGACAACGAGTGACTTCTCCTTTTGTATAGTAACCAATAGCCCCTTCTTTTGCTCCAAGATCTTGAATCCCCATTTTTGCATGCATTAAGATATTGAGCTCGCAGCCTAAAAATAATTCCTCTGCAAACTCAATGGGAAGTAGAAAAGAAGGGCCGTTGACTGTGAATACCTGTCCTTGCGTATCTGCAAGAGCACCCCAGTTGCATAAATAGAGCTTTCCCTCTTCTAAAAACACACCGCCTTCTAAGCCTATACCGTATTCCACCTGAAGATTTTGTACGCAGTCTTGAGCGCGATGAATCGCTCCTTTTTTTGTCTCCTCTTGGGATAAAGGCTGATCCCGAACACCGGATTGAGCAGGATAAGAAATTACTTTCGCTTCCAAAGGGAAAAAGACCTCTTCGACAGCGCGGATCTTTACCGGATTCTTAGAACCAATAGCTACGTGCATAAACACCTTACAGAAATTAAGAGAAATCGATATGCTGGGAGAAACTAAGGTACTCGATAAGGAGCCTATTATGGAAGGAAAAACTAGCAAAAAAAGTTATACTACAGCCTTATTGCTCTGCTTTTTTCTGGGAACCCTCGGCGCTCACCGTTTTTATGCAGGGAAAATCGCTTCTGGAATTCTCATGGTTCTGACTATGGGAGGGTTAGGCATCTGGTATACAATAGACATGGTCATAATCATTTTAGGGAAAATGCGAGATAAACACGGGCTATACATAAGACACAGAGAGTGTTCCTTGGAAGAAAAAAAAGAAGGAGTTTTTTAAACTCCTTCTTATATGAAGTTAGATCAAAAGCAAAGCAAAGACGAAGGCAAAGAGAGAAAAAGACTCTACAATCCCCAAGGCGGCAAAACACTTTCCTATGATAGCAGGCTGCTTTGCAGAAGCCTGAATTCCTGAAGCCGCACATTTACCTTGATAAATAGAAGAAAACAGCAACGCGATCCCAACAGAAAAACCAATTCCCAATCCTGCAAGCGGAGTCAATGTCCCGGCAAGAATGCTATTTTTCATTAAAATCATTAAAACAAAGCCATAAATAGACTGGGAAGAAGCCACAGCCGACATCCCGATAAACTTTCCATGATTTTCTTCTACACGGCTCATCACAGCATGGGAAGCCATACATCCAATCCCACAACCTATGGAGCTCCCGACACAGCCCAGCCCTAATACTAAAGCAGGTCCGACCATCGCATAATCCATATTCATCTCCTTACTTTTAACATCAATTTATTCTTCTTTGCCTTTGAGCAGCATCAAAGGTCTTAACAGGCGGCCTCCTCCATCGAAAGAATAATGGTACCACTCGATAAAGTTCAAACGAAGACCGTGGATCACACCTGCCATTAAACCCAGCAACATGTTTACTCCATGTCCTAGGATCACCACAACAAACCCTCCAACAAGCCCGATAATCTCGCCCATTTCGTTGAAAGTAGAGGCCATAATTGATCCTGCCAAGGCTAGGGCATATAAACGCAGATAAGAAAGCACATCAGCGAAAATTTGCACAACGTGCATAATCTCACCAATCCCTTTCCATCTTTTTTGAACCAATGCGAAAAAGGCAGCTACGCCAAGACCGCTATACAGCAGTTGCAAACCGATCTCTTCTGCTGGAACCTTATCGACAAGCCTTAAGAAATTCACAATTGTCGTAGCATGAACCATAGAGGGAAAATAAAGATATCCCCCAACCATGAAAGCGACCCAGCCCAAGGCAGACCAACTTCTTCTTAAATATCGAAGCAAAGATAAGCTGATGTGGACAATGCCTAGAACAAGAGAAAATTCGAGCAAAATATTCTCAGAAAACGTGGTAAAAGCCTCATATTTAAGACCTACCTGCCCTTTTTTAGCGACCATTTGTAAAAACTGGCTACCGGAATCTGCCTTTGCAGCTTGAGGATATTCTTTGATCCAAAACTGATATACGTCATCTTTTTGCTCTAAATGATAGTCCGCTTTCTTTTCCACCAAAGTCTGCAGAGGAGAAATTTTTCCAAGAAAACTATCAGGAGCAATGCGAAGGCCAAAAAAGGAGGAAGTAGCAACTCCCCATCCAATGACAAATAAAGAAAGGATCAAACAAAGCCGAAAAAACCTCTTGGCTTGTCCCGTAAAGGTTGGCATTTTATATTTTAAATAGAGCGCCGTCCCAAGATACAAAAGGCCATACCCTCCATCAGCGACAATAATTGCAAAAAAGAGAGCAAAAAACCAAAACACCCACCCTGAAGGATCCTTGTCTGAAGTGGCCGGGATATCATAGATGAGCACGAGGTCTTCCCCTAGCCTTTTCACTCCCTGGTTTTCCATATAGGTTGGAACTCTATCTTTTTCTTCAACTCGAATCTCTTCTACATGAACTGACAAACCCTCTAAAAGGGAATACATCCTTGAGATTTTTGATTTTGGGATCCAAGCTTCTACAGCAAAGAGAGAAGATTCCTGCATAGGAAAAGCCACATCTCGCTTTGCACATGCTAAATGGTACTCGTTCAGCTCCTCTAAAAGAGTTTCATGGAGATATTCAAGATGTCCTGCAAAATCTTTCAATTCGAGCTCTACAAGATGGATCGACTCTTTGATGAACGAAAGGTGATCTTGTAATTCTCCAAGAGGACGATCGATTCGCATTTCTATCATTTCCGGATAGCTGCGTACCTCTGGGTGGATTGCGACAAAGTAATCCAAATCATATTCCGTCCCGATATAAAAAAAATCCTCTTCAGGATATGGCAGATGAGCCTTATGCGATTTTCTACAAAAAAACTGGATCTTGCGATGTCCTTCTTTTTCGATAAAATCCAGATCTTCTATCGAAAAATCTCCAAAAGGAGCGACTCTTACGATTTCCGCTTCGATCAATCGCTTTTCTTCGTAAAGTCTCTCAACCTCTGCCTTCAGCTGCAGAACTCTTTCAGCTGACCGATATGCATATTCTCGATCCCAGATTCCCTCATACAGTTTTTTAAGCGGCAGTTTTTTTAGAATTTTAAGAGCGCTGACCAGATGCTGAACATTCTCAGGCAATTCGAGAGCTTTTTTTGAAGAGCCGGATAAAAACTCAATAAAACCCTCTTTTTGCGCTCGCTCAAAGAAGAGATCCAGGTCTTCTTTGGTTCCTAAGATTAAATGCTTTTTCACTTGGGTAATCATATGCCTCCTCGCAGAGAAACTACCTCAGCATTCTCAAGAATCTTCTTTTTGGAGACTTTCGCTTGAGAAACAGCTGCAAGCTGTTGATCTCCTAAAAAGATTTTAATCTTCTTGATGTTCTCAACTGCCCTTGGAATCATGACCTTTTCAAATAAATTCACTCGAGTAGAGACCTCTCTTAGTTCTTTTTCTAAAGCGGATTTTTTCAATGCAGCGACTTTACCTTTTTCTCTAATCACTAGCAACTGCTTCACACCTTCTAAGGCCGATTCAAACCAAACAGGAGTGTCATAGAGAGAATACATTTCTGGCGCAAAAACTATCTTCTCGAAAATAGGAATGTCAACTCCTGCTATATTTTCATGGATTATCTCGACTTTTTCTATGGCAATAGCCGAGAAAAAATCGCCCGTGTTTCTCTCTGAAAAAAGAGCTGCATACCTGCTTATCCGCGCTTCTTGATCGTAAAACTCTGCTTGCAGCCTCTCTATTTCTGCCTGTACTTGGCTTACCTCAGCTTGAAGCATCGCTTTTTTGAGTTGCAAAGTCGGCAAATACTTTTGCAATTGCGCAAGTTTAACTTGCTGGGCTCGGAGCTCTGTCTTAGTGAATTTGACTTGCGCCATGCATCTCCCGTTTAAAATAGTTATTGTAATCGGGGCCAATATTTATCGACTAAAGTCTGCTTAATTCCCACTTCGTGAGGATCAAAGCATTCAGACAATGTACGCCATCCAAGATCAAGAGCCTCTTCTAGACTATAGTTTACTTCCAGATTCATCATCCTCTCTTCGAATAGCTTGCCATACACCAAGAGCTTTTCATCCCACTTCGATAAACGAAATCCCATGCTTTGACGTTCTTTTGCTTTTTTTGAGTCTGCATATAAACGAATCTGCGCGTTGGCAATATCTCCATGATCTTCTCTTGTGACTTTGCCAATGACCTGCTGCTTTAAACGAGACAAAGAACCAAAAGGATCGATCCTGCCATCATGCAGATAAAACTGTCCCTCTGTGATGTATCCTGTATTGTCTGGAATCGGGTGGGTGACATCTCCACCGGGCATTGTCGTCACAGAAATCACCGTGATCGAGCCGCTACCATCAATATCTACTGCTTTTTCATAACGGGAGGCCAAGTCAGAGTAAAGAGAGCCTGGATACCCTCGGTTCGAAGGAACCTGGTCCATGGTGATCATAATTTCCTTAATCGAATCTGCAAAAGCTGTCATATCGGTGAGAAGCACAAGAACATCTTTATCCTGAATTGCAAATTTTTCTGCACAAGCAAGAGCCATATCGGGAACGAGCAAACACTCTACTGCAGGATCCGTTGCCTGGTGAATAAACATAATCGTTTTATCTAAAGAACCCGATTTTTCCGCATTGTCGATAAATGCTTGATAGTCATCAAATCGCAGCCCCATTCCTCCAATGATTACAATATCAGCATCAGTTTGGTTAGCAATCCGCATGAGAAGAGCATTATAAGGTTCTCCCGCTATCGAGAAAATAGGTATTTTCTGTGATTTTACAAGACAATTAAATACATCGATCATCGGGATATTCGTTCGGACTAGATCTCTTGGGATGATCCTCTTAACAGGGTTGAAAGAAGGAGACCCTATCTCGACGGAATCTCCCTGAACCGGAGGTCCAAGATCAATTGGATCTCCAACGCCATTCAATCGCCTTCCTAAAAGAGCATCGCTGCAGACTGCATGAATTTGTCTTCCTAGAAAAGTCACCTTGTCATTGGTTGAAATGCCTCTTGTATTTTCAAAGGACTGCAAGGTAACCTTAGATCCTTCAAAACGCAAAACGGAAGCATAGATGCTTCTCCCATCCTGTTTTTGAATCCGCGCCAACTCTCCTAAACTTACGTTTTCCGCAATCACTGTAATGAGATTGCCTCGCATGTCGACTATTCTGTCATATACTTTTTTCATGGATTACCCTTCTGTTTGCGGAGCTTTCTCAATTTTTTCTTCAATACGTCGAAAAGCCTGTTCATACCGATCTGATCGAAAAGGCATAAAATTCATATTTTTGATTTCATTTTGCAATTCAAGGAAAAAACTTCTCGCTTCATCATGCGTATCAAAAACAAAGGCTGTATTAAAGATCCGATCTACTAAGGCAAAAAGAGGAATCTGTCGGTCTAAAGGACAATATGCATCTTCTTTATCAAAGGCATTCTGTTGCAAATAGCAGAACTCATACAGCTCAGATTTGAGATAGATCACCATATCTTTCATAGCAACCCCCTCTTCTCCTACAACTTCCATTCTCTTGCCAATATCATCGCCTAATTTTAGAAAATGCGCTGCTTTTTTCACGCTTTGGCCCCACCCATGAGCCCGTTTGCCTAATTCACTGCCTACATCATCAAGATATTTAGTCCATGAAATAAGAGGGTCGATAGCTGGATAGCGCCGAGCATCTGAACGAGCTCTTGAAAGCCCGTGGAAAGCTCCTACCACAGCCAAAGTCGCTTGGGTCACCGGCTCTTCAAAGTTTCCACCCGCAGGAGAAACGGCTCCAGCAATTGTAAGCGATCCTGTTTTTTCATTTTTCAGCTGGACAACCCCCGATCTTTCATAAAAGGCGGCAATCCGCGACGCTAAATAAGCCGGAAAAGCCTCCTCTCCCGGGATCTCCTCTAACCTTCCGGACATCTCACGCATAGCTTGAGCCCACCGAGAAGTAGAATCTGCTAGTAATAACACATCAAGTCCCATCTGCCGATAGTATTCTGCTACCGTGGCGCCTAAATAGATCGAAGCTTCCCTAGCAGCTACCGGCATTGAAGATGTATTGCAGACGATCACCGTACGGTTCATCAATGATTCGTTTGTATGGGGATCTACCAGATGAGGAAACGTCCTCAACACTTCTACAACCTCCCCAGCCCTCTCGCCGCAAGCGACAACGACAACCACATCGACAGAAGAGTACTTGGATAGATGGTGCTGAAGCACAGTCTTGCCAGCTCCAAAAGGTCCCGGGGAACAGAAGGTCCCGCCCTTCAGAACGGGAAACTGCGTATCGATGATCCGAAGCCCAGTATCCATCATTTTATTCGCTTTGATCTTCTGTCCATGGAACAATGGGATTTTCACCGGCCACTTTTGAACCATACTAAAATGGAGCTCATTGCCCTTTTCATCAATCGCTCGAGCCACGACTGTATCGATCGTATACGATCCTGGTTTAATCACCCAATTGATAGTATACTTTCCAAAGCAGGAAAATGGGATCATAATATAATGGTGGAACCTTCCCTCCATTGTATATCCAACACTGTCGCCTCTCTCTAATACATCACCTACTTTCGCTGTAGGAACAAAATCCCAATGCTTAGAGCGATCCAAAGGAGGCAAATAGACCCCTCTAGCCAAGAAAAGCCCTGAAGCATCTGCCACTTTTTCTAAAGGGTTTTGTAATCCATCAACAATAGAAGACATAAGCCCAGGCCCAAGTTCCGCTTCTAGCAAGTGAAGCTGAAATTCTACATGAGTTCCAAGACGAATTCCTCTTGTATCTTCGAATACCTGGATTTTAGCGATGTCCCCGACAATTTCGATTACTTCCGCCTTTAAAGAAACTCCTCCGCCAAGACGCACCATGCATACCTCTCCTTGGCGTATATTGCCCGAAAACTCTACGTGGAGAAGATTCCCGAAAGCTTTGAGTACTTTACCTGAAGCTTTGACTGTTTCTGCTTGTTCTTTCATTTGCCGTTCCTTCAAAGGATTTAACTCGTTTTAAATGTATCTAAAATCATCTGCCCTTTTTCCGCACTGAGCTCGTGCCAATACTCTATGATAAGAAGTTGGGCTAAATATGCCAAGATCCCATCCATGGAAAATGGTTGTTCTTCTACAAGATCTTGGATTTTGTGAAATCGATATCCCAAAAGGGCCTTATGCTGCTCCCATGGATCTGCACCACATCGATCTAAAAGCTCCTTGAGATCTTTGTATTCAGCAGGAGGCTCATACTGGTCCGCGTCTTTCTGAGCCAAAATCGCAGCTACAAAGGGATCGCTGAAATCTTCAAATTGGAGCTCGCGAATAAGATCTCTTTTGAGTTTCTTAGCTCGCAAAGCCAACATGACAAGACGCCACTCTCTTTCAAAGATAAAGTAAGCCTTCAAAAACCCTTTTTGCTTTGGAATTTCTTCTGCAAAAAACTGAGCTAAAAGACCTGAGAAATATCGCAGCTTGTCTGCGAGTGTGTCATACTGATCTAAAAAATCAAACACATACTGAGGTAGAATGTTATGAACCAAAAGAGCTTCATCCAATTCCTTCTCATCGAGATTACCTCTAGGATCAATCTCCTCTTCTAGCAGCAAAGGCCGAATATTAGAGATATCAATAAAGAGGCGGAGAGACTCCACTTTCTGCAAGTCTTTTTTCGACAAATTGAATTCCAAAGCACCGCGGAGCCCTGCAAAACTCACATCCTGAGCAGAAGGGAACTCCAAAGGAGGCAAGGAAGCAGCCAAATAGTAATAATCACTCATGCATCAACTATATTACATACTTCAAGGTATAGAGTTTATTTTGCACCGAAAAGAATCTCTCTAAAATCTTTTCGGATATAATGAGACACCAATTCTTTCAACGCAGATTCTGTAACATCAATCGTCATATGATTCTGATGAATCTTGACTTCGATCCCACCTTTCATAGGGCCCGCAAGCACACTTTTCTCTTTAAGCCTTTCAATGATCCCATGCGCCAAAAGAGAGTTGACAGCTCGAGCTGGAACAGACGAAGCAATATAAACGCTTAGATCAGCATCTATCCCTTCTTTCTCCAATCCTCTGATGACTGCAGAAATCAGGTCTACGATCACCTTAGGATCCTGTAAAGGCTTTAAGATCGCCTCTGAAATCTCTTCCCCGAATAATTTCTCTTCCAATTCCTGCTTTAAGGACTCCAAAGCTTGCTTGCAAGCCTGGTTAAGAGAGGATTGAAAAACATTCCGCTCCTTAGCAATTTCTTGATGTGCATCCAGGATGGCTTTTTCCGCCTGTTTCTTCGCTTCCGCGATAATTTTATCCGCTTGAAGCTTAGCATCCTCTACTATCTGCTCCGCCTCTTGTTTTGCAGGCTCTAAGGTTTCTTTCCTTAAGATTTCGCAGATCTTCTTGACTTTATCTTTACCCGTTTCTATTCCTTTCATGCCACTAT
Organism: uncultured Chlamydiae bacterium; assembly: GCA_945952445.1. Lineage (GTDB taxonomy): Bacteria > Chlamydiota > Chlamydiia > Chlamydiales > Rhabdochlamydiaceae > CAMFIG01. Next base: position 9,285 of record CAMFIG010000002.1, read on the forward strand.
CTCCTTAACCACCCATAGGTTATTTCTGATTAGGGGGTTATTTTTCAATGGATTTTTCCTTCTGCAGGATAAAAAATTGCAACCCTGCCTGCTGAGGAACATTTTCTCTCGTTTTTTTTGATTTTCGGATAATATGATACATATACCTTGGAGCCTTCACCTTGCGATATTATATCTTTTTATTCTTTCTTAGCCTCTCTCTCCCGATTCATCCAGAAAACTTAACCCTGGAAGAAAAGATCGGCCAACTCCTTATAGTCCATTATCACGGAAATGATTGCAATGAGAATGCAAAAAGACTGATTACAGAAGCCCATGCAGGAGCCTTTATTTTTTACCCATGGGCAAATGAGCTTTCTTCTTTTGAGCAGGTCCACAATCTATGCTCCAGCCTTCAAGACTTCAACCAAACTATTCATCCCAATCTCCCGCTCTTTTTCTCTATAGACCAAGAAGGCGGCTTTGTCGTTCGGCTACAAAATGGGTTTTCTTCCATCCCAAGCGCCTTAGCTCTTGGGAAAACCAGGCAGCCTAAAATAGCCTTTCTAGCAGCAAAAACGATTGGAGAAGAACTCAACGCCGTTGGGATCCACATAAACTTGGCTCCTGTTGCCGACCTCTCTTCGGCGTCAAACTCATCCTATATGAAAAATAGAAGCTTTGGATCGGATCCTCATCAGGTTGCATTGTTTGCCGAAGAAGCAATTAAAGGCTATTTATCTGCCGGCATCCTTCCTGTACTAAAGCACTTTCCGGGGCATGGAAGCGCTTCTTTAGACTCCCATTTCGAGCTACCACTCATTCTAAAAACAAAAAAAGAGCTTCTAGAATCGGATCTCTATCCCTTTTCTCAACTTCTTTCTGAAGCTCCAGCCCTCATGACTGCGCATCTTTTGATCCCAAGTCTTGATCCGCAATTCCCCGCAACTCTCTCCCATGCAACTCTTACAAGATTACTGCGCGAGGAATGGAAATATAAAGGGGTTGTCATTTCCGATTCTCTTTCTATGCAGGGGGTCTTGCAAAATGGAAAAAGTATCGAAGAGGTCTGTCTTTGCTCACTTTTAGCTGGATGCGACCTCCTCTGCTTAGGGGGAAAAGCTCTCAATGAAAATACCGAGCTGGAGCTCTCCACAGAACAAGTGATCCAAATCCATCATTTTCTTGTCCAGGCAGTCCAAAAAGGGATCCTTTCAGAAAAAAGGATCGATGAAAGCGCACAAAGAGTTCTTGCTCTCAAAAAAAAATATACAACACCTCCTTCTCTACCCCTCCGTCCTACTCCTCAAGACATCTCCAGCATCACAACAATTCTTCATCGTCTTGCTGAACTTCCAGAACAGACAACCGAAGCCATCGCCCACCAAATTTGGAAAAATGAAGGAAATCACAAGGAAGAATTCCTTCTTTTCTGGAATTCTCTAGAACCTTTTCTCTCTCTTGGAATCGGACATTTCATCTGGTATCCAGAGACAGAAAAAAAAACATACCAAGAGGGATTTCCTCAATATCTGCAATTTGCAAAAGCACAGAAAGCCTCGATGCCAGTCTGGCTCGAATCTCTTCCTCCTTGCCCATGGCCTGACAGAGAGACCTTTCTCCAACAAAAACACCAACCTCAAGCCCAAGAACTCTTGCAATGGCTATCTCGCACAACATCTCTCCAAGCGCGGTTCTTACTCCACAGACTGCAAGCTACGATCATTGACATGTGGCTTGCTGCAAAACAAGAACAAAAACAATCCCTCACAAACAACCTTCTCTCTATGACCTTATCCCCTCAAGGGATCTACGCTCTTATCGACTATCTAAACTTCAAAGGATCGGGACTCCTAGATTCCGAGAGATATCAATCCAAAGGATGGGGTTTATTCCAAGCGCTTACAGAAATGAATACAAACCCCTCCCTACCTCCTATAGATCGGTGGATTGCTAAAACCTCTGAACTTCTCATTCTTCGAGTGCAGAATGCACCGAAGCCTGAAGAGCAATTTCTTAAAGGATGGCTTCAAAGGATCTCTACCTATAGGGAATTCTCTCCAAAGAATCCCCGATAAAAAAATTGCAGGAAACTGCAAAATCTGCCATAAGTTTGGTTTGTAGACATTTAACTTTTCTTTAAGGTTTTTCATGAAAAAAGCACTTTTATCAATGCTCTGCTTCTCTCTTCCTCTAATGGCGGCAGACAATAATGACATGGCAGATGTTCCCGAACAAACCTCCGAAGTGTGGCGCACTGGATCCGGGGCGCAAGACGGCACATTTTCTTCGACAAGTATGTCTATGTTAGGCTGGGGAGTAGGCCTTGCTGCTGGCATTGCTATTGTAGCCTCTGTAATCCACCAAAGCTCCAGCTCTCACTCCCATGATTAAACAGGTCTTGGCTCTTGCCGTAGGGGGATGGACTCTCTTTTCTTCGACAGCAGGAGCCTGCCAAGATCTGACAGCCTGTTTTGTCCCTCCGAAAAACTGGGAGCTGGCAGATCCTAGGTCCTTAGCACCTAAAGTCACTGTCGGATTTCTCACAAAGCCAAGACACCACTTCTGCCCTTCTATGAACCTCGCCATAGAAAAGGTCCAAGTATCGCTCCAGGAATACCTACAGATCGTCAAAACTCTCCACGAGTCCTCTCCTCATAACCGGTGGAGAGACCTTGGCAAAATACAAACCAAAGCGGGCACGGCAGAGCTTACAGAAATAGATACAAAAAACAAAATCGGCCCTGTGCGGATCCTCCAAATGATCCTTATCCAAGATCAAGTTGCCTATATCCTTACCGCGGCGGCTCTAAAAGAGGATCTCCCTCTCTTCTATGAAGACTTTCTGCAAGCCTTCCGCTCTTTTTCCATTCTACCTTCTCTTGTCTCCGCGGTTGGATCTGAAGAAAAAAAAGAAAAGCTTCAAAAACAGACTGAAAAACTGATCGCAGGATTTCGATCTCTTGACTCCCAGTCGTTTCAGAGTAAAACCTTCCAAGAATCTCATTGGATCCCTTTCCAGCAATTTATCAGCCAAGAATTTTCTGATCTCGGCATGCATTGGCAATTTCTCATCTTACAACAGACACAAAAAGAACTATTGTAACGATAGACAAAATTCCCAGAAAAATCGTATATTGCCTTCTTAAACAAGGAGATTTTTGTGAAAAAAAGAACCATCGCCCTCATCGTTACATTAATAACCTTCAGCTCTGCTGCTTTTTCCGATTCCCCGTCCTCTCCGGCACCGACAGAAATGGCTTCAGATGCCTCTATGACTCAAGACAGCCCTCAAAAAGCAGAAGATCCAGCTGAAGAAGAGGATGATTCAACTCCTCAAGGTAAGGCTGTCAGCAAAGCCTCTGAAGACTCAGAGAAACGAGCAAAAAGAAGCATGTGGGGTAATATTGCTCTTGCTGCTGCAGCTGTCGTAGTCGCTGTTGTTGCAATCGTAGTTGTATCCAATAATAATGGCCATTCCAGCCACTAGCACATGCGCCTATGGGCTGTTTGCATTGTCTTGTTTCTGTCGAGCTGCGCTTCCAAAAGCCATTGGAAGCTCAGCCATATGCATAGCGGCAATACACAATTTAATTCTTCTAGACTCTGCTATATAGCATCCGACCCCCTCAACAGCATCGACTTGGAACTTTTATCTACCCATACAGCTTTAAGTCTCTTTCTCAATGTACACTCCCATCCCATAGCCCCTTACAAAGAAAACACAAAACAGGCCTATCTTGTGCTTAAAATCGCCGAGATATCGATCCCTTACATTGTCTTTCGACACGAAGGAGGACACAGACTTCTTCTTCCTATAGAACTGCAAGAAAAGATCATTCATGCGCTCCTTCACAATCAGACTGTCTACATAGAAACCTCCGGATATCTCGCAAAATTCGAACCCCAAGATTTCTCGGAAAAGTACCGCAAAATGCAGCATCCTCCTCGATTTAGCAACCCATTTCGACTTCCCTTTTAGTCAAAACCGTTGATTCCAATTCTTGTATTTCTATACACTATGAACCTATGGAACTCTCGGGGTTTTTATGAGAAAAATTCACTTAAGCCTCCTTACTTCTATTCTCTGCTACGGTCCTCTTTCTGCAGACCAAGTGGGGTCTGCCGCAGCTGAAGGTGCTTCTCAAGCCACACAGACAAACTGGAAAACAGTTTCCTTGATCGCAGGGATATTCGCCTTTACAGTCGCCACCGTGGTTTTAGTATCTAAATATAACAGCCATCATTAATTGCTTTGTAAGAATGGTTTTTTTGCTATAATCTGCGAAAAAAGAGCGAAGGAGTCTTTTCATGAGCAAACTCAGCCAATTAAAGCAAATCACTACAATTGTCGCAGACACAGGGGAATTCGAAGAGATAAAAAAATACCAACCCACAGATGCAACGACGAACCCCTCTTTGATCCTCGCAGCTTCTAACCTTCCTGAGTATCAGTTTTTAATTGAAGAAGCCGTCCAATATGGAAAGAAAAAAGGAACCTCTAAATCACAAGCTCTTGAGCTTTCCATAGAAAAAGTATTCGTAAATTTTGGCTTAGAAATCCTCAAAATCGTCCCTGGAAGAGTATCTACAGAAGTCGATGCCCGCCTTTCTTTCGATGTAGAGGGGAGTATCCAGAAAGCAAAAAATTACATTGCCCTCTATGAACAAGCAGGCATCCCAAGAGAGCGAATCCTCGTCAAACTCGCTTCGACTTGGGAAGGGATTGTAGCTGCAGAAAAGCTAGAGAAAGAAGGGATCCATTGCAATATGACCTTGATGTTCAGCTTGGCGCAAGCCATCGGCTGCGCGCAAGCCAAAGCAACCCTTATCTCCCCTTTTGTCGGAAGGATCCTCGACTGGTATAAAAAAGCAGAAGGGAAAGAAAAATACGCTCCTGCGGAAGATCCTGGAGTCCTTTCCGTTACACAAATTTATAACTACTATAAAAAACTGGGCATTCAAACTCAAATTATGGGTGCTAGCTTCCGCAACTCCGATGAGATCCTCGAGCTAGCCGGCTGCGACCTATTAACCATCGCTCCCAAACTGCTAGATGAACTCAGCAAAGTAGAAGGCCCCGTGCCTCGCAAATTAGATCCTATAAAAGCCCAGACGATGGATATTGTCCCTATAGCACTTGACGAGAAAAAATTCCGTTGGATGCTCTGCGAAAATGCCATGGCAACAGAAAAACTCTACGAAGGGATCCGAAATTTTGCAAAAGACACTGTGAAACTCGAAAAACTAATCGAACAAAAACAATAACCAATAAAAAAAGTATTGCGCAATTTCCTGTTATTGCGTAATACTTTTTGCATTATTTAAATATAAAGTTTCATTTTATGACCGTCTCAAAAAAAACCATCACTGTTTTTACTTTAGCGATGATTAACCTAGCCGCCGTTATCAGCGTGCGGAACTGGCCCACCATCGCAGAATATGGCCTTTCTTCTTTGTTTTTCTTTGCTCTTGCAGCGATCCTATTTTTCATCCCCGTATCGATGGTTTCTGCAGAACTCTCCACAGGATGGCCTAAAACAGGAGGCGTTTTTGTCTGGGTAAAAGAGGCTTTCGGGCATCGAACCGGCTTTTTAGCTATATGGCTGCTTTGGGCGGAAAATGTGATCTATTATCCCACTTTAATGTCTTTCATTGCTGGAACATTAGCCTATATCGTCAGTCCAGCACTCGCTAGCAGCACCCTCTACACTTGGATTGCCATAGTCCTTATTTTTTGGATCACAACTCTAGCGAACCTCCTTGGCATGAAAGCCTCAGGGTGGATCAGCACATTGGGCGTGATCTTGGGGACGATCATCCCAGGAGGACTTATCATCCTTGCAGGGATCCTTTGGTGTGCTACAGGGCATCCCAGCCAAATCGCCTTTTCCTTCCAAGACCTCATCCCTGATATGAGTTCTCCGACGCAGCTCGTTTTCTTTTCCGGGGTCCTGGTTGCTTTTTGTGGACTTGAGATGTCCGCAGTCCACGCCAAAGACGTACAAAATCCTCAGAAAAATTACCCCAGAGCAATCCTGCTTTCCGCTATTTTTATCTTCAGCCTCTATGTCTTGGGAGTCTTGGCCATTGCCGTTGTCGTGCCTCAAAAAGAGATCAGCCTCGTGGCGGGATCGCTACAGGCTTTTTCTTATTTTGTCCGCTTTTATGGCCTTGAATGGCTCACTCCCGTACTAGCCGCTCTTCTTGCTTTTGGAGCTTTTGGAACTTTGAGCACCTGGATTGCAGGGCCCAGCAAAGGCCTTCTCGGCGCGGCGCAAAGCGGAGACCTTCCTCCTCGATTCCGCAAGATCAATACCCACGGGATGCCAACCTCTCTTCTGATCGTACAAGCGATCATTGTGACTCTTTTTTCCTCAGTCTTTCTGATCATGCCGACAGTGAGTAGCGCCTATTGGATTCTCAACGCTCTCGTCGTCCAGCTCTATTTGGTCATGTATATTCTCATGTTTGCAGCAGCCATCAAGCTGCGCTATAAAAAGCCTCATGTAGAAAGAGCCTACCGCGTCCCTGGAGGAATCATAGGCATGTGGTGCATTGCCGGCCTTGGGATCCTAGGATCGCTTGCAAGCTTTGTCATCGGCTTCTTCCCTCCGGCGCAAATCCCCACAGGCAACATCCTGTTTTACGTGCTATTTTTAATCCTCGCCATCGCCATCGCCGCCTTAGCCCCCTCTGTGATCCTCCTATTTAAGAAACCAGAATGGACACATGCACTTGAGCACGAAAAACAATGAACCACAAATATAAAGAAAACTTTTTCCGAGCTGGCCAAATCGCCAAAGAGGTACGACTCTTTGGCAAGTCGCTCATCCGCAAAGGTGCAAGCTATTGTCAAACCATCCAGCAGATAGAACAGAAAATAGTAGAGCTCGGCGCCATTGCAGCTTTCCCTCCACAAATCGCTCTCGACGAGATAGCCGCCCACTATCTCCCAGAACCTGGACAAGATATTATCTTCTCAGATGAAGTGGTGAAATTAGACGTCGGCATCTGCTACGACGGAGCTATCGGTGACTGCGCCGTCACTGTTGACCTTTCAGGGAAACACCAAATACTCATCGAAGCCGTAGAGCAAGCTCTCCTTGCTGCCGAAAAGATCCTTAGAGTAGGGCTTCCTGTGCGAGAAATCGGCAAGGTCATCGAAGAGACGATCACCTCATACAATCTAAAGCCCGTGAAAAACCTCTCAGGCCATGGCCTTGGCTATTATAAGATCCACACCACTCCCAACATCCCCAACTATTACGACCAGTCGAAAGCCGTCCTCTCTTCCGGCATGACCTTTGCGATAGAACCCTTTGCAACAGATGGGGTAGGATATATCTATGAAGACCTACGTCCGATGATCTTCTCTCAACTAAGGCCCTTAACAAAACAGCTAGGCATTCCCCAAGCACTCCACGAGAAAATCGAATCTTACAAAAGACTGCCTTTCTCTTTCCACAATCTCCTCGACTGTAGCCTTTCTGTAGTCGAAGTGCAACATCACGTAGAGCGGCTTGAAAAACTCCAGTACCTTTGTGGATACCCCCCTCTTATCGAAGAAGCCCAAGGCCTCGTCGCTCAAGCAGAGAACTCTGTCCTTATTGATGAGAAAGGGCAGGTATTTGTGACAACCCGATATTAAACTATCTACTTTACATTCCAAACTGACATGTAGGTCGCTGCATTCGAAGATCTTTCCGGCAAAAAAAAAGAGAGCTTTTGCGGAATATCTTATGAAATCTATCATAGATTTTTTTTACCAGCGTCGAATTGCAATACATCCAAAAATTAAAACAAGAAAACATATTGAATTTAAACAAAAAAAATAAGATAATTCAAAATCATTTAAATAAGTTTAATAGTCTTTCTTATGCCAATTTCTTTTTCTCCTGATGTGGTAGTTGTAGGCGGTGGTCCTGTAGGTCTTTGGACAGCTATTCAAATAAAAACCACAACAAACAAAGAAGTGCTGGTAGCAGAAAAATATGCAGAGTATAAGCGCAGCGATATCAACCTTAACATCAGGCCACATTCACTAAGAGGAATTCCTCAATGCGAAAAACTCCAAAAACTCGCTAAAAATTGGAGTGGTCGTGTTGTTCCCATCAAAGAGATGGAAGAGTCTCTTATTCGATGCGCTAATGAAGTAGGAGTTCGAATCTTACGAGGAAATCAAGTAGATCCTAACCAACTAAGGAACCAATTCCCTACAGCAAAAGTATTCATTGGAGCTGATGGAGCGAAAAGTTCTATGAGAAAAGAGTTATTTGGAGACAATTATAAATTCAACCGAACCTTCCAATACTTGATTCAAGTCCAATACAAAATCAAGTCGCCCAGAGAAGCAGAGCGCAAAAAGTCTTTACGCACTTCTATCAATTCCTACAGAAAACTTTGTTATGCGGGCCATCTCATTACGGAAAATATTCGTGCTCAAGAAAATGGAGAGTCTCGAGTGACCTTGAGAATTTTCATTGATAAAGAAACCTATTTCCAAATGGCTGAGGCGAAATTCAGCAATCCCTACTACTTTGAAACAGACTTAGACAGAGTGCCTAAAAAAATAAAAGATATATTGATTAAATGGTGGGGATACCAAGAAGATTTAGAAATCGTACAGACTCCTAAAACGAATAAAATTACAGTAATTCCACTATACGCCTATGCTACTAAAGCAATTGTCAAGACCTCTTCCGATGAACCTGTCATATATGCATTAGTTGGAGACGCAGCTCAAGCCTATCCCTTTTTCCGCGCTGTCAATAACGGATTTCTCTTAGGAACAAAACTCGCCAAATGTACGGCCGAGGCTTTTAAAAATTTATCTACGGCAAAAAATCGAAACCTCCCTGTAGTTCAACAAACAAAGCAATTTGCACTCCCGTTCAACTCCTATTCACGCTATGCAATCCTTCGCGCTCACACGGAGAGGATTAAAGTTTATATCAAAAACCTCTTTATTCTTCTTTCTGATTTTTGGATTAAAGCTGCCAACACTTCTCCAGTAAAAATTATTAAATTAGATTCTCAAAAAAAAAGATCCTTAGAGAGAGGACAAAAAATCTGGCACTCCCTTTCTCAATCTACAAAAATCGCAGTTGTCAGTTGATATCAATCCCTCAAGGCCGCGATCTGCTATACTTCTTAAAAGGAATACAGAACAAAGCCTCAAAAATGGGCGCGCCGGATCCCATAGAAATCTTCCCCCTCTCATTGGAACGACGCGCCACTTACAATCCAACTTAGCAAAAATGCAAAGCATAAAAACGATCTATTTCCAATCGCAGAGCTTTTATGTCTTCCCTTTTCGGATCCATCGTTTCCATCATAGCATCTAGAAGGCCTCTACACCGTGCTATTTGGCTTTGCAGCTGCTCTTCCTCTTCCTCTTCTATGATGAATTCCAAGTCAAAACACTTTGTTTTCACTTCCTGAAACAGCTCGCAAATAGTGGATATTTTCCAATTATCATAAAAACGATCTATTTCCAATCGAAGGGCTTGTACCTCTTCTTTTTCCGGGTCCATCGTCCCCATCATCGCATCCAGGCGGACTTTATACTGTAGTATTTGGCTTCGCTTCTGTTCTATCTCCTCTTCTTCCTCTATCGATAATCCTAAATCTAAAGATTTTAAACTCATATCCTGAAACAAATCTCGAGCAGCAGATATTTGCAAAGCAAATTCCAAATCAGGTAAATGTTGGAGGATTGCCTTATGCAATTTTTTTTCTTCCTCCGACTGTCTCTCTTGAGAAAGCCATATTTTCAATTCTCGGATCGCATCTCTTAAAAACGCTTTTTCGGAAGGATTTGCCCCCCACTCTTTGCAGTTGCTTGCATATACTTGTGCATTCTGCAAAGCGTACCTCATGATTTTCTCTTCAGAATCGCACTCTCCTAAAGCCGCGTTGAGCTTCTCTAAGAACTCGGGCACTGTCTCCGCCGCCAACATCCTCATCTTACCTCTCATACAAGGATCCATCGGATGGGCGTCGATAAACTGCTCTGTATGCACTTTTAGCCACTCTTGTAAAATAGATCGAGTGCTTTGAAGGCGCCTAACTTCTCTTGGTCTAATACACTTTGTGCAGTCAGGATTAATCTCATTCATCACTAAGCTATCAGAATCTCTTATTGCCTTCATGACAGAAGATATCCCATCTGCTAGGTGAGGCCATTCATAATAATACCATGCAGAGTCTTCTTCTGTTTCTACACAGACTGCCTGCAACACTTTTTCTTCAAAGCAGACACGAGGACGGCAGGTTCCGACTGATTGGACTAAAACGCTGAACTGCTTCAAAGACACTTCAGCAAGATTTTGCCCTTCCGGAAGAGATTGCAAAACACTCCTTTGAAAGTACTTTGGCAGCCTGCCAAAAGCCTCAATTAGAAGCGAAGGGACTTTTTCCAAGTTAAGAGCGTGCTGCAGTTCTGCAAAATCCCCCACCCCTTCTTCTGTCTCGATTTCTACAGCCGTTACAAGGGGAAAGAAATAGATCTTATCACAATCATATTCATGCCACCCTCGTCCTTCTTCCAGCCGCTCATGAATCTGTTTCTGACAAGGCTCTGATAAATGCTCCAAAGCCTCTTTTATAACATCGGAGACTTCACAGGAAGAGAGCATCTTTTGAAAGTGAGAAATTGGCTCGATGAGAATCCCTTTTTTACTTGGAATGGTGGATTGCGCAACCGATCTTTCAAAGAGATCTTCTATTAAAGACTCTCTAAGAGCTGCCGGCGCCATAGGAACAGGCAGCTGAGACTGCCGCAAAGACATGTCAGAAGAAATGCTCATATACACCTCCGGGTTTAAAAAAAGAGGTTTACATTAAGAAAACCAAAAACAAAACGCAAGAAGTATTTTACAGAAAAGAACTTACGTGTGGCCATCCGCGAAGGGATACCACCGTTTCATCAACTGAAGAGCTCTCATTTCTTCATCAAGAATGACTTCTACCTGCCTTGCTAAAGAACCTCCATCCGGACAAGAAGAAGATAGGCTCTCAAGCCAATTCTGGAGCTCTTCTTGCAGGAGAAGTTTCTGCTGATGGTCTTTGCCTCTCCAGGCAAGACTCTGAAAAATCTCTTTTTTGCGATCGATTTCAACGGCTTTGAGAATAGGCTCTACTGTATGTAACAACAAAGTGACCCTCATACGAAATCCCTCTTCGGAAGATCCTGCTCTTACAGGTTTCTGCATAAGCTGTTTCATATCACTCTCTTGCAGCTGTAAAAGTTGGAGTTTTTCTGGACCTCCCCATACCCCAGCATCAATAACCTCTTTTGTTAAAGCCTCTATTTTTTGGTAAAAATAGATCATAAGCTGCAAAGAGGTTGGATTTTTGCTAGAACCACAAAATACGTCGCTAAAGAAAGCTCTTATGTGCCTTAACCCCTCTTGTGCATTATTTCTTTCTTGCTCGTTTAAAGAGGAGCTCGGTTCCAATAGTCCCTGAAGATCGCCTGCGATCTTTATTAAATCCTCGAAATTCTGTAAAGAAACAGTCTTTCGCCTGCCTATCTCGTTAAAAATCCTCTCGAATTTAGATATCGAAGAAAACAGCTCAGCTTCGATTACCTTCGGAGGGGATAAAGATTCACCGCCAACTTCTCGGAATTCCACAGAGTTTCGAAAAGAAACTGTTTTTTTGGGGCTTGATCGCAAGAGCCTACGGCAGCCTTCTTCTTCTCCTATCACTTGGCGTACTGCGGATCTAAAATCTTTATAACACCCGAAGTCCATTTCGTCCCCTGGAAGTAAAGCCGCTACTTTAGCATTCATCTCTTGCGGAAGCGCGGTAAACTGCAATTTCATAGGTTCTGGAACCGAAGTTCTAACTCGAACCTCTTGAAAAGGATCTTCCGGAGTTAGAACAAGATCCAAGGCTTCCTCAAAACGGCCCCATTCATCAAAAAGATGGGTTCTTCCATAATAGGGGTCCCCATCCATGGGAGAGCCTGCTAATTCCCAGATTTTCTTATGAACAGCAAATTGTGTTGCCTCTTCCAATTCACCAAACTCTTTTTGCAAGGTTTCCGGCACAGGTTCCTTGTCGATATACTTTAAAAACTGAATCATCTGTTTATATGGAGCCAGGTCAGCTTTCGAAGGGGAAGTCCCACCGGACTTCATCCGGTTAATTTGCGATGCTTCTGCATCAGCTGCCTCCGGAGAAAACCGAGCAAAACCTCTTGACATAAGTGCATCAATGCGCGCTCCTACGACAGCGGGCTCTTCACTATATTCTCCACAAAGAGGACTACTATTCTGAGATCCACAATCACTTCCTACAGGAGGGCTAATAGGAGTTACCGATCCTTGAAGACTGCGAGGGCTGTCATAGAATTCTGCTCCCACCGGACTTACTATACTTACGCTGCGAAGACGGCCTCTAAGAGGAGGAGAAACCGGGATCGGAGATCCTTCGCTAGAACCTGCAGAAATATGAAACCAAGATGATGAAGCGGGCGATACCATGTGATATTGACTCTCTATATATTGGATGGGTATAAATAAAAGGTTTTTCCTAAACTCTTCCAGATCGGCTCTAAAATCACCCGACAACTTTCATGACAATATATTTTCTTGTTGTGCAGATGATTGCAAAAGAGAGTCTGTCCTCTCCTTTCAAGATCTATGTAGATAGGCCAGGAGCTTGCTTGTTCATATTGATAAAGCTTTTGTTTTTCTCCCTCTGGAACCAATTCTGTAACAGAAGAAGCAGAACCTAGGGGGACTTCTCGAGCAATCTTCAGTGTCAAATTCTCAAATTGCTGTAAAGCCCGTTCAAAAGCGCAGAAAGGAGCCAAAGGGGCCCATCGCTTAATGAGATTTTCAACCCTTACCAAAAGAGACTTTTCCTCTTCTGTCAACTCTTCTTGTTCCAAAGACCTCCATCGAATCAAAGAAGGAAAAGCATCTAACAAAAAGCTTCTTTCTCGGGAAGATAGTGCATCTAAACCCCGATCCTCTGCTATTTCCATAAGGTCTTGGATCTGGTTACTTAAATAGGTGATGATGCGCTGATCGAAATCTCTTTCCAATGCTTCTTTTTCAGGATGTATATCATAATACCGTAAAAATGCGTTTATCTCAGCGATCCAGCCATTACAGCTCATCTGGCATGCATCTTTATACACTAACTCGGAAAACCTCCCTAAAGATTCCAGATTTGCAAAGGTTTCTTTTGCTTTAAATAAAAGACGGATTTGATTTTCCTGCAATCGATCCGGCATTTTAGCCATGAGTTTTTGTAAGGACTCTTTTACGGAATAAGCTCTTAAAGAAGGGCTTTCTTCTTCGCGCAATACTTCTAGCCGTGCTGGAGTCAGTCCCAGAGGACTGTGCGATGCCTCTTCCAGAGGAGGTTCCTTTACCATCAGGCGGGATTCTACAAGAAGATGAAACTGGGTTTTTTGCTGTCTTAATAGAGGAAGAGAATCTCTTAACAAAGGATCCTCATCGATGACAGCTTGGATCGCTCCCATCCAAGCAGGAAAAGAGAGCTTGGTCTCTCCTAAGGCCCATTCTACTTTCTCTTTCACCTCAGAAGGAAGTCTAAGAAATTTTTCCATGAATTCGGAAGGCACAGGCAGTGTATCTAGAAAAGTTTCCAAGCCAATCCATATAGACTCTTCAGGTTGTTCCTTTCTACATTGTTTTACAGCTTGATAAAAAGGAAGAAGTTCATCGCAAGCACGTGCCGGTATTTCACTTTTCTCTATACTAGAAATTTCTTGAAGCATTCGATAGAATAACTCCTTCTGTTCTTCTGGAATTGTTTGAAAACAGCTTTGGATCTCTTCTGGAACCGTTTGTTTTTCCATTTTCAATAAAAACCGAGCCAGTTTTTTATTAGCATCCATCATCCCTGTTTTCGGGGAAGCCCGCAGAACAGAAGAATCTCCGGAAGCACCCCCTGCAATAGGAGAGGATAGTCCATCTAGTCTCTCATCGATGTTAGAAAAAGCCCTCCGTACAGACCCATCATTCTTGCTTTCCTCGATAGAAAGCCTCCGTGTTGGAAGCGGTCTAGATGGTTGAGGAGGAGATTGTATTCTCTCTGTTACAAAAGACGGTGCTAGGGCTTGAGCCGTAGTAAGTTCAGAGACTAGACTTGAGCTTCCCCACATATCCCAGCCTGATTGAAGAACTCCCGAAGCGGAGGTATTTGAATGGTTGCCAATAGCACCAAATGAAAACATAAAAAACCTTAAAATATCAAAAAATACAAAAGTATTATATCAAAAAACAGAAATTAAAATCATTTAAAATAATTAATTACAAAAGAGCAAATAACTCAAAATAGAAAGGCGTTTTTCTTGAATTTAAGAAAAACGCCTTATAGAACCTAAGAAATTATTCTTCAAAAGCGAATACAAGCTCTTCTTCGCCTTCTTGATCGAGGTACTTTGTAATACGGCCCTGGAATTCGTGGAATCCTGTTCCACCAGGGATCATATGCCCCATGATCAAGTTAGACTTAAAGTCGAGCAGGTAGTCTGTTTTTCCTTCACACGCTGCATCCGTGAGAACCCGTGTTGTTTCTTGGAAAGAAGCCGCTGAAACAAACGAATCGGTCCCCAAAGACGCTTTGGTAATACCGAGAAGAACAGGAGCTGCTTGTGCAGGGCGTCCGCCTTCTTCGATCACCTTGCGGTTGATGCGATGGAAGTGCTTCTTATCTGTATCTTCTCCATATAAGAATGTCGTGTCGCCCGGATCTGTGATCCGCACCTTTTGGAGCATTTGGCGGACGATGATTTCAATGTGTTTATCATTGATATCGACCCCCTGAAGGCGATACACTTCTTGCACCTGGTTAACAAGATATTTTTGGAGCTCTCGTACACCGCAGATATCCAAAATCTCTTGAGGAACCACAAGACCATCTGTAAGCTGCTGTCCTTTAGTAACGAGATCTCCTTTCTGGACGATCAAGTGCTTTGTCAGCGGGATAAGATGCTCTTCTTCCATACCAGAATCTTCATCTCGGACGACTACGATTCTCTTGTTTTTTTGGACTCCTCTAAAATCAACGATTCCATCGATTTTTGCAATCTCAGCAGCATCCTTAGGCCGTCTTGCTTCAAAAAGCTCAGCTACCCTTGGAAGACCGCCCGTGATGTCCTTCGTCTTGATCGCCCCTCTTGGCAAGCGGGCAAGCAACATACCTGCTGGTACATATTGCCCTTCTTGTACAGAGATAAAAGCGCCAGATGGAATCGCATAGGTTCCTACAAGCTCTTTAAATTCTTTATCCGCATAGATCACGATCTGAGGGTGAAGCTCTCCTCTATGGTGCTTCACAATCAGCTCAGTCTGCCCGGTCTGCTTGTTGACTTCTCTTTGCGTAGAAATCCCCTCTACAAGGTCCTCGTACTGAACATAGCCAGGGCGTTCGCAAATAATCGGAATATTGTGCTGTTCCCAATGTCCGATTTTTGCTTTCTTCTTCACAAAAGAACCGTCTTTGAGCAAAATCTTCGTTCCTAGCTCGACGTTGTAGGTTTGGAGAGGCTCTAAAGACTTCATACTTAAGAGCTTTTTATATTCCTCTATTGACCTGCCTTCATCGCGGACCACGTGGAGAGATCCATTTTTATTTAAAGCAAGCCAAACACCCTCTTCGTTTTGCACTGTGCGCAGATCGGTATAGATCAAAACGCCATCGTGTTCTGCAATGAGCTCTGGACTAATGCTTGCTGACGCAATACCCCCTAAGTGGAAAGTACGCATTGTAAGCTGCGTTCCCGGCTCACCGATCGACTGTGCGGCAATGATCCCGACAGCCTCTCCAAGTCCGACAACACCGCCGTTGGCGAGATTAACACCATAGCACTTACAGCACACGCCGCGTTTAGATTCACAGGTTAGAGCAGAGCGGATTTTAATCAGCTCGATCCCTGCATCATCAATCGCTTCGGCTTGTTTAACTGTCAGCACGCTGCCTGCTTTCGCAAGTACTTTAGAGCGGTCTCCTGGCTGGACGACATCGTCACAGACAGCCCGGCCAAAAATACGGTCGCGTAAAGGAAGCAACTCTTCTTGTCCTTGCTTGATAGCCGCTACTTCAATTCCGTTGAGCGTCCCACAGTCTTCTTCCGTGACAATCAGATCTTGAGCAACGTCAACAAGACGTCTTGTCAAGTATCCTGAGTCCGCTGTTTTGAGCGCTGTATCCGCAAGACCTTTGCGAGCTCCGTGAGAGGAGATAAAGTACTCAAGGACGCTAAGACCCTCTCTAAAGTTCGCAGTAATAGGAGATTCGATGATCTCACCCGATGGTTTAGCCATCAAACCGCGAAGAGCTCCAAGCTGTTTTGCCTGAGTTTTATTTCCTCGAGCTCCAGAGTCCATCATCAAATAAAGCGGGTTTGCTTCGTGATTTTTCGTCTCGCTGAGCAATTTAAAGAGCTCATCCGAAAGAGCATCGGAAACTTCAGTCCAAATACTGATGATCTTAGAATGCCTTTCTCCATCTGTGATGATACCATCTTCATATTGCTTTTGGACGACTTCAATGCGAGCATATGCCCCTTCAATCGCCTTGTTTTTATGAGAAGGGATCCGCACATCGCAAACCCCCATCGAAAGAGCCGATTTCGTCGCTTCGGCAAATCCGAGGTTTTTAAGGTTGTCGAGGAATCGCACCGTCGCTTCCAGACCCACTTTCTTATAAGTTTCCAGAACCAGTTCACTCATCTTCTTTTTACGCAGAGCATAGTTTTGGAATCCTAGTTCTTTCGGCACAATTGTATTAAAAAGAACTCTTCCAGGGGTTGTTTCGATAATACCCTCTTTGAGCTGAAGCTTGATCTTTTCATGAATCCTAAGGCCTCTGCCGAGAAGATCTCTTCTCTTGCCCTCTTCTTTCTCATCCCAATTCCAGCTTCCGCCTGCGCTAAGAGCCAACAAGACCTCTTCCATGTCCTTAAATACTTTCGTTTTGGCTCCATGATCTTCCGGAATATACAGAGGATCGAGCATCAGATAGTACAATCCCAAGATCATATCTTGGCTAGGAACAGCCGCCGGCTTTCCAGAAGATGGCAAGAAGATATTATCAGGCGCCATCATCAGAAGTTTAGCTTCAAGCTGAGCTTCTATGGATAAAGGCACGTGGACAGCCATCTGGTCACCGTCAAAGTCCGCATTGAAAGCCGTACAGACAAGAGGATGGATTCGGATCGCTTTCCCTTCGATCAGCACAGGTTCAAAAGCCTGGATTCCCAATCTATGCAATGTTGGAGCTCGGTTGAGAAGGACAGGATGCCCTTTAATGATCTCTTCCAATACATCCCATACTTCCTCTGACTGCTTTTGGATCATCTTTTTAGCAGATCGAATCGTATAAACATGGCCGAGATCTTTGAGTCTTTTTACAATGAAAGGCTCAAAAAGCTCCAAAGCCATCTGCTTTGGCAACCCGCACTGGTTGAATTTAAGTTCAGGGCCCACGATAATCACCGATCTACCTGAATAGTCAACCCGTTTTCCAAGTAGGTTTTGTCTAAAACGACCCTGCTTTCCTTTCAGCATCTCAGAGAGAGCTTTCAAAGGCCTATTGCCAGCTCCCATGACAGGATGTCCATGGCGACCATTATCGAAAAGAGCATCTACAGCTTCCTGCAGCATCCGCTTTTCGTTGCGGATGATCACATCCGGAGTCTTGAGTTTAAGGATCGACTTCAAACGGTTGTTTCGATTGATGACTCTTCTATAGAGATCATTCAAATCAGAGGTAGCAAAACGCCCTCCATCCAACGGGACAAGAGGTCTTAAATCAGGTGGGATCACCGGAACGCAAGACATAACCATCCAGTCTTGGCGGTTCGGAGAAGAGACAAATCCTTCTATGATTTTAAGTCTCTTGGCCAGCTTCATTCGAGCTTGCATCGACTTTGTCTTACGGAGCTTCTCTTTTAAGTCCACCACGAGGGATTCAAGATCTTCTTTTTCCAAAAGATCACGAATTGCCTCACCACCCATTCTGGCTACAAAAGCATCGGATCCCCATTTTTCTTGGGCTTCACGAAATTCCGCATCATTGAGCAGCTGTTTTCTCTCCAACGTCGTACGGCCTGGATCGACAACAACATAATCTTCGTAGTAGATAACGCGTTCGAGGTCATTGGTGGACATGCCTAGAATATTCCCTATCCGCGAAGGCATGGTCTTAAAAAACCAAATATGCACGACAGGAACCGCCAGCTCAATGTGAGCCATTCTTTCTCTGCGAACTTTGGAAAGAGTCACTTCGACTCCGCATCGGTCGCACACAATTCCTTTGTGCTTGATCTTTTTATATTTTCCGCATGCACACTCCCAATCGCGAGTGGGTCCAAAAATCTTCTCGCAAAAAAGACCGCCTTTTTCCGGTTTAAAAGTACGATAGTTGATAGTTTCCGGTTTTTTAATTTCACCGCGAGACCATTCATTTCGTATTACATCCTCAGAAGCAATCTTAATCGACAACTTATCAAACTGGGAACCTTGGAACTCTTCTTCTGTCATGAGTGTCTCCCCTTCACACAGATATAATTAAACTTCTTGAGCGCTTTCTGCGCGTACATCTAGGCATAGGCCTTGCATTTCTTTTACAAGCACGTTAAATGATTCCGGCGTGCCTGCATTCAATATGTTCTCGCCTTTTACAATAGACTCATAAATACGGGTACGTCCTGCAACGTCATCCGATTTTACCGTCAGCATCTCCTGAAGCAGGTGCGCTGCTCCATAAGCTTCCAGAGCCCATACTTCCATCTCCCCGAAGCGCTGGCCTCCCATCTGAGCTTTTCCTCCAAGAGGCTGTTGAGTGACAAGAGAGTAAGGTCCAATAGAACGGGCGTGGATCTTATCCGCAACCAAGTGGCTTAGTTTCAAGATATAAATATATCCAACAACCACTCTGCTATCAAATCTTTCTCCTGTTCTTCCATCATAGAGATACATTTTTCCATCTTCTGGAAGACCTAGATCCTTCATCATCTCCCAAATGCGAGACTCAGGGAACCCTTCAAAAACAGGGCTCTTCACAAAAACCCCTGCTTTTTTAGCCGCAAATCCAAGATGTGTTTCTAAAAGCTGCCCCATGTTCATACGAGAAGGAACGCCAAGAGGATTGAGGATAATCTCAATGGTCTGACCATCTGCAAGATAAGGCATATCTGCTTCCGGAACAATCTTAGAGACAACCCCTTTGTTTCCGTGGCGTCCCGCCATCTTATCCCCTACCTGGAGCTTTCTCTTTGAAGCGACATAGACCTTGACCTGACGGATTACACCCGGATCTAATTCCGTGTCCCCTTTCTTCATGAACTCGATCTCTGTCTTATGCTGAGCTTGGAGCGTTTGCAAGGCAAGATCATACTCTCGTAAGATGCTTCTCAAAGCTGTATACAGTTCATGATCAGACAAAATCAGATCTTCAACAGACTCTGTTTCTAGCTGCTCAAGAGTTTCTTGAGAGATCGTCTCTCCTTCTTGAATAATAATATCGCCTGTTTTGCGATGGAGAATAGGCCCTGGAGCTTGCTCGTTCATCAAAAGAGCTCCCAGTTTTTCATGAAACTCCATCATGAGTTCCGCTTCTTTCGTCTTATAATCCTGATGGATATCTTTGATACGGGAAGCTTCTTCTACTAGCTCATCATCCGTCTTTGAAAGGCGATCCCTTCTGCTAAAGACCTTGACATCCATAACGACTCCTTCCGTTCCCGGAGGAGCTGTTAAAGAAGCATCTTTTACATCTGCAGCCTTCTCTCCGAAGATGGCTCTTAAAAGTCTTTCTTCCGGAGCCAACTCAGTTTCCGATTTTGGAGTGATTTTCCCTACCAAGATATCTCCTGGCTTCACCTCAGCTCCAATACGGATAATGCCATCTTCTCCAAGATTCGCTAACGCCTCTTCCGAAACGTTTGGGATGTCCTTTGTAATCTCTTCTTTTCCGAGTTTTGTATCTCGGGCTGTTAGCTCAAACTCCTCGAGATAGATCGAAGTATAATAATCCTCTCGCAAAAGTTTTTCTGAAATGATGATCGCATCCTCGTAGTTGTAACCACACCAAGGCATAAAAGCAACAAGAACGTTCTTGCCAAGAGCTACCTCTCCAAGATCCGTTGCCGGTCCATCTGCAATCACATCGCCAGCTCGCACTTCATCGCCCACATTGCACAAAGGCGTTTGGTTGATGCATGTTCCAGCATTGGAACGAAGAAATTTTTTAAGCCAATAGGTTTTCTTGTGTGAGAGATTTGCCTTCGATGCGACGACGATTTTAAAGCCGTCAACATATTCTACAACCCCATCCTCTTCAGCAGTGATCACCGCTCCAGAGTCTTTTGCTGTTCTCAATTCAAGACCGGTTCCTACATAAGGAGAATCGGTTCTCAAAAGAGGTACAGCCTGGCGTTGCATGTTAGATCCCATCAGCGCGCGGTTCGCGTCATCATGCTCTAAAAACGGGATCAATCCTGTCACAATAGAAACGAGCTGTTTAGAGGAGACGTCCATATGGGTCACCTTTTCCGTTTCAATCTTTGAGGATTCCCCTGAATATCGAGCCCAGCAAGTAGATTCGACAAACATGTTTAACTCATCTAAAGCAGCGGACGCCTGAGCAATCACACAATTCTCTTCCTGATCAGCCGTCATGTATTCGATTTCATCCGTTACAATCCCATCGCGAACAATACGATACGGCGTTTCGATAAAACCAAATTCGTTAATTTTAGCAAAAGAGGACAAAGAGGTAATCAATCCAATGTTAGGACCTTCAGGAGTTTCAATTGGGCAGACCCTTCCATAATGGCTCGGATGAACGTCGCGGACTTCAAAACCGGCTCTTTCTCTGTTTAATCCACCAGGCCCAAGGGAAGAAAGGCGGCGTTTGTGGGTTAACTCTGCAACTGGATTGGTTTGATCCATAAATTGAGAGAGCTGAGATCTTCCAAAGAAGTCTTTTAAAACACCCGCAAGCCCTTTTGCTGAAACAATTTTCCCAGGAGTCAATGTATCGGAAGAGAAATCAAAAAGATTCATTCTTTCTTTGATGATTTTCTCCATACGGGCAAGTCCAATTCTACACTGGTTTTGGATTAATTCTCCGACAGAGCGGACTCTGCGGTTACCCAAATGGTCAATATCATCCACATGTGCAGTTTCATCGCCCTTTTTCAAACGGATCAAATACTTCAGAGCAGAGATAACGTCCTCTTTTTTAAGGGTCACGTTTTGCAATTCTTCATCTGAAGTACCGAGTTGCATTTTATAGTTTAGTTTGTAGCGGCCAACTTTGCCTAAATTGTATCGTTTTGGGTCAAAAAAAAGACGCATGATAGCAGAACGGGCATTGGATAGCGTAGCAGGCTCACCCGGACGAATTTTGCGATAGAAATCTTTCAAAGCGGATTCATAGGAATCGGTTGGGTCCTTCGCAAGCATTTTAATAATCGGGCTTGTTTCATCAGCATCTTCTGCGATCCTTACCGCTCCAATATTAGCATCAAGCATGCGCTTGAGCATAGCCGTTGTAAGCTTTTCCGCTGCCTTTCCGAACACAACCCCGCTTTCTTCTTCTACTACATCTTCAGCTAAAATTTTACCAACCAGCTTCGTAAAATCCTTATCGGAACGGATTTTGACTTTTACTGTATTAAAAAATTCTTCGATAATGTCTGCATCGGTGGAATATCCAAGAGTACGGATAAAAGAGGTCGCTAAAATTTTACGGCGACGCTTCTTACGGTCAATATAAATGTAAATTAGGTCGTTAGAATCAAAGGCTCCTTCCAACCAACTTCCGCGATAAGGAATAATGCGGAACGAATAAATCACCGTTCCTTTAGGGTGTCTTTCCTGCTCAAATGAAATTCCAGGAGAGCGATGAAGCTGAGATACAATCACTCTTTCAGCTCCATTGATAATAAACGTTCCCTTTTCCGTCATCACAGGAACTGTTCCCATGTATACTTCTTCTTCTTTAATACCTGTCTCATCAGTAAGACGGAACTTAACTTTCAACGTAACGTTGTAGGAAATACCCCGACGGATACACTCTTCAGGACTATATTTCGGAACTCCCAGATTATAAGAAAGGAACTCTAAAATTGTCTTTTCGTCATATGATTTGATTGGAAAGATTTCGTTGAACACTTCTTGCAATCCAACGCTCTCTCTTTCATGAGGGAGTTGCTCTGCTTGCAAAAACTGACGATACGACTTAATTTGAATTTCAATCAGATTTGGAAGATCGATGATCTCTTCCTTTTCACGAAAACTCACCCTATGAGGCGGCTTATTAAGCATTGAAATCGCTCCTAACCTATGGATTTATAAATAGAACAATGAATGGTCCTACGCACTGGGAAAACATCCTGTGGAAATGCATCGAAACGAGTATACACTTTTTGCACATGTTGTAAATGAAAAAATCCAAGGACTTAAAATACCCCTACGCAAAACTTAACGTCGCAAAGCAAAGAGCAGAAGTCAAAATTTTGGACTTCTGCTCTCGACTATAAGGTCAAAACAGATCTCTTAAAGACCTTTTAAAGTGACTTTTCCGCCAGCTGCAGCGATTTTCTTCGCAATTTCATCTGCTTCAGCTTTAGGAGATGTCTCTTTCAGCACTTTAGGAGCTCCATCTACGAGATCTTTCGCTTCCTTGAGTCCGAGTCCTGTAAGCTCTCTTACCACTTTAATAACGCCGATTTTCTTGTCATTTGGAGTTTCTTCCAAAGTGACTTTGAACTCTGTAGATTCTACAGCAGGCGCTGCAGCGGCACCAGGAGCTGCTGCCATCATAACAGGAGCTGCAGCAGCTTGTGCTTTCACACCCCATTTGTCTTCTAAAGCAGTTTTGAGCTTAGACATTTCCAAAACGCTCAACTTGCTCAATTCTTCAACTAATTTTTCGATTGTTTGTTCTTGAGTACTCACGTTAAACCTCTTTAATTAAATCTTTGTTAACTTATGAATTGGAACTTTCTTCGCTTGGAGCGACCTTGTTTTCTAAACAATAAACAACGCTGCAAAGGAGCGCTTCGACAACGGCTAGAGTTTGGCTCATTGGCGCCTCGAACAAGCCCAGAAGCTGTGCACGCATCTCATCCTGGCTTGGCAACTTCGAAATCATCTCTACGTCCAACGCGCTGCAGAGACTTCCTTCAAAACGTCCTCCCAATACCTCTAGTATTTCTTCGTTTTCCTTGCGAAATTGATAGATATATTTCGTCGTCTGCAAAGGATCCGTTTCTGCAAAAATCACACCAATGTGGCCTTGCAAATTTGACCGATCAAGCTCAAAACCGGCGTGTTCAGCCGCTTTAATGAGCAGTCTCTTTTTCACAACTTCCAAACTTCCGCCCGTCTTGGCAATGTTTGCACGAAAAGCAGCAGCGAGATTCGGACTTAATTTTTTATAGCTGGTTAAGACAATCGCCTTAGAGCTATCCATTTTTTCCTTGATCTCTTGCAATAGTAACGATTTTTCTGGTCTCATATGCTATACACCTTGGATCTCTGAGATAGTATGCAGATCAATCTTCAGCCCAGGCCCCATCGTAGAAGACAGAGAAAGGGATCTTAAGAAATGACCTTTTGCAGTTGAGGGTCTCGATTTCGCTACAGCAGATAACAAGGCTACAATGTTTTCATAGAGCTTCTCTTTTGAAAAAGAGACCTTCCCTACAGCACTGTTGATAACCCCATGCTTATCCGTTTTAAATTCGATTTTTCCCGCCCTTACTTCTGCAACGGCTTTTGCAACGTCTGTTGCGACTGTTCCCGCTTTCGGCGTAGGCATCAGACCTCGAGGTCCAAGCACCTTGCCGAGCTTTCCGACTTCACGCATCATATCCGGTGTAGAAATGACCGCGTTAAAATCCATCCAGCCTGACTTAATTTTTTCGAAGAGTTCTTCGTTACCCGCAAAATCAGCTCCAGCATCGAGCGCTTCTTTGATTTTCTCCCCTCGTGCAAACACGACGAGAACCATCTTTTTTCCTGTCCCATTCGGTAATGACACAGTTCCACGCACCTGTTGATCTGACTTTTGCGTATCTACGCCTGTTTTCAGCGACAGTTCCACCGACTGATCAAATTTCGTCGATGGACACTTTTGTAAAATTTCGACAGCCTCGCGTAAAGTATACTTTTTTTCTACTTCAAACAGCTTGGCTATCTCCCGAAATCTTTTGCTTTGATGCGCCATATTTTTAGCCTTCAATTATATCGACACCCATTGAACGGGCCGTACCCATGATGAGCTGCATAGCAGCTTGTTCAGAATTCACACGCAAGTCGGACATCTTTGTCTTCGCGATGTTCAGCACTTGGTTTTTCGTGAGTTTCCCAACCTTATCTCTATTTGGAACTTTTGAACCCGACTCGATTCCGAGCTCTTTTAAAATGAGCCGAGAAGCGGGAGGTTGTTTTGTTACAAAAGTAAAGGTTTTATCAGCAAAAACAGAGATTTCTACAGGTAGAATATCGCCTGCTTTGTCTTGCGTTTTTGCATTAAATTCCTTGCAGAATGCCATAATGTTGACACCTGCACCGCCTAAGGCAGGACCAATAGGAGGAGCCGGGTTGGCCTTCCCTGCAGGAATTTGCAGTTTAATGATTTTTAATAATTTCTTAGCCATTTCTATACCTTACTGCAAAATTGTTTACAGGACTTCAGATTCCATAGGAACCTGCTCTACCTGCCAGAATTCCAAATCATCCACTCGAGTTTCCCGACCAAAAATAGACACCATTACGCTGAGTCTTCCTTTATCGTGGAACACCTCAATAACAGTACCTATAAAATTGACGAAAACGCCATCGGTGATTTTGACTTTGTCTCCTGTTGTGATATTGTGCTTTTGCACGACACCTTTTTTCTTTTCTTCAAGGTCATGCAAGATCTCATCCACTTCTCTCTGCGTCAGAGGGGCCGGCTTCTCGCCTCCCAAGAATTCCAAGACGCCATTTGTGTTTTTTACATACATCCACGAATCATCGGTAAGATTCATTTTTACAAGAATGTACCCGGGCCAAAGTTTCTTCTCACTAATGTGCTGCTGCCCTTTTTTCACTTCCGCCACATTTTCTGTAGGAACTAGCACCTCTTCAACCAGATCTGCCATCCCCTTGGAATCGCGATTCTCTTCGATCGCCTTTTTCACTTTTTTCTCTTGCCCGGAGATAACCTGAACAACATACCACTTATGCATGATTCCCCTTCTGCTTAACCAAAAATAACATGAATAAAAGCGCGCACGAGCTCAAGCCCTCCCTTGATGACAAAGTCGACCAAGTAGATGCCCAATCCAAAAATAAATGTCGCAAGAACGACAACTTTCGTAGAAAGCTTAAGCTCTTCTTTCGTCGTCCAAGAAACTTTTTTCAGCTCTTCTTTAAGCTCCTGGATATGCACAAACAACGACTTCCTATTCTTCGAATGCGCTTTTAGCTCTTCTAGATTTGACTTTGGCTTGCTTAATTTCATATCCATTGTGCTCATAGACCACTTCAGTATTTCTTTTTATCGAGTGCGGAGGGATTCGAACCCCCGACCGGCGACTTTGGAGATCGCTGCTCTACCAGCTGAGCTACACACCCTTGTACACAAAAAGCTAGCCCACCACAAAAGACAGGCTAGCCTATACTCAATCCTTCCTTATTGGAGGATCTTTGTCACAGTTCCTGCGCCGATCGTTCTTCCACCTTCGCGGATTGCAAATCTCATTCCTTCTTCCATCGCAATCGGGTGAATCAACTCTGCAGTCAACTCTACGTTGTCTCCAGGCATCACCATCTCAACGCCTTCTGGAAGAGTTACAGTTCCAGTTACGTCCGTTGTACGGAAGTAGAACTGAGGACGATATCCAGTAAAGAACGGCTTATGGCGTCCACCTTCATCTTTTGTTAAGACGTAGATCGTTCCCTTGAATTTTACGTGAGGAGTGCATGAGCCAGGAGCTGCAAGAACCATACCACGCTCGATATCTTTCTTCTCAACACCTCTCAAGAGAATACCTACGTTCTCCCCCGCTCTCGCTTCATCCAGAACTTTATTGAACATCTCAAGACCCGTCGCTACGGTTTCTTTTGTGTCACGGATTCCAACGAGCTGAAGTTTATCGTTTACTTTTACAATCCCTCTTTCAACACGACCTGTAGCCACTGTACCACGACCAGAAATCGAGAACACGTCTTCAACAGGCATCAAGAAAGGCTTATCCACTTCTCGAGCTGGTGTTGGGATCTTCTCATCCACAACTTCCATCAACTTCTTAATGCTTTCTACGTAAGCAGGATCGCCTTCAAGAGCCTTCAGAGCAGAACCGCGAATGATAGGTACATCTTTATACCCTTTCGCTTCAAGCAATTCATGCAATTCCATCTCCACGAGATCTACAAGCTCTTCATCCCCTTGACCGATCATGTCCATCTTATTCAAGAAGACAACAATCGCAGGAACGCCCACTTGGCGAGCTAACAGAATGTGCTCTTTCGTTTGAGGCATCGCACCATCAGTAGCAGCCACAACCAAGATCGCTCCGTCCATCTGCGCAGCACCTGTGATCATGTTTTTTACATAGTCAGCGTGGCCCGGGCAGTCTACGTGAGCATAGTGACGATTGTTCGTCTCATATTCTACGTGCGTAGAGTTAATCGTGATTCCGCGCGCTTTTTCTTCAGGAGTATTATCGATAGAAGCATAATCTCTATACTTCGCTTTTCCCTGCTCTGCTAAAATCTTCGTAATAGCAGCTGTCAATGACGTTTTACCATGGTCGACGTGGCCGATCGTTCCGATGTTAACGTGCGGCTTAGATCTTTGAAATGTTTCTTTTGCCATTACTTCATCCTCCGTTAGGCTCGAGTAATATATTTTCTATTGAATCCAATCTCTCTTGATTTGATTTTGCCCAAAATAGGAATTGAACCTACGACCGCTTGCTTACCATGCAAGTGCTCTACCACTGAGCTATCTGGGCAGACTACGCAAACACCTAGTTTTAAGTCGAAAGCACGCAAGTTTATTCCCTAGAACAAATTAAATCAACACCAATCGCAGGGAATGATTTTTTCCCTATCGCTGTCTATAGATAATTCTCGCTTTAGTAAGGTCATAAGGCGACATTTCAACCGTCACCACATCTCCCACTAAAACCCGAATATTTCTCATGCGCATCTTTCCACACAAATGAGCAATCACATGCATGCCGTTTTGCAAAACAACTCGAAACGTCATATTCGGCAGCAGCTCTTCTATCGTACCATCAATTTTTATCGTATCTTCTTTGGGCATACTCTAAGATTATTTCTAAAATCTGGGTCTATGTAAACGGATGCGCAACTTTAATGTCAACTTATTTCTCCCGAAAAAATTATTTTCGGTCTTGACGGAAAGCCCCTAGCCTCCTGTACAATGGAAATGCTTTTTTAATAGGACATCATGGATAAAGTTTTCTTAGAATCTCTCTACGCCTTAAAACACGAAAAACTACTTAACAAATTCCCCTCTCCTGCTACCCCCCAGTCGCTTTATCAAACCATCATGGAACTTGGGAAAACCCTCCCTCAGCCTTCTCAAAATATTGCTTGCGAATCCTATCTCGTGAAAGGGTGCCAAAGCTTAGTCTACCTCCAGGCTTCCATCGATGTTGAAAAAAAAATGCATTTTCAAGTGCAATCCGATGCTCTTATCTCCTCAGGACTAGCAGCTCTTCTTTTATGGATCTATGACAGGGAAGTCCCCGATCTTCTTATCCATAGTCCTCCCCTGTTTATCCGCGATCTAGGACTCCATCAACACCTCACCCCTGGAAGATCCAACGGTCTTATGAGCATGTATCTACGCATGAAACAAGAAGCGATCAGGCTTATACTCCAAGAGAATCACCGCCTTGCAAATTAAAAAATTTAGATTTGCAAAAATCAAAAAATATATCTCCATTCGATTTGCATGTTAATAATTCATTAACGTTTAATAAAATAACAAAACAAGATAAAATACATACGTTAAACAAACAGAATTTATGTTTTTCAATAAATCACTAAATCGAAAATGCTTTAACATTAAAAAAGGAGATACACGATGTCTATACCTACTCTTCCAAGCCATAGAGCTACTTCTCTTCCCGCAACCACAGACGAAAAAAAAACATATTTATCTCGCTCGATCGAAACGATCTCCTTAGAACACGAAACCTCCCTACGTAGAACCAGTAAATTATGGAAAGCTGCAGCCATCGCTTCCGGCATTGCCTTGTTAATTCTCTCTTGCGGAACTCTTGCCGCAGTCAGTTTTTTTTCTTCAGGATCTACCCTTCTTTATAGCTCCCCCATCATCATGATGACGACATTTCCCCTTATGTCGCGTATCGTCGGAAAATTCCTATCCCACTCTAACGAAGCTCTTTCCTTAGCAGAACAAGCCAAGGAGATCCGCTTTCTTTTAGATTCCTTTCCCACAACAAAAGAAGGCATGAAGCAAGAATTACAAAATCTGGGCATACCTCTAGAAGGGCTGCCTGAAGATCTCACAATGGTAAGGCCTCTTTTAGCGCATCATCTATACTGGAAAAAGCAAACGAAATCTTTGACAGAAGCAAGCCAAGAACTATCCAGAGAAACTTGCCGTATCTCTCTATTGAAAGACCCTAAAGAGATAGAAAATCTACCTAAAATGAGAGAAGAAGTTCTGTCTTTAGAACAAACTGCGATGATTGCAAAAACACGAGCTGCATTTTTCTATGGGATTTTGAAAAAGCCTCTATATGAGCACTCTTTTTCAGAAGTTATCCAGTTCCGTCTGACTCCCTTTGCCGAAAGACAGCTTGAAAAGCGATTCTGCTCTCCTGATGCCAATGTATTTGTAGAATTTCTTCAATCTAAAGCAAGACCTATAGAGATGCATGAAGTCGCTACCAACAGCTCAATCCCAAGGCTCGCAGAACGTTTAATGGCAGGGATTCCCGCTTAAAGCAAAGAGACGATCTCGTCTTGTATCCCTCCGCTGATTTCAACTTGGTTTTTCTCCGTAATGAATAGATCATATTCAAGGCGAACTCCAAATTGCTGAGGGAGATAGATGCCTGGTTCTATTGAAAAACAGGTTCTAGGAAGAATAGGCCTTTCATCCCATGTCTCTATGCTATCCATATGCGTGCCAGGACCATGATCCGAAGTGTGGATGTTATGTCCTGTTCGGTGGATGAAGAACTCCCCGAAACCCGCTTCGTCAATCACTTTCCTAGCTGCTATATCCACTTCATAGCCATAGAGAGGAAGAGAACCTCTACAGCGCTCCTGCACAAGGGCTGTAGCCTCTTTTTGCGCTCTTCGGACAAGAGAAAAAACCTCTTTTTGTAAAGTGGTCGGCTGCGTATCTGCAATAGCTACGCGAGAGATATCTGCATACACTGCATTGCTTTTCTTTTTCTTACACCAAAGATCGATCAATACAAAATCTCCTCTGCAAATTTCCCTGTGCTTTTCTCGAGAGGGGCAATAAGGGGGAAGACTGCTATGGTCTGCTACAGCACAAATTGGATCACCCTCAGAAATGCAGCCATGCGAGGCAAACTCCGCTAAGATCCATTGCTGCACATCGTATTCCGTCACTTTTATTCCTTTTACCAGCAGCTCTCGCAACCTTTCCCATACCATAGACGCTGTCTTATCTAATACTTCAGCAGATTCTAGATGCAGAGCTCTTTGCTCTTCTGTCCAGACACAGCTGTAATGCTGAAGAAAACCGCTAGAAGAAACTACTTTCGGGACAAATTCTCGCACAAGGTCCAGAATGCCTCCATCTACATAAGAGACGTAAGGGATCGCATTTCTAGGAGAATATTCCATAGCAATTCGAGTAGATCCCTCTAAAATGCTTTTTAAATGTTCTTCCAGGATCTGCCAACGGAAATACACCAAAGTCCTACCCGGAAGCGATTCTAAAACATGGCTCTCCGTTGCATGGACAATCTTGACGGGATCTCCTTTAGCCGGAATCCAATAAAATAAACGCCTTGTCAAGTGTTGCGACTCTGGGATTTGTAAAAAATCGATAGCAAGAGCATTTCTTTTTTGAAAATCATATAAGAGCCACCCATCCACCTGCTCTTCTTGCAGTCGCTTTTGCACATCGTAGATTTTCACAATATCTTCCTTTAGTGGTATAAACACTGGATTAAAGCAGAAGCTGCTACTACACGCAAGGTTTGAAAAGGCTCTTTCAAAACTTCAACTAAAAAGGGGATCGAAGAAGGATCTCCGATATGGCCTAACGCCTCTAGAATGTAGATCTTCATCTCTCTGTCTACTTTCCCATACGCATCCATAAGCACCGATACGGAAGAGATATCGCTGCCTACCAAAGCCAAGATCAAAGCGGCCTGGATTCTAATCTTATCGTCAGGGTCGCTGAGTAGAAGACGCACCTCGTCCAAAGCACTTTCATCGCCCTCTTCAAGAAGTGTAGCGGCCGCAGCACCTGTCACGCCCCAAGACTGGTTTTTTAAAAATTCTTTCACAGCCTCTAAAGCTTTTGGATGCCTTACGATACTGAGTATCGATAAAATATCGAGTTTGACAAGTTGATCTACCACATCAGGATAACGAGGAATCTGCTCGATATGGCGCACTTTGCTGGGAGCTAAGCTTCGAAACAATCCCCCCGCTCTCTCTTCCCACATCCACAAATTATTTCCTGAAGCAATCAGCTCTTGGAATAATACCTGAGAGGCAAGCTCCCTCTCTTTTTTTTGCCCAATTAAACCAATTGCTAAATTTACCTTTGTATAGGGATCTATCTGCGAGCGGATCTCTTTTGCAGCCAGATCCACTCCAAAAGAACCGGTCACAGCCACTGCTGCTGCTGCCAGGCGTTTAGCATCAAGAGTATCTTGTTCAAGCCATCGCTCCAGCTCCTGAATCCCTATCTCTGCTCCTAAAACTGTCGCCAACCATCCTGCCGTGATTGAAACTTCAGCAATGGGATCTTCTAAGTTTTTTTGGATAAGATCTACAACAGTACGATCCTGGATCACTCGGATCTGAAGAAAACCAAGACAGCGCATTGCAGCCACTCTCACATCGGGATTTGCATCGCTGAGTAGCGGCACTAATTTAGGAACCTCATCTCGGAGGTCGAGATGGGCGATCAGCTGGCATGCAAGCTCTCTAAGCCCTGCTCTTTCGCTATGCAATAATGCGTCTAACTCTGTTGGCTCTAACGCGTCATACATGTGCACTAGGGAGAAAATGGCTGCAACCTTTTCTTCTGCCAAGGTTTTTGGGTGCGCAATAATCTCTTTAAGCTGATTCTGCGCGTTCCTTATCCTCAAAGCACCGATAGCTTTAATCACTTCTAAACGAACAAACCATACTTTTTCTTCCGTTAAAAGACGCTTGAGTTCTTCCTGCAGAGGAGCATCTCCATAGGAAGCAGACAGCTTAACTGCCATGCTCCTCAAAAGCGCATTGGAACCTTTAAGCTCTTTTAGCAAAATGGGAAGAGCTCTAGCATCTTGTGTAAAAGCGGCGCCGAGAAGAGAATAGAAACGAACCATAACAAGAGGAGAAGCATCCCCTTTATTCAATACTCCCCAAGCTAAGAGTTCAAACATCGGTCGCGTGGTCTGCTGACCTAAAGACTTAGACAAAGCAAGAAAGGTTTCAAAGGCTTCTACTTCCTCTCCCCCAGCGCAAAGCGCCTCCAGATAAGCCATAGAAACTTTTGTCGACTGAGGATGGTCAAGAGCTGCCTGTCTTGCTTCTTGGACAGCAGAAAATGGATCTTGTATCAGGAGATGATTATGGATCCTTTTGACAACATCCTCTTCCTGCACTGCATAAAGAGAAAGACCCCACAGACAAACAACCCATGCGTATTTTGCCATACAATCAGCCAAGGCCCGTATGCGAGACTAGGGGCTTTCCTCCAATTAAGTGAAAATGGAGATGAAAAACTACTTGGCCAGCTTCTGAACCATTGTTTGTTAACAGGCGATATCCTTTAGCAATCCCAAATTGGTCTGCGAGCTTCTGAGCTACCCCGACCATTTCAGCAATGAGAGGTAGATCTCCCGGTTCCACCGATTGAAGATTGGGGATCTCCTTTTTAGGAACGATTAAAATATGAACAGGCGCCTTTGGAGCGATGTCTTTAAAGGCAAGAATCTTCTCGTTTTCAAAAACTTTTTGACAAGGAAGCTCTCCTCGGATAATTTTTCCAAATACCGTACTCATTTTATTCCTTGATTTAGCACATATTCTAAAGCTTTCATCGCATCCTCTTTCGTTTCCCAAACAGAAATAAAACGCCCCTTATGACAAAAAAGCGCTCCGGGGATTTGTGAAACCTGCTTGAGTTCTTGCTCGAGCAATCCCGCCCACTCCAGAGGAAGAGGCACTCGGACCTTCATCCTGTCTTCGTTGGAAGGCGGGATGCCCCGTAGCTTCCAATGCGAGCCCGATGGCATGATGATAAAGAGCGCTGGATGACGCTCTCCACCTGCCGCAAAAAACACATCCATCCAAGGCATCGCTTCGTCAAAATAGAGATACTTATTTCCCAAAGCCATCGCGCTCAGGACTTTTTCCCGGCATGATTCTATGTAAGCAAAACGACCAAAAGCCCTCTCCAAATACCCCAATACAAAATCGACAGCTTGAAAAAATGCCTTGTCTTGCAAATCCTGCGGAGCATTGTACTCAACCGGAACAAAATTGCTAATGATCTGAGAAAACGTACAAACACCCGGCGTTAATTCTGCCTTGCCTATATCATGGGCATCAATTCCATGAATCAAAGAATGACATAATAGGGCGTACTGACTTGCATCTACAACGCGCTCATCACGCAGAAAAGCCCAAACCATGCCAGCACTGCTCCACTCCCCAGTATATGACACTTGGTGGTGGTCAAACCGTTTTTTTTCTGGACAATACTCTCCCCCCACATCACATACATACTCACATTCCGCCAAGACAGCAGAATCCCGCGTTCTATGGATCTTATCTCTATCGATCCGGTCAAAAAACAAAAGCAAAGCACATGCAGTCACCTCATCTGCATGAAATGTGCCATTATGCGTACCAAAGCTGCGAGCAACAATCATAAATCCTCTTGAGAAAACCGGAAGGAGTTCAGTGTAGAACCGACAGTGAAAAATTGCAATAGCCTAAAGAAAAAAAACTCTTATTTATCATAGTAAAATTTTTCAATCAACTTACCGTAACAAATCCATCTGGATAGATAGGGCCATTTTTGCCGATCTCCAGATTGCCAGCCAGGTATCTCTTGTAGATCTTAAGGCCTTGTTTGGCGTTCTGGACACAATAGAAGCAATTGCTGACCCACTCAGACCCTGCAATCGTTCCTGAAGCCAAATTGCATTGGAACCGATGGGTGATCTTCTCCTTCCAGTACCCTGGATCTCCAAAAAGAAGAACAGGCGTTGCAAGGATCGATCCCACTTTTCTGCGGACCTCTTCAAGACAATATTCAAAATCCGTTCCAATGCCCCCTGCTAAAAAAATGGGGAAATCAAGGTGAAATTCCGCCTGTCTTTCTACTAGGCGATCCAAACGATAGGTCATCTTAATATCAATATAGGGATTTTGCTTTTGCTCATTGACTACAGCTTTTGTTTTCGCGCCAAAGTCAACCACATTTGCACAGGAAAGCAGCCCGAGTTTTTTTGCTACTCGGTTACCCATCTCCATGACTCCTGGCCCACCTCCTGTAATAAGGGCGATAGGTGTTGTCTTATTCAGCAAAGGATGATCGACCTCATGGCGCATCTCTTCCATCCCCTGTAAAAGACTTTGCAACTCAACCTCAAAGTCTCCCGACATGAGGTTAGAACCATAAATTCCAAATGAAGCAGCTTTGAGAAAATCTTCCACTAAAGGCAATGGAACGAACATCCCGGTATCCTTGTTAGGCTTTGGAACATACTGCAAAATATTCTTCGTTTTTTGATCAACCCAAAACACTGGAATCGCAAACTTGGCTAAGTCTTGTAGCATCGATCGATCTTCATGAGAGAAAAACTCTCCATAGGAAAGAGAGGGATATTGGAAATAGATTCCCTTCAAGCAGCGATGCACCTGCTCGCCTAGAAGGATCTTTTTCATTAAAGGAGATGGAAAATAGCGAACAAAAAGAACTCCCTGGCTTGTAATCAATCCTTCTTCAATGGCTCGTAAAAATGGGTAGGCAGGCTGCTGTTCAATATATTGCTCGACAAGTAACATCTGTCTTTCCGGCTGATAAATCATCCCGGGAAATTCATGAAAGTGAGGCTCTCTTGCAATCCAATCTTCTGGTTTTAAACGCAGAAGCTGCTCTCCTTTGACAACAAATACAGCCGTCTTATGGTGCAAAGGCCCCGGAGCTGTATCAAAGGCTTTAAAAAGGGCTTCCCGGTCTTCTAGACAACTTTGGAGCTGATCTCTATCTGCAAAAAAAACGTGTTCTCGATGAGGCTCTAAAGTATAGAATTCCAAGGGAATGGTTTTGACTTCAGAAGATCCATGCCCAAATAACTCGTACACATCTCCTGAGGCTTTCGTATCAGGCTCCAACACATTGGCGGAAGTATGATAAACCCCTTCAGGAAGCAGTTCTTGTTTTACCTTACCAAAAGCCGTACGTATATGGAGTGGCTGGGTTCTTACAAGAAGAATTTCTTCCGGTTTGCAAACTCTTTTTCCTTGAGGCTCCCAATGTTGCAGCAATTGAAGCAAAGATCTCATCCGAAAGTGGGGGTATTTTAGAGCTTTGCCGAGTGCCGGCAAAAAACCTTCAATGGCTGCATCATATTTGAGAACGCCGTCTTGCAAAGATAAAAAAGCGATGGTATATCCATCTCTTTTCTCCAAGACAAATTCATCTTCGCTTTTGGGTTCTCCCAGAAATAAAAGAGGTCTTCCTATTCGGTCTTTACGATGAAACATCCGAAGCAGATAGTCAGGATCTCTAACCTTCCTTCTTTCATCTGCCGCAAAGAGCTTGCCAATGTAAGAACCAATGGAGAGATTCTGCAATAAGATGCGAGCAGGGTTTCCATATGCTGTCAATGTAACTTTTACCGTAGCCGATCGATCGCGAAAAGAGAGACGATATTCTGATCCTACGCCGTCAAGACCGATTTGAGCCAGAGTACTTTTAAGGTTAAAAAAGACTTTTTCTTGTTCGATCTCAAACCCCTTGAATGCAGGAGAGATATTCTGAATCTGAATGGTAGCTTCTGCCGACTGCGGAGCGTTCAACGTGATTGCAGAGATATACCCATCCGGAGAGACAAGATCATAAAGATCTGATATTAAATAACTTTCCATGTAATAGATGTTTCTTTGCTAGATAAAACCGTGATATTACCGCTGAAACCTTAAGCTTGCAATCATTTTAGAAAAGCGCCTAAATCCACAAAAGCAGAGGTAGCTTGGCTCTTTTTCTTTTTTGAAGCCTTAACGAACACTCAGGATTGCTACACCAGCTCCAAGTTCCGGAAAATTGATAATTTCATAACCTTGTTTTTTCAGAAAAGGAACAATTTGTGCACAAGGCAATCCCCCTCCAGTATCATGAAAGGTAATTACACCTCCTCGCTTCATAAGCGGCAAAAAATTCAGAAAATCTCTACAGACTCCCTCAAAAGAATGGTCTGCATCAATATGTAGGTAATCGATCTGTCCCTTTTGCAATAAAAGCGATGCCTCATATGTATCCTGAATCCAAATCTCAATATCTGGGAAGGCCTGTTTAAAAAAATGCTCTTCAGACAACCATTGAGGTCTTCCAAAATCCCCCTTATTACCATCTACAAGAAGCGTTCTAGCATTTTCTAGTTTAAGATCTCTCTGCGCTTGCCTCATCATTCTAGGCACAAATCCTCCACCAGATCCCAAGCAAACACAAAACGTTGCTTTCTGCATATAAGCTAAAGCATAGTATAGCATTCCCGCTCCAAGATTATCATCCTCGGCAGCATGAGAATCAGCCCAAGCAGCTTCATGAGTAAGGTATTCTCGAATGTATTTACAATTAACAAGAGAATTTATCGCGTCATTAGCATGGTTAGGGAATGTTGTTGTAGATAATCCTATTACAGCAAAACAAAATAAGCCTTTCATTTTGAATCTCGCTATTCCTATACCATCCAGGTTAATGGCCCAATTATGGCCCAATTATGTTATTGAGTTTGTAAGCTATCCCCCGACCGCGTTTTCCTGTGCTCGTTGGCGTAAAAACACCTTTTAATTTTAATTCTTGCAACTCTCTTGATGCTGTTCTCTTTGATACTTTTGTTAGGTTTTGATATTCGAGATTAGAAATGCTGCCATGTTCTTTAACATATTGAATGGCGAGCAATTGATTTTTTGAAAAAAGAGCATTTTGCAGAGGCTGTTCATTGGGTTGTTTAAAAAAAACCACTTGAAAACGCCCTAGTTTAGAATCAAATTTTGGAGCTGGCATCCCTGCTGTTTCTAGCTCTGCGGCCATTCGCAAAGTGCCGCTTCCCCAGCGCTCAATGAGTCCCATATAGAAAAAAGCTTCCGCAATTTTCCGATTTCTCGGTATAGAGTCATGCTCTTCAAGTAATAGCTCTGGAGTCAGAGGAGAAGGAAGATTTCCGGGATTCCAAATTTCTAAACGATCATCATATAATCTAATCTGGCTATGTGCAGCACTAGTATAATCACGATGACAAAGAGCATTGATTAAAGCTTCTCGAATAGCATTGAGTGGATATTCCCAGTGGACCTCACGTTGAGAATTGCCCGTAAAAGCAAACTCCGTAGCAAGCCTGTCTCGAAACCAGCTCATGGCTCTATTTAATTGATCGATTAATGTCCCATGAGCTTCCAAATCGTCAACAATATGAATAGGAGATCGAAAACGGCCGATTTTTAAAAAGGCAGATGGAAAATAGTGTTCCGGGTTTTTTCCAAAAAGAAGCATGGCAGCTCGCGTTGGTTCTCCGTTATGTAAAAAGCCCAGTTTTCTTAAAAACTCTATATCTGAGATTTGTTCAGGTATAAGACGCCGTCCTAATTTATTTACATCCGCAATAAATCGGCTAATGCGTTCAGGGTCTAGATCATCAAGATGTGTAGATGGTTCGACACATGCATCCCAACTCAATCCGGAGCTAGAGATCATGGCCTGCATAATTTCTTCATGGCTCATTCGTTGATTCGTTTTAGATACACGGCGAAAATAACACCCTCGCACGCTTACTGGAAGCCCAATTTTAGAGGCAATTTGAATAGACACAATATTTTTGTTTTTGTATTGTACCACAGAAAAAGAAGGCTGCAGTCGCGGATCGGTGACATTTTGGATTCGATTGGCTATCTCTTCTAAGGTGTTGCTCCCAATTTGAAAACCGACAACTTCTCGGGAGTCTTTTATGCCAATTAGAAGAATCCCTCCTCGAGCATTTGAAAATGCTCCGATAGTTTCAAGCGCTTCATCTCCAAAGGACTCTTTGAATTCCAGTGTTTCAGATTCTCCCGACGCAATCAAATCTGCAATTTTTTCTTCTGTGATTTCCATGCAGTACCTAACTTATGGAATGTGATCGAATAGTAGCAAGATAGGCCTTCACAAAACAACAAGAATGCAATCTGCGTTCTCTTAAATCGCAAGAATCAGTTTCCCTTGATTCTGATCAAGCAAGATGATACAGTCCGCCTCCTCAAATTGCCATGGAGGTATAATATGAGATGTTTTTCTGACAGATTTAAAGAGCTTCAGAGGATCATAAACGTAGTCCTTTGCAGCTGCATTGGATGGGGATCATTGCAAGCTGTTACAACTGAAGAGAGCCTATTAGCGCAAGAGATAAAGCTGATAAAAGAGAATGTGGAAGAGACAATCGAATGCCTGATTGCCATTCCATCCGATGAAAAGACACCAGAAAATACGATCCGGCCTTGGAATCAGCTGCACCAAAACCTTTCAATGCAATGCCGAGCACTGACTCTTCTGAGCTTTACCGATTCTCCTTTAAAAGAAGAGGCTGACCGTCTCCTCCAAGATTTGATGTTATTTGTATCGAAGTCTCTTTTTCAGAATCTTGAAGTCTCTCAAGCTTTGCTTGGATATGCAGAACATTTTATCCAACAAGACGAGCTTCACACCCCTTATGAACATTATGAGATCCAAAGTCTTTTACAGCAGATTAAAGCATCTCATCCAGACCATGGAGATTGGGTAAGCCGCCTCGAAGAACAAAATAGCAATTTTGAAAAGACTCCTTATCTGCATCTGCAAGGGCATGGCTGTGCAAAAGAAAAGAGAAAAGATCTGAGAGTTTTTTCTTTAGACACCCACTTTGTTCCTGCCCAATTTCCTGAGTTGGAAGGAGAACTAATGCTTCCTTGGGAAGAGAGGGTTTCCTCAATTGCAGAAAAGATTAAGCTGGCAGACGCGGACGTTGTTTGTCTACAACAGGTTCAGGCTGAAGACGCATCGTATGCTCTATATAGCGCTCTTAAGGGAGAGTATCGTTATTTTTATGCGTCGATCGGCCCGAATGTGATGGGATTTTCTCCTAAGAGTTTAGGGATTTCAAGCGGTCTTTTTGTTGCAAGTAAATACCCATTGCAAAATCCAAGATTTACCCCTTTTTCCATCACGGGCCTTCCCTCTAAAGATGGATTCTTTGATTTTATTGTCGTTCATGAACTAGCACCTGTTCATATCTATCATACACATTTGGAATCAGTACCTGTTCCTTATTTTAGCCAGGTGCGGGCGATGCAGATGAATCAGATTCTTGATACTATGCAAGAAGACTATTGGGATCATCCGCAAGAAATTCCTTTTGTCCTCTGCGGCAATCTAAGCATTCCTTATGGAACGAAAGAACCAGGCCTCGCTCTTATCGATGCGTTTTTTCGAGATGGGCTGATAAACCGACAAGAACAGTCTGTCGACTATGCTCTTCTTTTGAAAATGAATCCCGACGGATGGGATGCTGAGTTTTGCGATCAGTACCAAATGGATACAGAGATGATCTCTATGGAAGATACAATAAGCCCAGAACTATCTCTAAGCGATCATCCAGCTCTATTGTCGAAGATCTCTCTGACGCATTAGAGATTCTTTTTTCGGCTACAGGGATTACAAAATCTCTGTAGCTTTAGCGAGAAAGTTCCTTTAAGTGGCTTTCTAACTTTTCTGCCGATTTCGATGCTCTTTCTTTCCAAGGCCAAAGCGCTGCCGGATGATGCAGACATTCTTCTCAAGCTATCGGTCAGCGGAAGATCCTGTTAGAAAACTGACTTGCAAGAAGGCTATTCTTCTGAGCAAGTCCTGGATTATCACCGCTGTAAAAATAATAACATCCTCCATACTGCATATCGAGATACTCGCATGTTTGAGAAAATGCATCCTCGAATCCGCGCGGAACAGATTCTCCATAGGACGAAATGACATACAGATCTTTGCCTGCGAGGCGGCGCCCGATGTCTTTGCGCGTGTCTAGTAAATCGCTCCAACGATCGATGAATGTTTTAAGAGATGCACTCATCGAGTACCAATAGACTGGTGTTGCCAAAATGATGGGGTTGTATCGGACCATCTTTTCAGCAAGCGGAATGAAATCGTCCTTGGCATTGGCATAGGTATAGTCATATTGGTCTATATTCAGCTCTCTTAGGTCGACAATAGGAACGGGCATATCTTGAATGACCATCTTGATTGCTTTGAATGTATTCCCATCGCTGCGGCTGCTGCCTAAAATGATGATGGGGTTTTTCAGATCTTGCTTTCGTGCCACCATAGCAATACCAGAATCCCATTCATGCACTGTAGAAAAACCCGCTTTGACATAGGTTTGAATGGCGATTTTATTCTTTTTTTTAGGATCGACGAGACATGCATCAAAATAGCGAAATACGTGATTCTCTAGAAAGTTTTTCAATATTTCTGCTCCAAGTCCCATTCCTATGCAGTCTGGTTCGCCAATATAAAAATCGAGAGCAGCTAAAGATTGCGATGGCTCCCATTGAATATCTTTCACATTGAAGCCATCTCTTGGAAAATCGCAAGCGTTGTAAGTTTGGATGAATCCAATGGGACGATCCTGAAAATGTACGATAAATGAGAAGATGCCTTTTTTCTCTCCCTGCTCGATCCTGTATCCAAAAGTATAGGAATGATATTTTTCTTGGACATCATGGAGGGTCCAAGATCTCTTCTCTCCCCACCATTGCCAAACATGTGGATGTTCCATCCATTGGTGCAAGAGAGGAAAATGCTCTAAACCAAGAGGAGTAAATGAAAACGTATTCATGCCTCGCTCATCCATATTTTTAATGAGTTTAACTTTTTCTAAAAAATATTTTTACTTGAAAATCCCAAGTATCAACTACAGAAAATCTGCACCTATTTTCCTTCTCTTTTTCTCTACAGCTAACAATTCTTTACAACATCCATAGCTTTTAGCAGGAAAGCGCTTTTAAGTGACTTTCTAGCTTTTCTGCCGATTTCGATGCTTTTTCTTTCCAAAGCCAAAGTGCCGCCGGATGATGCAAATACCCTTCTAAAAGCAATGGATTTGTTAGCACGTTTTTCGCATTTTTCTTTAAAATGGCATTTTCTTTTTGGATCACTTCCCATCGCCAAGACCCTAAAAGGAGCATAAAGAGATTGATCACAAGGCGCTTCGCCCAACGCCAAGGCAGTTTGTTTAATACCTTTTGGACTGAGGAGAGAATCGGCTGATCGGATTCACTTTCAAACAGATCCAGGCGATAAAAACGAATGGTTTCTACGGTTTCAAAGAGAAATTCCTGCAAGTGCTTAATCGCTTGAGGTCCTTTATTCCGAATATTGCGGACGTTAATTTGAGTTAGTTCTTTCCCGAAGATGCGGCTCATTAAAGATACAGCAAGGTCAGAGAGACGTTGCAGCTCTCCTTCAGGATCATTGTTTTGTAGAAGATGCTGTACCAGATCTTGGATTAAGCAATGGAGGATTCCATGGTTCAACCCCTCGAGAGCTCGTTTCATTTGGATTCCTGTCCACGCATGCGTTACCGGGTTTTTAGACATATTTGCAATTGCAGAACGGATTCCTTCATAAAATGGCTCTGCAACCACTTGATCGAAGATCGACTGAACATGGTATCCGCAGTTCATCCCTCCAAATTGAAATAGTAGGTTTTTTTCTTTACCTGCTTGGTATCTATCGGCAAGAGCAGTTTGAAGGCGTTTTTGTTCCTCAGTAGTCAGAGTAAGCCACATCGCTGTGTGTTGTCTTTGAGAAAGGTAGCAGGATTCATCGGGATAATGTAATCCAGCTTTTTTGGTAGCTGTGAGATAAAAAAGCTTTTGCAAAGAATTTGAAGGAAGAGAATGGGGCTGCACTCCAATCGGAAAAACTAGATAGCGATCGCCATTCCGATGCACAGCTTCGAGATAGCTATGCGCTTCGAGTACGTTTAAGTTAGCCTTTTGCCTGCTGGCTCTTAAAACAAGAGCCCATTGACCATCTTGCAAAGGTTCTTCGGAGGAGAGCTCGTAGCGCTCTTTCACAGCTTGATTAGAAAGGGAAAGAAGAGGAGCAACGTAATGGAGCTTTTCGAGTAAATTCTCCGAAGACAGTTGTTCGTCTTTGCCTGTTTTTTCATTATATGAACTCAGCTTGATCGCATTCCAGTTGGCAACGCCTCTTTGCAGGTATTCGACAGAACCATACCCCGTTGTTTTTTTACGAAACAGATCGATCATTTGCTCCGGTGAGAGTGTGAAGCCAGGATGGGTTGGATTCACTAAATTACGGAGTGGAATCATCTCTTTTTTATAGTCTCCTTGTATAGGGCGCATGGCACCGTCTATATGCAGACTCAATACTTTAGCAAGGCTGCCATACAGGGGGATTTTGTGAAAGTGGATCCCTTTTTTCCCATGGACAGCACCAGATCTCTTGTCTAGGTGCGCTTGAGAGAGAAGTCTTCTTTCCATCGGCATTTTAACAAAGACGCCTACATTGCATTCGGATCGAAGAGAC
Organism: uncultured Chlamydiae bacterium; assembly: GCA_945952445.1. Lineage (GTDB taxonomy): Bacteria > Chlamydiota > Chlamydiia > Chlamydiales > Rhabdochlamydiaceae > CAMFIG01. The sequence continues at coordinate 51,312 of CAMFIG010000002.1, forward strand.
CACTTGATAAAGTCAGAAATCCACTTATCTGGAGCTTGCGGGTTCTCGGAGTGTTTTTTTAGAAATTCTTGGATTAAGAGAGGATAACGAATGCAAGCGAGAAGAAGCTGGGTTTTTTCTTGGGTAGAAAGAGGGTCCGAAAGGCCTGCTCTACCCGGATTCATAGAAGGTTTTATTACGTAGCTACATAGGATTGGATAGATTTTTTGATAAAGTTCTTGTCCTTTTCGAGGATCAGTCCCTTTGAGCACGGATCCGCTCCGGTATTGCAACGCTAATAACTGCTCCTGAAGCAAACAAAGGTCTCTTTGTTCTCGAGGTGATAGCAAAGGTTTTGCGACTTGGATTGTTTTTTCTGCAAGCTCCATCCAAGCGCTTAAGCTTTTCCCTTGGTATACTGTAGCTTGGATGTTACGTATGATCTCCTCTCTTTTTTGCACTTCCTCCGCAGAATCTCCTTGTTTGGGAGAAGAAAAGTAAGTAAAAGGTTTATTTTCTATCTGAGAGAAAATGCCGTTGAGGAACTGGATTTCTTCAAGAGATTTATGCGGCAATGAGTTCCGAAGAGAGGCCCTCCCTAAAATACTAGAAAAAATAGCGGCTACCATAGATGTTCCTTATGCTAAGCAAATGAATATTATACCGATTTTATTTGTTTATTGAAACGGCTTAAAATTCCTTTCAGTTAAACTATTAAATTGATATGTATTAAATTTTAAAGAGGTAAAATCTTGGAGAAAGATTCTTTTATGCAGGGAGTGGCTTATATGTCGCTCTCTGCAAGCTGCCTTGCAGGAAGTTTTCTGTTTATCAAGCTTGGGCTTGAAGAAATCCCCTTTTTTCTATTCGTGTTTTTGCGATTTCTGTGTCCCTTGCTCTTAGTAATAGGAGTTTTGTGGATATCAGGAACTTTAAAAAAAAGCTTTCGCAGAAAGATGTCGATGGGATCGCATTTAGCAAGAGCCTTTAGCGTTCTTGGGATCCAATATAGCCTTCTTATTTATTTAACTCGCTATTCTTTACTAGATGCTACTGTCCTGCTCAACACCGGGCCTCTTTTTATCCCAATTTTGGAACGATGTTTTTTACAAAGAAAAATTGGCAAGTCAACTTGGATTAGTCTGGCTGTTTCAGCTTGCGGAGTGCTTCTTGTCCTCCAGCCAGCTTCCGGTATTTTTAATTCTTTCGTGTTGCTCGGTCTTTTTGCAGGACTGATGCAGGGAGTCTCTCAAGTTCTCTATAGCATGCATTCCCAGGAAGAGCCTCAAGCTACGAGCCTCCTCTATTTGTTTCTCATTAGTACAGTCATTTCTTTTGTTGTCTATTGTATAGGAGGAATAGGTTTTTCTTTATCTTCTCCTGTCCAACTAGATGGGAAAGACCTAGCCTTATTGCTTCTAATGGGGCTTTGTACAATCGGCAACCAATTTTTCCGAGGGTGCGCCTATCGCCATAGTCATAAAGCTGGCAACTTAGCTCCCTTCCTCTACATCACAGTGATCCTATCTGGCATTTTTGACTGGGCGGTATTTAAAAAAATCCCGAACCAGTGGATGGTGTTAGGAGCTGCTCTTATCATTATAGGAGGAGTTTTAAAAGTGGTTTTACGTCGATTTTTTATTCAAAAGAAAAGTTTATAAAGAAGAAGTGCATACTAAGAGTTCCTGTGTTGCGAATCTCTGCAACATGGTATGCTTTTGGCAGGAGCTCAGGGATCAAGCATGGATAGTTGGATTCAAAAGCAAAGTAATGGCGTTGTAGCAAAAACAAAAAGTGCGATTTTGTGGACAAGTTTATTGAATGAGTCCCTATTTACAATCTATGGATTGCTAGCGTTTATTTTAAGAAAAGATCTAGGAGCTACGGCTTTTGAGATTTCTATTCTCATCATGTTAAAGCCTCTTGTTTCGCTTTTCTCTTTGTATGGAAGCGTCTTTTCTTGGAAAAAAAGAAGGTCTCTTCAGCAAAACGTCTTCATTCTCGGCGTACTTTCCCGCGTTCCTTTTCTTTTATTCCCTTTTTTTAACTCAGTTTGGTTTTTGATTATTGCTGCGGCAATGCACATGCTATTTATGCGGGCCGGTACTCCCGCTTGGATGGAAATCCTGAAAAGAAATCTGCCCTCAAGAGAAAGGGAAAAGTACTTTTCGTTTGGAGCTGCTTTGGGGTATGCAGAAGGTGTTCTTATTGCTATTGGTTTTGGTTTTTTACTGGATCATTACACAGAAAGCTGGAAGGTCTTGTTTTTTTTAAGCGCCTGTCTTGGACTTGCCGGAGCTTGGATCCAAAGAAAATTGCCGGTCATATCCCAAGAAGAAACTCCAATCCACTCTTCCAAAGAACACCCTTTTCTAAGTCCATGGAAGGCTATGTGGGATTTGATACGAAAACGAAAAGACTTTGCTCGCTTTCAGTGGGGATTTATGGCTTGCGGTTTTGGCATTATGCTCATCCAGCCCGCATTGCCTTTATTCTTTGTTGATGTTCTTCGCATTTCTTATACGGATCTTGCAATCGCTCTTTCCGTGTGCAAAGGTCTAGGATTTGTCTTCTCTTCTTCATTTTGGGCAAGAATGATGGGAAAAATCGAAGCGGAGAAACTCTCTAGCTTTGTCTTCATCGGTGTCGGACTGTTTCCCTTACTGCTGTTATTCACTCCTTGTAGTCGCATTTTCTTATATCTAGCTTATTGCATCTATGGAGTCGCACAAGCCGGTAGCCATCTGATTTGGAATCTCTCAGGACCTTTATTTGCTAAAGAAGAAAACAGCTCTCTCTTCACTCATGTCAACATTGTCATGGTGGGAATCCGAGGACTTATCGCTCCACCTCTTGGAGGGTGTCTTTCTGCTCTTTTAGGCCCTCTATCTGTCCTTGGATTGGGGATTGTCTTTTGTTTTTATGGTGGCAAGATCATGCTGAGCAGAAAGAAAACCGAGGTCCCTGCAGAGCTTTCATAAAAGAAAATAGATACTCTTGTACTATAAAGAGTAATCGCGCTATCATCCGAATTTCGTTTGCAGAAATTTTTTTTTCTGCGAGTGAAGATAGGATGCAAAGGCAATTCCTATCCAACATAGATTTGATCCTAAAGCATCGAGAGAATGGATTTTCGTCATGAATAATTGCATAGCGGCACGAACTCTTTTTGGTTTGATATCAGGTTGTTTGGTGTGTTTTTCTCTTTCTGCAGATTTGGCATTGTTGGAAGAAGAAACACTGGAACTGCGTACAGATTCTGAAGAAGTAGCGATCATTGAGCCGGTCCTTTTGACGCGAGCCGATAATCTTCCCGTGGAAAACTTTGAAGATGCAACGGATCCTTATCTCGAAGGATACATCCAAGCTCTTGTCGACGCCCATTTCTATGAATATCAGGTGATAGTTACGGTCAAAGACCACCATGTCCAGCTATCGAATCTACCTAAAAACGAACTGCTAGCCAATAGTATCACTTCCTTTGTACAAGACCTGCCGGGAGTGAAGTCTGTCCAGATTGTAGAGATTACACCGGAAGAGATGGCAGCTAGGGAAAAATATGTAGAACAGCCACGCGTTAATGGGATTTGGTTCCCTCAAAGTACAGTTCTATTCCAGCCTTTGGTAGCAGATCCTAGAGAGCCTACTTACTCTGCCGCTTATCGATTTGGAGACAAGGTAGTTGGCAAGCAAGCCGCGGCCATTGCTCTTGGAGATGACTTTCCCATCTTTCGCTGGAGAGATGTGTTCCGTTGGCATGGAGACATGCAGATCGGTATTCAAGGTGCTGTATGGGCAGTGTTTAACTTTTCCGATGTCCCTAATCGAGACAATAACGAATTTGCCGAGCTGGTCAATGCCGATTATTTTCTAGGTATTCCTCTTACATATTCCTACGACCGATGGGCCTTCCGCCTTCGCCTATACCATATTTCTAGCCATCTGGGAGATGAGTTTATTGTGAACCATCCTTGGTATATATATGACCGCGTCAACCCCAGCTATGAAGCTCTAGAGTTTATGAGTTCTTATCAACTCTCAGGCCATTTAAGAACCTATTTTGGACCCGGAATCATTTTACATAGCGATGAGTCTTTCCCCATGAAGACGTTCTACGTCAAATATGGTGCGGAATTGCGGATTTTAGGGAAAAAACTCTACTACCATCGCCTCTACGGAACGCCTTTCTTGGCTATCCATCTAGAAAACTGGCAAGTCCGGGATTGGAACTTAGATCTATTCATTAAGCTCGGTTATGAACTGAGTAAACTGCAGGGCATTGGACGAAAAATGAGGATCTTCTTCGATTACCACCACGGCTACTCGTATGAAGGGCAATTTTTCCTTGAGAAGACGCAATATGGAGAAATTGGATTTTCTTGGGGATTTTAGATGCTTTAAAATGGCATCATAGCATCTTCCAAGAAAGGATTTTTCCTTGCTCTCTATCTTGCCTTTCTTCTCCTGCGTAAATGACTGTACCTGACGCAGGAGGAATCCCGGCAAGATCACACCACTTCGCAAGACCTTCAAACATCTCTGAGCGAATCGTGGCCGAAGATTTGACTTCAAAAGGAGCAAGAGAGGATCCTTCTTCCAAAAGACAATCCACCTCATTACCTAATTTATCCCGCCAGAAATACACGTTGGCCGGCAAAGCATGATGAAAACGCTTTTTCAAAAAATCAGACAGGATCATCGATTCAAAAAGCCCCCCTCTTAAGTAGTGGCTATATACATCATCAGGTTTTGTTAAGCGTAAAAGATGGCAAGCTAAAGAAGGATCGTAAAAATATAGTTTCGGCATTTTTACCAATCTCTTATTAAAATTAGCATAATGCGGAGGCAATAAAAAAATGATATAGGAAGCTTCTAGCAAAGAAAGCCAAGACTTGACTGTCTGCAAAGAAATCCCCGCATCTTTGGATAGATCCGTAAGATCTAAAAGTTGCCCTATCCGCGCCGCGCAAAGACGCATAAATTTTTGAAATTCTAAAAGAGAAGCAATTTTTTGCATGTCTCTTACATCGCGCTCTACATATGTCCGTATATAACTTTCTGCAAATACAATAGGATCAGTGGAGTGGTGATGTACACGCGGATAAAAACCTTGAAAAATTGCTTCTTCCGCCGTAGAGGGCAATCTAGATGCTTCTCGGAGCTCTTCAATAGACAACGGCAATAACGTCGTCAAAGCAACTCTACCGGCTAGAGTCTGATTTACATGATGATTGAGCAAGATATTTTGCGATCCTGTAAGAACATATCGACCTAAGCGCTCTTCTTGGTCAACATCCATCTGAATATAAGAAAGTAGATCAGGAGCCTTTTGGATTTCATCTAAAATCACTCCTTCTTCTTGCTGAAACCGCATCAAAAATCCCTTTGGATCTTCTGATGCAAACTCTCTTTCTTCAAAAGATTCCAGATTCACATATCGGTATGTAGAAAATAAGGAACGTGCCAGAGTGGTTTTTCCTGACTGGCGTGGCCCAAAAAGAGCCAGAACTGGAAATTGATTTTTCAGTTGCAATAACTTGGCTGCCAAAGTGCGTTTGAACATGATCCCCTCATAAGGACAATTATACAACAACAGTTGCAAAATTGTCCAAAAAGATCGCAAGCAGTTTATTATAAGCGTATTATTTTTGTATTTCCAATCGATCAGAATACGTATCAGCATCTACAACCCAGCCTCCTCCGAGGCTCTTATAGATATCAATCAAGGTGAAAAACACCTCTCCTTGCGACTTAGCATAATATAGCTGCGCTTCAAATAGCTGTCTTTCCGCATCAAGGACAGTCAAATAGTCGGTGAGTCCATCATCATAACGCAAAGTCGCAAGCCGCAAATACTCCGCAAGCGTATTCACTCTCTCCTTTTGCTCTTTGACAATCTCGAGTGAGATTTTGTGAGAAATGAGAGCATCATTAACCTCTTGGAAAGCATTCAAAATTGTATTTTCATACTCGTGCAAAAGAGATAGCTTTTGGGCTTTGGTAAGCTTTAGGTTACTTGTCAGCCTTCCCCCCGTAAAGATCTCTTGCAGCAAATTCGCAGCATATGCCCAAACAGTCGATGGTTTTGTAAAGAGGCTATTCCATTCAGAACCTTCTACTCCATAGGTACCGGTAAGAGAGATCTGAGGGAAAAACTCAGCCCTAGCTATCCCAATTTTTGCATTGGCAGCAATTAAATTCTGTTCTGCTTGTAAGATATCAGGTCTTTGGCCAATCACCTGAGAGGGCAATGCGACCGGAACCGAGGGAGGCTGCAGAATCTCAGCTAAGATCTTCCCTCTCTCCACATACGTCGGCGGTTTTCCTAATAACACACACAGTAAGTCTTCTTGGAGGGCAATCGCAATCCGGATCCTATCAAGTTCTACTTGTGCCGACTCCACTTCAGAAAGAGATTGCTGCACCTGCATCTCTGAAGTTAAGCCAAGCTCATACCTTGTCTTAGCAAGATCATAAGAGACAACCCTAGTCTTTAACGTCTCTTGGGATACTAACAGCTCCTGGTCTAGTTCCCGGATCTGAATATACGTTCTTGCCACAGAGCTAACTAGCGTCAATACAACAGTTCTTCTCGCTTCAATTTGCGCCATCAGATTGGCAAGAGCCACGTCTGTTGCACTTCGAATTTTCCCCCAAATATCTAGCTGATACGAAGCATTCATCAACAATGTATAAGAATCACTAATAGCATCAACTCCCGGCTGGATCGGCTGCAGCGTAGTAGACAGCTTATCTCTTCCTGCGGCAGCAGAGCCACTCAGCTGTGGATAGAGATACGATCTTGCAATTCCAAGTTTGGCAACGAATTCCTCAACCCGATAGATCGCTGTTTTAAGGTCCTGGTTATTAGCAAGAGCCTCATCCACATAGTGGTCTAAAACAGGATCTCCGAACTGCTTCCACCAACAAACATTCGACACATCAGCAGCTTCTTCAGTGGGGATCCTCCATTCTGCAGGGACCGCCATCTCAGGACGGGAGTACTTGGGATACAAAGTGCACGATGCAAGCCAACACACCGATCCAATAGATATCCAACATCGAAAGTCTTTCACTGTTCATCCTTAGATTTTTTGTAGAGCCACCGAAAAAAGAACGGAACAAAACAGAGAGCTAACGTAGTCGCTGCGATCATTCCTCCCATAACACCCACACCTACGGAATGGCGGCTTGCAGCTCCAGCCCCAGAGCTTACCACTAAAGGCACGACCCCAAAAATAAAAGTAAGAGAAGTCATCACTATCGCCCGAAAACGGAGCTTTGCCGCTTCAAGGGCTGCGTCTACTAAAGACATCCCTTCTTTATGTTTCATCACGGCAAATTCAACAATCAGGATCGCATTTTTTGCTGACAAGGCGATCAAGGTAACAAGGCCTATTTGAAAATAGACATCATTGGGCATCCCCTTTACCCAAATTGCAGCAAAGGCTCCAAAAACGCCAAAAGGGACCGCCATCAAGACAGCAAGGGGCAAAGACCATTTTTCATATAAAGCTGCCAAAATTAAAAATACCATGACGAGGCCAGCTAGTAAAACTATCGATGAAGCACCTCCTGAGGCTATCTCCTGGTATACAGCGCCGCTCCATGCATGATGCATATCGGGAGGGAGCGATTCTTTAGCCACCTCTTCCATGGCGCGGATTGCCTGACCTGAAGAATAGCCGGGAGCTGGACCGCCGATGATCTCGGCTGCGGGATAATCATTAAAGCGACTCACCAAATTGGGGCCTTTTGTCGGCGTCACTTGAATAACCGAATTGAGAGGCACCATCTCTCCTAGAGAAGATCTCACGTAGATATCCCCTAAATTTTCAATCCGCTCTCTATATTGCGGCTGAGCTTGTACGATCACCTGGAATACACGGCCAAATTTGTTAAAGTTATTCACATAGACAGAACCTAGCAGAATTTGCAAAGCCTGGAATACATCGGATACGGCCACACCTAATGCACGTGCTTTATATCGATCCAAGTCGACATAAAATTGCAAATTGTCGAATTGCGCTGTCGTATGCAAAGGACTGAGTTCTGGCCTTTGCTTAGCTTTTTCGATAAAAGCATAGACAGCCTCCTCGAGCGCCTTGGACCCTCCATCTCCTCTATTTTCTATCCAAAACTCAAAGCCCCCCACCGTACCAAGACCTTGGATTGCAGGAGGGCTGACAACTAACACCTGTCCATCTTGGATTGCGCTAAAATCGCGCATAAGATCTCTTTGGATCTGATCTGCATGGAGCGATTTCGCCTTTCTGTATTTCCAATCTTTAAGCATGATGAAGTTTGTGCCGACAGTCGTTCTATATAAACTTTCAATCAAGCTAAATCCTGTCAAGGAAATGACTCTTTCTACTCCCGGATGGCGGATTGCGATCTCATACACCTTATTATCGACAGCAACAGTCCTATCTAAGCTCGCGGCATCAGGCATGTTGGCAATGGCTATCAAATACCCCTGGTCTTCATTCGGTACAAAGGCAGTAGGCGTCGTTTTAAAAAACCAGACAAGGCCGACTACAAGAAGCGCCAATATAGAAAAGCTCACGCTCTTCCAACGGATCAACCATGCAGCGATAGATAGATATTTCTGAGTTGTTTTTTCGAGCCCTTGATTAAACCATGTAGCAAGGCGGTTTTCCTTCTCCTTAGGCTTGAGAATCAACGCAGCAAGGGCCGGACTCAGAGTCAAGGCTACAAGACCGGAAAAAAACACGGATACGGCGATTGTCATTGCAAACTGCTTATATAGCTGTCCTGCAATTCCTCCCAAAAATGCGATCGGAATAAAAACAGAACACAGAACAAAGACGATTGCAATCACAGGACCTGTCACTTCATCCATCGCTTTTTCGGCAGCTTCTTTTGGCGATAGCTTAAAGGTCTTAAGATTCCTTTCGACGTTTTCTACAACCACGATGGCATCATCAACAACGATCCCTATCGCCAATACCATCCCGAAAAGGGTGAGGGTGTTAATGGAAAAACCCAGAATATACATCCCGGCAAAAGCGCCTGAAATCGAGACAATGAGCGCTAGAATCGGGATCAATGTCGCCCGTAGATTTTGTAGAAAAACAAACACCACAATCGTAACCAATATAGCTGCTTCAAAAATCGTCCTCACAACCTCTGCAATCGACGACTTAATAAACAGCGTCGTATCATAGGGAATCGAATATTTGATCCCTTCCGGAAAATCTTGGGACATCTTCTGCATAGCATTGCGGATTGAGGTCGCCACATCGAGCGCGTTGGCTCCATACTCCTGATAAATTGCCAAAATGATCGTTGGCTGGCTATTGACCTCTCCATCTACGGTATAGTCTTGAGCTCCCAAGTCTATCTTCGCAACGTCTTTTAAGAGAACCATCGCACCATTTAAGTCGGCCCTTAAAACGATATTACCAAATTCCTCCGGTGTGCTTAACCTACCCTGCGTTGTCATCGGCACTGTCAAAGGCACCGGATGGATATTCGGCGCTTGGCCTAGCTGTCCAATCCCAAAATCTTGATTTTGTTCTTGGACTGCCATGATCACATCGTTAGGAGAGATTCCAAGCTGCGCCATAAGGTCAGGACGCAGCCAAATCCGCATCGAATAGTTCCTCTGTCCTATGACGCTGACATTGCTAATCCCGGGCAATAACTGCAACTCCGTTACAATATTGATGCTGGCGTAGTTGCTAATAAACTCCTGGTCATATCTGCCGTCAGGAGATTGCAAAGCGACGATCAAGAGGATATTCGGCGTTTGTTTATTAATATCCACACCTTCCTGTTTGACCGTGTCGGGAAGCTGGGCCATGGCCTGATTCACGAGGTTTTGCACGTTGACCTGATCCATATTTGCATCGCTGCCGATTGCGAAATAGACATCAAGCGTCATGTTTCCCGTCGAGGAGTTTTGAGAATACATGTAAATCAAGTCTTCTGCACTGATGATCTGCTGTTCTAAAGGAGCTGCGACGTCATTTGCCATTGTATCGGCGTTGGCGCCATTATAAGAGGTGGTTACCTGAATCAGCGGAGGAGTGATATTGGGATACTGCTCAATCGGCAGCGTATGCATCGCAACAAAACCTGCCAGAGTGATAATAATCGAAATCACAGCAGCAAAAATCGGATGGTGGATAAAAAACCGACAAAACATCCTATAACATCCCCTCTTGAGCTTTTTCTGGAGACAGATTCGGTGCTATCGGCACCCAGGATTTAACTTCTACTGGCGTATGGTTTTGCACCCGGTTTACACCTTCTACAACAACAACATCTCCTTCTTGCAGCCCTGCATTGATGATCCAATAATCATGGTACCAATCTCCAGGTTCTATAGGACGAATGGCGGCTTTTCCTGTAGCATCCACAACATATACAAAAATCCCATTTTGACCCTGCAAGACAGCCGTCTGCGGAACAATGATCGCGTGAGGGCGGATCGCTCCCTTCACCAATACCCGAACAAACTGTCCTGGTCTTAGCCATCCTTGGGGGTTTGGCAGTATGGAACGAACGAGCATCGTCCCTGTGCTTTGCTGCAATGCTGGATCTGTAAAATCAATTTTCCCTTTTGCCGGGAGAATGCTGCCATCAGCCATTACCACTTCGATATCGAAGTTCATATCTTTTGGATAGACTAAAAGCTTGCGCTGGATTAGATCTCTTGCCTTGAGCAAGTCCCCTGAAGACACTGAGAAATTGACCCAGATTGGATCGATCACATAAATATTGGTAAGTAGACTATCCGGTCCCGGAGAAATTAAAGCACCCTCCCGAAAGATAGCACGGCTTGCCATCCCCGTGACAGGAGACTGGACTTCAGTAAAGCTTAAGTTCAGCTCTGCCTGCGTGACATTTGCTTGTGCGCTCAGTACATTGGCAGCAGCTGCCATCTCATCCGCAATCGCATTGTCTAAGTCCCTCTGACTCACCGCATTTTTTTCATAAAGAGGAACCATCCGGTTTTTGCTCTGCTGCGCATTCCACAAAATCGCTTGCTGCCTTGCCAATTCGCCTTTAGCCATCTCCAATGATGCCAGAAAAGGCCTTTGGTCAATGACAAACATCAAATCCCCCGTCTGAACGAGAGCCCCTTCCTGATATGCAATTTTTTCAAGATACCCTTCTACCCTCGCTCTTAATTCAACGATATGGGAACTCTCTGCAACTCCGATATATTGGAAATCAGCAGGGATCGTTTGAGGGATGATTTTAATCGCAGAAACAGGAACAGCGGGCACAGCCGCAGATTCAGGTTTCTTTTGGCACCCAGTAAAAACGCCTATACACACCAAGGAGATCAAAAAAATACGCATGGCCTAATCCCTGCTGTTTTTTTACTCCTGAGATAACAACATCCTCTTTTTTATGTAAGAAAATAATTTAAACCACACAAAAAGTAGAGCAAAAGAATCCAACAGTCCATTGACATTTTAAAAAAAAGCGAATCATAGAGAGCATCTTTTTTGGAGAAACAATGCCAGAAATCTGCAGATTTTTAGGAATAGTGATTGCCATGTTCTATCGAGAGCATATTCCTCCTCATTTTACAACGAATATAAGACAAATTGCCCCCAAAAGTTTTAGGTCTAGTCATAGAATGGCTAGCACTCATCAAGATGCCTTAAAAAAACTGGGAATTAGCTCAAAAACTTGCTGTATTCAACAAAATTCCACCTTCGGAGTGAATCATGTTGTTCGATATTGTTGAAGTAAAAGTCCTAAAGAACTACACACTTTACATTCGTTTTGAAAACGGCATCGCCGGAGAAGTTGATATTTCTAAAATTATCCCTTTCGAAGGAGTTTTTTCTAAGCTAAAAGATCTTTCTTATTTTTCCACTGTAAAAGTAAACGAGAAACTAGGAACTATTGTTTGGGATAATGGCTTAGACCTAGCTCCAGACTTTTTATATTCTCTTATCTCAGGTAAAGTCGCCTAGATTTTAAATCTTTAACGATGCAGAAAAAAACCTGCAAAAAAATCATTGATCAAAAAAACCGCGTCATGCCACCATGCGCGGTTCAAAAATCCACCTAAACATAACAAAAGGATTTTATGCAGATACATTTCTCAGCAAGCTCAGGATCTGTAGCAGTAACCATAGGGCCTCCACCATCAAATCTAGACACAAAAGATTTTCCATCTTCCTGGACGTTAGACTTAGAAGGCCCAAAAGATGATGATGGATCCCCTTTATTCATTATAGACAAGTCTACAAAAGAGAGATATTTTAACGATTCTTCAAGCACTATTCGATGCAAATGCGCTCTTTTGGCTTTAGGAACGCCTCTAGTCCATCCTGTCACCTCTGTATTAAATATCGCCTACAGAATAGGAAGGCTCGTCACTTGCCAGCATTTTACCGGTTCCAGCCAAGATGAAGACCTTAAAGAAGCCGGCAAAGACCTTCTGCGGGCTGCAATTTCTCCTGTCTCTGTTGTAGGATTAGAACTCGCCGCACTCTATGGAATCTGCAGACCTCATGATGGCAGAAAGCTCTACGCCCGCATAGAAAAAGCAGTCTATAACGGTCCCGTTATGGCTCCTTGTTTTCAACCGGATCCGCAGTACCATCTACTTGGCGGCGATACCAACAAAAGAAATTCTTTTTAATTCGACAATTAAAAAGATAACACCTTAGAATTCAATATGATATAACTCTCTCCGGCAAAAAAACCAAAGAGAGTTTTTCCTTGCCTTGTAATTATTTTCTTGTTAAAATAATTGTTCAAAACGAGAAACTTAATGATTTCAATTCATTCTATTAGAAATAGACCTATGAACACAGTTTTTTCTCTTAAAAAAGAGAAAGCGACTTCTTTTTATTCTATTCCTACGGCCTCTCTCGTTCACGGAGTCTATAAGCAATTACAGGAAAAAACCCCCTCTTCATTAAGATCCTGGCTAGAGAAAACCTCTGAGGTGCTATTAGAGCTGACAAGCACTCCTTCTTTTGCTTTTGAAGAGGCCCTCTCTTCTCCCCCTTTGCAGATCCCATCACTTCCTTATCCGCCTTTTCACACACAAGCTCCCATAAGAAAATTCTACCATCCTAAAAAAACAACTCAGACAGACCTATATGCTCCCGAATGCTTGCTGCCAGAAGTGGAAGAAGATCCCTGCAGGCTCATCGAGCAAAACCAAAGATTTTTAGAATATTTTTCTCGCAATTTCCCTTTGCAAGGCATCTTAAAACAAGAACGAAATGGACATCTCTACTTATCCATTAGCCCTGGTTTTTCCATAAAAGACCCGATTCTCTCCTTTTTGTGTTCTCAAGAGGAATCCTGTTTTGTTTCTCATCTGGGCCTACATAGCACGGTCTTTACCTCGCACGAAATCCTCTCTATCCAAGAGCTCGGGATTGCTAAGGAGATTGGAAAAACATTCCCATTCCAGATAGAAGGGTGCTACGTTGCTGAAATACATTCTGATCCTCTTTTAGAAAAGGCATGGTATCTTTCTGTAGCATCTGAAGAACTGTCTGAGATAAGAGAGCGCTACCTTTTGCCAAGGTCTCTTGGTGGACATGGGTTCCATGCAACCCTTCTTTTACAAAAAAGATCTTCTTTTAAAAAGGCAAAACCGCCTCTTTGCCGATTGAATGTCTCTTGTTTTGCAGCTTAAAGCATCTCTAAAAACTGTTTTTCCGATAAGACGGGAATTTGTAGTTTTTTTGCTTTCTCTAGCTTAGAACCAGGATCATCTCCTGCAAGCACGTAGTCTGTATGGGAGCTTACAGAGTTAGAAACCTTACCGCCTTTTTGCAAAATTTTCTCAGAAGCCTGAGAGCGTGTCATTCCCTCTAATGTCCCCGTTAAAACGAATGCCTTTCCATAAAAAGGATGGGAAATGTCTTCGCTTTTTTGCATTGGCTTTGGAGATACACCTCTTTCTAAAAGCCGCTCTATTTCCTTTATATGCTCAGGGTCTTGGAAATAATCAACAAGTGCCTGAGCACTTTTTTCTCCGATCCCCTCGTACTCCATCAAGGCTTCTTTGCTCATTTTTGATAAGAAAAGTATATCATCTACCTTGCCGGCTAGAACTTCTGCAGTCCCTTCTCCTACATACTTTATCCCTAGAGCTAAGATCAATCGAGCTAAGGTACAATGACGAGAAGTTTCTATGCTTTTTAAGAGATTGTGGATTGATTTTTCTTGAAATCCCTCTAGGTGGGAAAGCTCTTTTTCCGTAAGGGTGTAGATGTCGGAAACGCGCCGTACAAAGCCTTTTTCGACAAGCTGTTGAACCACCTTTTCTCCCATATGGCCAATGTCCATAGCAGGCTTGCTCGCAAAGAAGATAATCCTTCGAAGAACCTGCTCGGGACAATGGGGATTAGGGCAGCGGACTGCTACCTCTTCTACTGCATGCACAAGTTTTGTATGACAGCTGGGGCAATGACTCGGCATCTTCCAGGGTTTTAGATGCGGATCTCTTTTGGTAAGATCCACCCCTACTACTTTAGGGATCACATCTCCACCTTTTTCAATGACAACCCAATCTCCTATGCGGATGTCTTTCCTTGCCACCTCTTCTTGGTTGTGGAGAGTTGCCCGAGAAATTGTGCTACCGGCTAATGGCACTGCTTTGAGCTCCGCTACAGGCGTCAAGACTCCCGTCCGACCCACTTGCACTGTGATCTCTTCAATTTGCGTGACTGCCTGCTCCGGAGCAAACTTATAAGCAACAGCCCAGCGAGGAGACTTTCCTGTGGATCCCAGCTCTTCTTGGAATCGAATCTCATCTACTTTTACGACAATTCCGTCGATATCATACGCCAAAGAATGCCTCTTTTTCTGGATCCGATCTGCAAAAGCCAAGATTTCTTCTACCGAGCTGCAACGTTCGATAAACCCTTCAGAAAAGACGGGAAGACCCCATTTACGCATCAAAAGACACGCCTCCGATTGGGTCTTATGTTTAAGCGGGGTACTATCGGCAATGGCGTAGAAAACAACTGACAGATGGCGGTCCTGAACCTGGCGTGGGTCGAGAAGCTTGAGTGATCCCGCTGCTGCATTGCGAGGGTTAGCCCATGGCTCTTCTTCCATCTCTGCTTTTTTGGCATTGAGTTTTTCAAATACCTTCCGAGGCATAAAAACCTCTCCGCGAAGTTCTAGAAGACCTGGGATATCTTCTCCTCTAAGTTTTAAAGGCAGGTTGCGGATCGTTTTCATATTCGCTGTGATTTCATCGCCTTTTTTTCCATCACCGCGCGTGACGCCTCTTACAAAGACTCCATGCCGATAGCAGGCAGAAACGGCAACGCCATCCATCTTCAGTTCTGCAGAAAAATGGACTGCATGCCCTAACCATTTCTTTACTCGCTCGGCAAAATCTTCCAGCTCCTCTTTCGAATAGGTATTCGCTAAAGAGAGCATAGGGACTGTATGCTCTACTTGCTCAAATCCTTTAGAAATCCCAGATCCAACCCTTTGCGTCGGAGAAGAAGGGTCGATCCAATCGGGATGGAGATCTTCCATCTGCTCTAATTGCTTTAAGAGCAAGTCATATTCATAATCTGAGATCTGTGGCTGCGCTTGTCCATAATAGAGTTCATCATGACGGCGAATCTGTTCCAACAAAGCTAAATATTCTTCACGATTAGGTTTCAAATTTCACCTCAAAAATCATCGTTGCCAAAGGGGCTATCTGCAGTGAGACTCCAGAGTCTTTACGAACCTCCAGATGGCAGCATAGTTTACCAGAGCCCCCATATTCTTCTCTATCACTACAGAACACCTCTTGGATTTCTGAGACATGACGCAAAGGGATGAAATAATCTGAAAAATAGTTCGGAGTAAAGTTGTGCAAACACATCAAGCAAGAAGAAGAACCTTTTCTTAAGTAGCTGATCACACTGTTTTGCCGATCTGAGAAGTCAACCCAAGAAAATCCCCTCTCTTCAAAATCAAACTCCCATAAAGCCGGGTGGGTTTGATAAAACTGGTTTAGATCCTGTACCATTTTCTGCACACCCCGATGCAAAGGCAAAGAAAGCAGGTCCCAATGAATTTGCTCTTTGCAATACCACTCCGTCTCTTGTCCAAACTCCCCACCCATGAAAAGAAGCTTTTTGCCCGGCTGGCAGATCATATAACTATATAGCAACCTTAAGTTTGCAAACTTCTGCCATGAATCCCCCGGCATCTTCGAGAGCAGGCTACGCTTTCCATGGACCACTTCATCGTGAGAGAGCACGAGAAGGAACTTCTCGGAAAAAGCATATAAAAGACCAAAGGTCAACTGCTCATGGTGATAATGTCGAAAAAAAGGATCTACCCGAAAATAATGGAGGGTATCATTCATCCACCCCATATTCCATTTCATATCAAAGCCAAGCCCTCCCCATTCCAACGGATGGGTAACCCCGGAAAAAGAGGTTGATTCCTCTGCAATCATAAGCACTTTAGGGAACTTCTCATGGACGACAGAGTTGAGATGCTTTAAAAACTCGATCGCCTCTAGGTTCTCCTTGCCCCCATAACAATTGGGAATCCATTCTCCTTCTTTTCTTCCATAATCCAAATAAAGCATAGAAGCTACCGCATCGACCCTAAGGCCATCCACATGCATCTTATCCATCCAAAACAATGCGTTGGCAATCAGAAAATTCGACACTTCAAAACGACCGTAATTAAAAATGTAGGTATTCCAATGGGGATGATACCCCTTGCGAGGGTCTTCATGCTCGAATAGATAAGTCCCATCGAACTGAGCCAAGGAAAAATCATCGGTTGGGAAATGAGCCCCTACCCAGTCCAGGATGACACCAATCCCTTCTCGGTGTAAAAGATCAACTAGATATTGAAAGTCTGCAGGAGTTCCATGGCGGCTTGTGACAGAATAATATCCAGAAACCTGATATCCCCAAGATTCATCTAGAGGATGCTCAGCAATCGGAAGAAGCTCTACATGTGTAAATCCCATCTGCTTACAATACTCAGCAAGCTTGGAGGCGATTTCGCGGTAATTGAGAAATCCTCCCCCTTCTGTCTTCCAAGATCCCAGGTGGACTTCATAGATAATCATCGGCTGGTTGCTATCACCTTCCCTTCTCTTCTGCATCCAACCGCTGTCTTGCCATGCATATTGATCCACATCAAAAACCACGGAAGCATTCGCAGGGCGTAACTCGCTCGCATAGGCAAAAGGATCTGCTTTCATCCGGATCGTATCGCTTTGCGTACGGATCTCGAACTTATAACGCTCTCCACTGCTCAAACCAGGCACAAAGAGTTCCCATACCCCACAAGAGCCCATGCTACGCATGGGGTTTACCCTACCATCCCAGCCGTTGAAATCCCCCACAAGAGATACGCTAGCTGCTGAAGGCGCCCATACCGCGAATTTCACCCCTGCAACACCTTCATGGAGACAGACTCTCGCCCCTAAAACCTGGTAGAGCTGGTAATGCACTCCTCGAGAAAACAAATAGCCATCGATCTCTCCAAACGTCGGAGCGAAGCTATAAGGGTCATGTGCTAACATCCCATTTTGGTGATAGACTCGGTACTCAAATGGAGAAGTCTCCTTAGGCACCTGATAGGCAAAAAGTCCCGCAGGATGAACTTTTTCCGCTTGGACTTTTTCTCCGCGCACTTCCAAAAAGATCTCAAAAGCACCCGGCCGCCAAAGACGAATACTCTTTGTCTTTTCATCAACATCATGAAGTCCTAACACAATATGGGGATCATGCCGATTGGCTTCCCATATATCCCGATCAAAGTCTACCTGCTCCATTTTCTCTCCTCGTCCCCTTATTTATATAAGGTTTTTTAGAAAAATAAGAGAAGGAAAAGATCTATTGCATTAAGCATCTACTGCAAAAAGCTCTTCTAAAGTGATCACTCGGTCGAAATAATGGCGTGCTAACAGCGCGTCATTAGCTCCTTCTGTTGTCACAAGTACCTTTTGGATTGTTTTTCTCTTCTGGAAGGAAGACAATTCTAATTTTCTTTCAAATTCTTCGATGATACCGATCCCTATTTTGCTTTGTGAATATTTCATTTCGCAAAGAGTCAAGACTTGGTCATCGCGGTCAAATACTAGATCCCATTGAAATCCAGGGTCTTTTTTTTGCGTATTTTTATTAAAAAAAGCACCTGCCCTATAATGAATCCCATGAAAACCTAAAATCTTTGCAATCAGTTGGTGACGTCGTCTGCAAAAGCGTTCAAATGCATACCCAAGCCATTTTTGATAAGAATCCATTTTTATAGCTAAGGTAGGAGTTTCTCGATACGCCCCCTGTCTAATTTCAACCATTTCCGGCTTAATAAATTTATAATAAAACTGCAGATAACTATCTGAAATACAATACCGAGACAAAACACTTTCCTGACTTAAGTGATATGGAGTGTACTTCTCAATAAATCCGCAGAGTTCAATGTCAGTCAAAACCTCCGTTATATAACCGCTTGATGTCAGTTTTAAATGCCGAAGAATATCTTCCCTGGAAGCAAAGCGCACATTCCCTAAAAACTCGATAATTTTTTTATAATGCTTGTTTTCAGAAAGGGAGCTGACAAAAATCCGTTCAAATTCCATAGAAAAAAAACTATCCGGAGAAAAAGAGTTGTGACAGATACTGGAAAAAACGGAAGAAGAAGTTTTGCACCATTTCAGATATTCAGGAATCCCTCCGACTGTTAAATATGCATCCATGACCTCTCGACAAGATTTGGAAGATAAAAATTGCTGAGTTTCAGCTAAACTAAATTCTCTTAAATGCAATTCATGTTGAGAACGGTTGTAGAGAGACTTTGAAAGTATCTCCTGATTTACTATAAAAGAGGGGGAAGAGCCGCATAGTACAATCAAGCAACGTTCTCGATAACGAAAATAATTATCCCAAGCAAATTTGAGTTCTGAAATAAAGTCATCTTTGTAATCAGCCAACCACTGGAATTCTTCAAAATAAAGAGTCCAGCGATCTCCCTCTGGCAAATTGTCATAAATCAACTTAAAAACCTCAAGCCAAGAAACTACCTTGATTTTTGCGATAAGAGAATTTTGGACATATTCCGATAGCTGCCATAATACGTAATCTCTCTGTGCTTTTTGAGATCTTCCTTGTATCCCTTCAAACTTCAAGATATTGCGATCTGCATATACCTGCTCTAAAAGCTCTGTTTTTCCAATCCTTCTACGACCATAGACAATCAATATAGAAGATTCTTTACTTTCTCCTAAGGCAGCAAGCCGCTTCCTTTCAGCCTGACGCCCCACAAAGGCTTTCATCTTTTTGATCTGTTTGGGAATCAACATCTTACCGCCTATTTAGTCGCCAACTACCCAATAAAACAGGTCTAGTTGGCGTTTTTTTAAGCCTGTTATTTCTGAAAACGGTCAAACCAAAGATCTTGCCCCGAAGCTGCAGATATTAAATCTTCTCTTGTAAAGATCTCACCTCGATCTCGATATCCCCGCCGCAGCCGGTAGGTTTTTACGTAAGACGGCCACTCTATGTGAAAATCTCGTCCCCGATCTATCCGGATGGCGAGCTTTTTGAGTTCTTTTTTTGACCACTCCATATCAATGACGTCCCCACAACCAGAAAGAATCCCTGTCATTCTGCCACAAGCAAATTGCGGAGGCAGACAAGGGAGGATCTGATATCCATTTTCTTGGAAAAATAAAGAACGGATCAAAGAAGCACTTTGGAGCAAAACAGAAAGAGGATTCGCTTTGCAAGACTCTTGCGAAGCCAAAATCCCCTGATGATCTTCATCTTCCAACCGAGGAACAAATCCTCCGGAAAATCCGGTAAAAAATAGGTTTTTTAACAGAGGATATATCAAAAGCTTCTCTTTCCGAATTACAAGTTCTGTTCCCTCTTGGATGAGCTTTATAACGGGGGCATCACTCTCTCTAAAAGCACTGGAAGGAGTTAAAAGACCCACTTGATACCATAAAGGAAGGATCTCCCGAAGATCTTGTCTCCGACGGATAAGCTCTAAGTCTTGCTGCTTTGTCATTCCAAGAAAGAGTCTTTCTTGCACACGAAGCTGTGCCGGAAGCTGGCAACTACCTATTGCAATCTCCATTCCCGCATAAAACCTTGATGGAGGCTCGCCATCAATACCTACAAGAATCCCTTCGCTTGGGGTCTTTTCAAAAAGCAGAGAGCAAATCGATCCTTTCCTTTCAATACAGAATCGAAAATATCCCTTTTGGCTTTGTCCGAAAATCCGTAAGCATACTCTCTCTAGGTCTTGTTCTACGGTAAATGGCTCGATAGGACCTGACAAAAAAAGATGCACCTGCTTTTGCATAGAAGAAGCAAGAGGATAAAACTCTAAAAGGCAGGGAAAAACCTTTACTTTCCACTCCGTATTGGGAATAAAAAAAGAACTTCCCAGTGCATGAGAAAAGGGACGAAATCTCTCTGGTGCGCAGATATTCATATTTTTCCTTTTAACCCTTCAGGAGTATTTTCTTGCATTAAAACGGAGATGATTTGGTTAGAATGCAGCCCTTCCCCTTTTATGATAACAGGTAAAAAGTTCTTTGTGTGCCCCATAAAACTGCCATCCTCCTGAGGGCTTTCCAATAAAACATCCATCGTCCTTCCTACATACGAATCACGAAGAGCAAAAGCCATCTCCTCAGCCAGCTGCAACACTTGTTGTTTTCTTTCTTGGATCTTCTCTTTAGGAACTTTATTGGGATACAAATTGGCCCTTGTTCTCTCCCGATCACTATAAGGAAACATATGCACTTTGGCAAAACGCACCTGTTTCATCATTTCTAAGGTATCTTGAAAATCGAGATCGGACTCTCCGGGGAATCCAACTATGATATCCGTTGTAAAGGTAAAGTCTAGGCTCGCCTTGCGCAAGCGCTCAACCGTATCCAAAAAAATCTGTGCTGTATATTTGCGGTTCATCCTCTTAAGAATGACATTAGAGCCCGACTGCAAGACAATGTGAAAACTCGGACATGTCGATCTACCATGCAAGACGGCATCCAGAAGATCATCATCGACTTCATCAGGATCGATTGAAGAGATTCTCAATCGATCAACTCCCTCTATTTGATCCACAGCACGTACAAGATCAGAAAGTCTCCACGGTTTTTCTCCATCCTTAGGAGCCCCATCAAAATCCCCTATGTTGATTCCTGTCAGAACAACTTCTCGATACCCATTTGCTACAAGATCGCGCACTTCAGCTACGATGTCTTCCATACGGCGAGATCGGGATCTACCTCGCACATAAGGAATAATGCAATACGTGCAAAATGAATTACACCCATCTTGCACTTTGACAAAAGCTCTTGTATGGGCTTCAAAATTTCGGATGGCAAATTCAGGCCATGACTGTTCAGGAAATGCAATGGGAAGCAAGGATTCCTTATCTCGATTAGAAATTACTTCAATCCCCTCTCCTAACTGAACCAACCCTGAGGGGTCGCGCTCTGCAAGACACCCCGTTACAAGGATCCTCGCTTGGGGGTTTTGTCGAATGAGTTGACGAATTGCGTGGCGGCTGGAGCTGTCTGCCGATTCAGTGACTGTGCACGTATTGACAATACAAAGATCAACCTCATCCTCCTCTCTTGCTGGCTCATACCCTTGAGATACGAGCTGGTCTGTATAAGCCTGAGACTCATACTGATTGGTACGGCAACCTAATGTAACAACCTTAAATTTTTTCTTATTCACTATAAAAACCTTGCGATCCATTCGAGGAAAAAGTATGCCATGAAGGTTCTTAAGGGTGCAAGAACTCTATTTTTAGAAGCGATTCGTCCAAAAAACATCTAAAAACCAAATATAGAAAAAAAACTATTTTCTATAATAACATGAAATTAAGATCATATTTTTAAGGAAATATCATGACTGTATTTACCTTGGCATTTTCTCTTTTCTTCATCATGAATTCGATCGGCAACATCCCCATCTTTGTGTCTGTGCTCAGCAAATTCCGAGGCAAGAAACAGAGAGCCATCATCTTCCGAGAAATGCTGATCGCCCTTGGATTTTTGGTCTTATTTACCTTTTTTGGCAAGGAGCTGCTCTACTCTCTTGGCATCTCCACTCCTGTCATTGGCATGGGAGGAGGGATCGTTTTATTTTTTATCAGCATCGGGATGATTTTTCCAAAACAGGCAAATTTAGAAGAATTTCAAAGAGAAGAGCCTCTCATTGTTCCCCTTGCTATGCCTCTTGTGGCAGGCCCTGGCGCTTTAACAACCGTCATGGTCTATTCCGACCAAGTAAGCAACCAATTATTAGTGACAGCAAGCATTGCGATGGCTTGGATCCCCTCTCTTTTGATCCTTTTGTCTGCCTCTTATCTAAAGAACCTACTAGGAACCAAAGGCTTAAATGCCCTCCAAAGACTCGGAGGTATGCTTATCTGTTTATTGGCAGTGCAAATGATTTCTTCATCTTGCATTTCATTAATTAAATCATCTTTTCAATTAAGCTAATAATCGTATAATTAAGTTATAAATTAATTAACATTTATTTTTTAATATGGCAGCTCTCATTCCTTCTTCTACGGCTGACTCCGTAACAAGTCTAGATAATGCCGTACGGCGTCTTGACTTACGCACCTATCCCCATTTACCCCACATTCATCTGCAAATTAGCCAAATTGCAACAAGGATCTTGCACTCTTCCGATCCCAATAAAAAAGCGTCTTTAGAAAAGCTCTCAGAAGTGCGTTCTTTGGTTTGTCTTAACTCGGCAAAAAACCCTGCCTACTATTTTTTCACGAACCTCATTGAACCAATCCCCCCTTTTTTGGAATGCCCGGCTTATAAAGCCGCTCAAATCCCTACTTTTTCCACCTATCACACCATTTGTAACGTCCTCTCTGCAGTTCGGATCGACCCTGCCTGTGCTTGGGATCTGATCCCCCCAGAAATCCAACATACACTTGGAACTTCCCCTCCGGAAAATACCGATCTATTCTTTTCTATTGTCCACGCTAAGCCGATAGCCACAGAAAGAGAAGGGCTTGGCAATGTATGCTTCCATCGATGGGCTTACCCTCATCTTCCCTTCGGCGCCGACCTAAAAAAAGACGTATTGATGGGGATGTTTCCTCTCATCGGCGTCCAACGAGCGCAAGACGATGCCCGCATCTCTTTTGGATCTCTTACCCCTTTACGCGTCCACGTGCATAAGAATGACCATGGCAATCTCATGCTATACTCTCCTGACAATGCCCATTTCCGCATCTCCACAGATATGCCTTTTTTCGCTTGCTGGATTACGGCGCAAACCGATGGCCGCGCTTGCCTTAACAAAACCATAGGGATCACCAATCCGAGACATCCTTTAGGAGCAGCTCTTTTGGAATCGACCAAAAACTGCACATCACTTGCGAAACACATGGATAAGCTAAGATCAAACGTAGAAGCTTATCTGGAGAGGGAAATCCTTCCTATCGCAGACCTTGCTGCAGCAGACCCTAAGGCTCTACTAAATTTAGAACCTTGGATCCAAAATAGAGTCTATGGAGAAGTGTGGAAGCAAAAAGGCTCTCCTATGGGAATCAGCGCCCACTTTGGCAAAGAGGCCTTTTTTGGAGAAAATATAGATCCTAGACACTTCTGCTCTCCTGAAGAAAGAGCGCAAGCGATTCGAAACTTTGCCTCGTCCTTGAAAGAACTCCTCATAGGCTCTCAACAAACACTATTCCAAACCGGCTTGCAAAAAGGACCGCTCATAGAATCTCTCATGAAAATAGCGATCGCATACCAAAATGACGAGATCGAAGCTGGAATGAAACTCTTCGATGCTTTGGAAGAAAACCAAAAAAACCAAGTTTATAAGGCCATGTGGGAAATGCACGGATGCCCTTTAGATAAAGGACCTAATTTTGGCAAGGAACGTTTCTTAAGCGGATTGGGACAAGAAAAAGCTCAAGCTATTTTAACTTACGCCTCCCGCTGCAAAGCAGCAGAACCGCCTTCTTTTTCTTTTGCAGCACTCTATGGA
This sequence comes from uncultured Chlamydiae bacterium, assembly GCA_945952445.1. Classification (GTDB taxonomy): domain Bacteria; phylum Chlamydiota; class Chlamydiia; order Chlamydiales; family Rhabdochlamydiaceae; genus CAMFIG01. Next base: position 75,275 of record CAMFIG010000002.1, read on the forward strand.
GAGATCTTAGCGCTACCCTCTTCATCCGAAGAAAAACCACACATCAACAACTGCCAACTCCGAGACCTTCTCTATAAACATGTCTGCAAACGCTGGCATGTTTTGATGGATTCCCCTGAACCGGACTCTCTAGAAGAGAAGATCCGCTGGGGAGAGCGCCACGCATGCACTGATAAACATCTTTTGTTAGAGGCCCTTAAAAGTGCCACGGAAGAATATATCCAGCTCTCTGTTCCTGAAAGCTCCCGAGACTCTCTCTATGGAGCCGTTTGGGAAGCAGAATGCCAGCTTCGTGGCAAACCAGAAACGGAAGACTCTCACTGGGGAGAGCATCATCTTTTAGACAATCCGGAGCGTTTGTACTACGCTCTCGATCTATTTTTTGCGCTTTAAATATTGCCTTCCCAGATAAAAGGCAAAACCCGATGTTCCATCTTTGCCGGAATCTCTACTTCCAGTAGAACATCGTTTTCTTCATATGCAGAAGAAAGAACCTTCCCCTCTCTCATCAACTCACTTACAAGTACATAGTGGCTCTGAGGGATACGCAGCTTGACTTTCTTTCTCATCTGCGCTACCGCTTCCATCATCATCTCTAAAAGAGCATCAAATCCTGTCTTATGCAAAGCGGAAATAGCGACTGTCTTCGGATATTTCACCCGAAATTTAGATAAAATAGCGGAATTGCTGCAGGCATCTACTTTATTCAACACGGTGATCATAGGATGAGAGTCTGCTTTCAACTCCTTAAGAACCTCGCAGGTCGCAGAAGCGTGTTCTTCTGCCAAAGGATGGCTGACATCGACAAGATGCAAAAGGATGTCTGTATGGATCGCTTCTTCCAGGGTGCTCTTAAAAGCGGCCACAAGGGTATGGGGGATTTTGCGGATAAAACCCACTGTATCGACTAACAGGACCTCTTGGCGGTTGGGCAGAATAAATTTCCGCGTCGTGGTATCCAATGTCGCAAAGAGCTTATCCTCTACAAGGACACCGGCTTGTGTAAGAGTATTGAGCAATGTCGACTTTCCCGCATTTGTATACCCTACAATGGCAAAGGTTGGAATACCCGAACGCTGCCTTGCCACTCTCTGCGTCTTTCTCTGAGCCACAACCTCTTCGATCTCTTTTTTCAGCTGCTCGATCCTCTTTCGCAAAAGACGGCGGTCGATTTCAATTTGTTTTTCCCCTTCCCCTTTTAAATACCCTCCACCTCCGGCCACCTGTCTAGAAAGATGGGTCCACAGCCTTTTTAACCGAGGGAATTGATAACGCACCTTCGCAAGCTCTATCTGAAGACGGGCTTCTTTTGTTTGTGCTCTTTGAGCAAAGACCTCGATAATAAGCTCTGTACGATCGATAACCGGCCTTTGAAATATAGCCTCGAGATTTTTTTGCTGATGCGGAGAGATTTCATCATCAAAAATCACTACGTCCGCCTTGAGATCTGAAACTGTTTTTTGAAGTTCTTCGAGCTTGCCTTTACCAAGGTAAGTGCCGGCCTCCAGCTTCTTAATAGGACAGGCAAAAGAGCCTACAACTTCCAATCCAAAGGTATCGCATAGTCTTCGCAGCTCTTCCAAGTACTCATCACAAAGGTCTTTATTGCCACCGGACAAATAGGCCCCTACAAGGCATGCAGTGCGCAGTGATTTCAATGACATTTCTTGGTATGCAGGCGGCTTTGGATCCATCTCTTCTCACCTTTAAATTATACAGAAAATAAAACTTCCATCCCATCATAGGCCATTTCAAACCCTTTAGGCAAGGAGGCATTTGTAGTTGCATGGTCAAGTTCATGGGAGACATGGGTAAAAAAGGTCCGCTTTGCATTGACCTTTCTTGCAAAAGCCACCGCCTCCTCTACAGAAAAATGCATAGGAGATGAGGTGTGCCTTAAAGCACTCACAACTAAGATATCGACATCTTGGATCCTTTGCAGAATCTCCTCTTCATAGATTTTGATGTCCGATATGTAAGCGAGATTTCCCACCCTAAAGCCGCTGACTTTCATTCCCATCTGGTAATAGCTAACGGATGTAAAATGGACTCCTTCGAACAGCACATCTCCTTGCCCTTTCTCTAATAGATGCCAAGAAAAGAAAGGACTATCATAGACTCCCTCTTCTTCTCTGATAAAATAATGGTACCTGACTTTCACTTCAGCAAAAGTCTCTTTAGACATAAGACAAGGAAGCTTTCTTTGCTGAATATGCTGATACACTTTCATATCATCAAGACCGCCGAGATGATCATAATGTGCATGGGTGAGTAAGAACCCATCTAACCGATTGATCTGATATTTAAGCGCTTGACTGCGGAAGTCGGGCCCTGCATCGATCAGAAAAACTTTCTCTCCTATCTGTAAAACAGCAGAAGAACGCATCCTCCGATTTTTAGGATCCGCAGAGCTGCAAACCAGGCAAGAACACCCAATTACAGGAACCCCAAGAGATCCTCCCGTACCCAAAAATAAAATACGACCCTGCATATATTTCCCTCTATTTTCAAAAGCATAAAATATTGTCTTGTTCTTGGCTAGCTCACGAAAAACAATACGACAAAAAAACGCTTATAACGTATAATTAAATGCATTCAATATAAAAAGGAATTAATTTATGAGTTTTTGTATACCTGGATATTCATCTGTCTTCTCTCTCGATCCAAACGTCATAGGCCACATCTACTATTTTGATGAGACCTTCGAAGAAGCTCCCTGGAGGCCCATTGGCACAGGAACGATTGTAACTGCTACAGACCTCACTCACTCAGAGAAAAGCTATGTCATCTCAACTGTAAGCAATATTTTTCGCGAAACTGCCCAAAGATATTTATTTTCAGGAGAATCCGGCATCTTCATAAGCTTCTTTTATGATCCCAGCCATACACCTGCAGATCGTATCTCCATTGTTATTCCGATTGCTACCAATGAACTTTGGGATAAAATTTTCGAGGCTCACAAAAAAGCTCTAGTTGCAGTCTAAAAAGCACCATCCGTCAATCGAAGCCGCTTTTCTGCTTCGACTTGAGTGAGCTTTTTTTTGTTGTCATAGTGATAACTCCTTTCATTAAAAAACCTCCTCAACTAAATAATGAACTCATTTTCACATGCCAGAAACCGGGGATTTTAATTTAGCGACAACAATCAAAAAAACTAAATATTGTATTAAAACAGTAATTTTTAGTACAATTAACGATATTATTATACAATAAAATAGGAAATCCATGGCTTGCATTGGAAATAGAACCATGCTCGTTAGGCAGCATTTCACACCTTCTCAAGAGATGTCCAATGAAAAATTAAAACTCAATGGCGTTTCTTATTCGGAAGTAACCAGCGAAATGACCGACTTTTCCACTCAACCTATTGCCTCTTTAGGGATTAATAGGGAAATTATTCTTCTCAATCCAAATGACAGTCCTTTTCTCCAAAAAAAATATCAAGAGTTTGTAGAAAGCAACCGCGATCTACTATCCATGACGTCTCTTAAAGAGGAAGATGTGATTCTAAAGATGATTATGTTCATTCGAGATAATATCTTTTCTAAAGGAGAAGGAGAGCCTTTGACTGCTGTTATCCGCAACCAGGCTCAATCACCCGGTTGTCCTCAGTTAATGTTGCAAAAGAGACAATATAGCTGCATCCACCTAGATGCTTTTATTGAAAACCAAGTAGGCGCAAGCCGGCATCATGCCCTTACGTCCGCCTATTTTTTACATAGACTGATCACAGAAGGCAAACTAATGGGAAAGGTCGCTCACGTAAGAGCGCTAACTGACGCAGCACGAAACGGCCATACCTGGACAGTATATGTAAATAACAAACAAAATCTACGCGCTGACTCCCATTGGGGGATCGTCTCTTCTACAGATACACCGGTCTCTTGCTATGAGGCCTCCGCTCTAAGTATAGAAGAAAAAGTAGTAACGCGTTTAAGAAGTCTTCTAGAAGGAGAAGAAAAAGCAAGAGCAGAGTCCGACATTGCCGCTGCAGCACCTCCAAGTGAACCTTGCACGGATCGAAAAGATGGTACAGTTGCTGCCGCAGCAGAAGCCTCTGCACAAGGCGCCGCGTCTGGAGCTGTAGATCCAACAACTCTCAGCCATCCGACGGCAGAAACGAGCTCACCAGCTCCTTCCCACAGAAGCTTAAAGACCATTGTTTTAGATGATGCTGTGAGAGCTGTGCTCTCTTGCCATGCTACAGGTCTATTTGATCGATTCAATACAGCCATGCAGAAGTCGTTGATTGAACAACCAGAATATAATGACTTGGCTCAGCGTTTCCTCAATGAGATCTTAGAGTCAGGAGACATGGATATAGCCTCACTGAGAATGAACATATATAATCGTTTTTTTTCTAATAGCAACGCCAATTTAAGTAGCTTTATGCAAACACTCTCCCCTGCACACACAGATTTATTTCATTTTTTTCTACAAGAGTTTGGGAGCGAAGCATAAAGGAATGAGAGAATCATCTTGCTGAAAGACCGCCTCTGCAAGGATTTTTGCGCAGTGAGCGTGGTACAGTAACCCTCGCGATCCCATAGCTGTACACACCCATTCCTTCTCATCTAATCTCCCTACAAGAGGAAGATAGTGCCCTTTGCGCATCACCCTTACACCTGCCTTGCAATCTTCGACTGAAAAATCGACAAGGTCAGGCTGTAATCCCCTGGCTTTTTCCGCAAGATCTAAAAAGGCGGCTTGGATATCCGGTACATCATCTATTTTGCCTCTTTCATAGGTAGCCCCAAGATGAAAACGCCCAGGTCCCAATGGGATGATATGCCCCTTGCCAAGAAGGCTCTGCCGCAATCCCGTTTCTCCTCGGCATAATAACACTTGCCCTTTGATCGCGCTGCAAGGTGGCAGACGAGGGTCTTGCAAACTCCCAACCCCAATGGCCCAGACCACCGCATCATATGCCATAAGAGAGCTTGCATCATCTACATGGCAGATTTCCCATCTAAGCCCCTGCTCTAAGCATGCTGCATGCAGCCCTTTCAAGTAGAGATCTGAGTAAACTGTAATCCCTGAAGTGATCAGGAATCGAGACTCATCTAGTCTTTGTATATCCCCATATTGCTCTTGATGAGAACAGAGGATTTGCTGTTGCTGACAAGTTTGTGCAAGGCGGATCAATCCAGAATACTCAGCTACTGGAAAAGAGCTTTTTTTTTGAGCCTCTTGCAATAGATCTTTTGTAGCTTGTAGAGCCTCTGTAGCCTGCCAACTTCTACGGATCTGTTCTCCCGGATAGGGATGCAAAAGCCCCGAAGCTGTCCCTGAAGCACCTGCTCCTATTCCCTTACGGTCAAATAGTGTAACGACAGCACCTTTTTGGAGTAAATGCCAGGAAATAGCAAGACCGGAAAATCCAGCACCCACAACCGCTACTTTCATACCACCCCTATTAAAAAGGGATCCATGATACCAAATAGATAGGGTTAGAAGTCAAATCGAAAACCCATGGTTAGCCCATGTAATGAGAGATTCCCATTGCTTGTAGCCGTGACTCCAGGATTATCGCTATTGAGAAAACGGATCCATTGGTTCTGATCAAAAAAATAGTTAAACTCATACCCGAGCTTGATCCCTAAATGATATCGATTTTTTTTAAAAAGACGATCGTACTGGAGACCTAAAGAAAGCTCCCCAATCCCGATCCCATTGCTAGGATGGCTACTGATATCGACAATCTTGGTTCGAGCAATTTCTAACTGCTCTTTTTGATGAATATTGAAATACCCAGAAAGAAGACTATAGGCCCCGTCTCCGAAGATGCTAAACCCTTTCCCGAGCCCCCACAAGGTATCTAATCCAACTCTCGCTCCAATGCCCCAGCAATTATTTGTCATGTTGATAAGATCGGTGTCTCCTCCAGGAACCGCTGTTCCTCCCGAGTAATCGATATCATATTTTTGGTAAATCCAAGCTCCCCTTACTCCAATAGAAGGTCTTAAACTTAACCATTTTCCAACTAGAAAATCTTTACCGATTTCCAGATCCGCTAAGTCTAAATGCAGTCTCCATTGGCTGCTCGCATGCGTCGCATACCCTCCAGCACTCGATCCAAAAGGAGCTTGCCATGTGGGAAAAATAGCACCGTTTGTTGTCGAGGCGCTTCCATGAGCTTGGCTATGAAAATGGGTATAGATCGCAGAAACATCCCAATGATCATGCGGGATATGGTAGCCAAAGCCTACTCGAAATCCCCAATCCCATGTAAAGTCAGGATTTTGTACGTGCCCATGCCGAAGCGTTGTCGTCTCTTGGCTGCTTGTCGCATATCCTAGCTGATCTTCGCTTGCCTTCCAAAACAACACTTCCCCTGTTACGAAAAGCCTTTTTGTATCTTTGAGCTGCGAACTAGTAAACATGCGATAGGGAGGGATGTCTTCTAAAGAGCCCTCCTGTCCTTGCTCTGACTCCACTTCAGAAGAAGGTTCTTCCCCAAAAACAGAACCGATAGCCAAAGCACTCGCGCAAACCGAAGAAAAAACCTTGAGATTATGAAACATAATCACCTTTTTATTTGACCGACCTTATCTTTAATTTAATATCAATAAATTATTTAGTCAAATAAAAAAACAATATAAATTAATGCAGATTACAAACTCTTATACAAATACTTCGGTCTAACAATTGGAGTCCCTTTTCCTCCTCTTGCCTCCAACCGTTCATAGACAATCTGCCGGGCAATACCCACACAGCGAGACATCCCGAATAAAACAGTAAAATATTCAGGGAATCCGAATCCCGCAGCAGAGAGCAAAGTCCCGGAGACCGCATCCACATTAGGATGAGGATCAGAGATCTTTGGATTTTCCGATAAAACCTTAGTCCCTACTTTACGCAGCAAAGAAGCTGTTTTTACAAGCGGATGGTTGGGGTAGTGTTTTTCCGCATAGGCATATTGCACCGTGGCTCTAGGGTCTTCGACACGTAAAACAGCATGGCCAAATCCTATCACCATCTGATTGTCTGCCAGCTTTTTTCGCAGAAACTGCTCCATCTGAACCTCTGTTGCATTCTCTCCAAGCTCTTGAAGAATCTGCTGCACAAAAAGCAATCCTTCTTGATTTGCCCTACCATGCCTAGGTCCTGCAAGAGCGCACATCGCAGCGCAAAGAGATCCATACATATCTTCTAATCCGGAAGCAACAGCCTTGCCGACAAAAGCCGACAGGTTGCCTCCTCCATGGTCGTAATGAAGAATATTAAACAGTTTAAATACACGGATTAGTTCTTCTTTATTGGCATGAGGTACCCGTAAAAGCTCTCCAAAGTTTTCCACATAACCAAGATCCTTACGAAAAGAACCTGTTTTCCCCCACCCTGCATGATGGTTGATAATAGCAGCACATAATTGGGGCATTTTCGCTATTACATTCAGGCAGTCTTCTCGATAATTCTGCGATCCCTCTAAAGACCCCAATAACAAAAGTCCCATGCCTAGCAGTTTCATCGGATGTCCTTCTCGCGGCAGATTTTCAATGGCCTGCAGCACTTTCGAGGATAGCGTCGCTCTTTTTGCAAGTTCTTGGTAAAACCCTTTGACCTCTTCAGCCGTTCCTTCTTTCCCATAATATAAGAGATAAAGCACCTCTTCCGGCTCTTTTCTACAGAGTTCAGAAAGAGGCTTTCCCACATAGAACAACCCCTTCTGAGGATCTACATAGGAAGTTGTGCAATATCCGCAAGGATATCCCCTTAATCCCGTCTCTAACTGCTCTGCAGTGATCTGAAATAAAACCTCAGACATACCTTACCTCTTTAGCCATTGTTCTATCATCTGCTTTTCTTCTAGTAGCTCTCTTTCCGAGATCTTGATTTTCTCTTGTAAAAAAGGATCGAGCAGCAAATCAGGTACAATTTCAATCCCTCCATTTTTATGGATACAGGGAAAAGAAAAGATAAGCCCCGGCGCTACTCCATAAGGGTTCTTATCCGAGCAAAGAGCCATAGAAAACCAATCACCTGCAGCTGTTGGAAAAAGCAAAGACTTCATCGCATCCAAAGCTGCATTGGCAGCAGAAGCTGCAGAAGACTTTCCTCGAGCTGCAATCACCTCAGCACCTCTTTTTTGTACAAGAGCGATAAATTCCTTTTCTAACCAATCTCGGTGATCTTGCAAAACTTCTACTGCCGGCTTACCTAAAATCGATGCGTGGAGAAAATCTGGAACTTGCGTTGCAGAGTGATTCCCCCAGATACTGACTCTTTTCACCTGCTCTACAGATACGTGCGCTTTTTGCGCTAGAAACGTGTGCGCTCGATTTTGATCGAGCCGAGTCATGGCAAAATATCGATTTGGATCTACTCTCTTAGCAAAGCTCCGAGCGATCAAACAATTGGTATTGCAAGGATTGCCAACCACTAATATTGTCGCATTTGGATCTGCAACTCCCTCCAAAGCCTTTCCTTGCTCAATAAATATTTTAGCATTATCTAAAAGCAGGTCTTTTCTCTCCATGCCGGGACCTCTTGGCTTGGCCCCAATTAAAAATGCATATTCAATGCCTTCAAAAACTTCATAAGGGTTCGATCCAATTCGAATCTCCTTTAAAAGAGGAAAAGCGCAGTCATTAAGCTCCATAACTACCCCTTGAAGAGAAGGCAAAGCCTCTTCCACTTCTAATATATGCAAAGCTAGAGGCTCATTCTTTCCAAAGAGCTCCCCGCTTGCAATCCGAAATAAAATACTATATGCAATTTGTCCTGCTCCCCCGGTCACCGCAACTCTTTTCATACCTCTTGCCCCTATCCTGTTTTCTATTATTTACTTTATCTCTCTTACGATTTATTGAACAACAATTTGTTAAATAATAAATTTAAACCAGCGAATTAAAACACTAAATAATATAACAATATAATCGTTAATTTGATATAATTTAATATTAATTAATAAGGTGCTATTATGACATCTATCTCAGGACCTCTTAAAGACAACCTACATCCGACCCCCGAAGATGCTACAGCTCGCTATGTAGACCCTGGTCAATGGAAGGTTGACATTCTATTTCGTAAAGAGCTAAGCAATCCTGTTTTTCGCAAAACTCTCGAAGGATGGAAGCATCACTGCGAAAAGAAGACCTTTCCAAGTTTCGATGCTCTGTGCGAATTTGAAGTCCGAAGAAGACTGCAAGGAAAAACGCCGACAGCCTATGAACTCAAAAAATATAAAAGACAAGTGGCTTTTAGCGCTTGTAACCGAGAAGATCTCATTTGCCAACCTCAAGTCCTCAATCCGGACTTACGCAAAAAATTGCAAATCTCTTCTGATGACACGCTAAAAACAACGCATCTTTTTGCTAAAAACAGCTCTTTAAATGGTCTGAGTTTCCAAGATGACGAAGGAAAGACCGTTGTGCTCGATTGCGCAATTACCAGCAGCAGCGACCGCAAAAGTCCAACCGTCGGCAACATGCGCCGTATCTTCAATCCTCAAGGAACAACGATTGCCTATACAGGACGTGTAGATTCACATGAAAAAGCAGAAGAACAGGCAAAATTTCTCTTTTTTCAAGAAATGGGATCAAAAAGAAAAGGGATTACAGAAGTCAAACAACCAGACGGAAGCGTCCGATATGAATTGGACTATGTGGTCGATTCTGTGCTATCAACACCTTGGTGGTTTGGTAAAAAAATTCCAAAAGTCATCGCTTATCCAGAAAGGAAATATACAGAAGACGAACTCCAAGCCCTACAACAGCTCCAAGAAAAAGGATGGATGGAAATCCAAGACCCCTCTAGCGGAAAGACCTATACGGTAAGATTCCGCCCTATGCTATTTTCCGGAGATTTAAACGTCTTTTTGCGTTTAGAACAATTTCTCCCACCTTCTTTTACAGGGGAATCTAGAGCTCGAGAGATCTCACGCCAAGGGTTTGCACAACTCAAACGCTTAAGCATGCAAAGACTCGAACACTGGAAACAAAACAACCTATTCCCAGAAAAAACAAAAATTTTAGAGTCCTCTCTTTCTCTTTTAGAGTGTCACATGCAATCTGCTTGTCTGCAGCCAGAAGAAGAAGTTCTGCATAGAGACCTCGTCTGCAAAATGCTGGACATTCCGATCGTCTATCACTGCAAAAGCAGTACAGACAGAACAAGTATCCTAGTAGCTATATCCTCTACTCTGCAGCAGTGGATCGACTTAAAACTACCTCTTTCCGACACAATCCTCCAAGATGAGCTCTGGAAGGAGCTTTTCATGGCAAACTGGACTGCCGGCCATCAGATCACCCGCTACGCTCGAGATACGAAAGGAACCGTTAATGGAGAAACCTTCCACAACCAAAAACTCGGGCTTTCTATCAGCCGAGGCTTCACACAAAACCCCATTGTATCCAAACTCGTCCCCGATAGATACCTGACAGAATATCCCCTAAAGAAGAAAATCCTATGCGTCTTTTCTTTAACCCTTACCAACCTTGTCATCCAAATCACCACCTTAGCCTGCGCCATCTTGGGAACTTTAGGATTTTGCCTTTCTTTAGGAACGCACCCGCAACTACTGTCCCCTCTTCGCGATGTACTTTATGGTATTACCTTTACCTCTTTTGGGAAGCTCTTTAAAGCCATTCCTGCCAAGGTTCTCAATGAACAATCTCCTTCTTTGAAGGGGAAACAATGGATTTCTTGAAATTTCCAGCTTATGCAACATTATAACTTAGATTGATTCTGTTTTAATAAAAAAAACAGAAATTAATCTTTTATAGAAAAATCACTAAAAAAACCCTATCTATTGACCGAATCCCCCTCTTCTTGTTATGATAATTGAATTATTTAAGCGGTTCCTCATGCAAATTGCTTTTGTTATAGCCATGTACGCCGTCTGGTCCAATGTATTTTCCTTAGGGAAACTCGCTTTGGCCTTTAGCCCACCGATCTTTTTAACAGGCTTTCGGATGTTTCTTGCAGGCGTTCTCCTTTTAGGATACCTAGCCTTAGCCAAACGGGAAGCTTTTCAACTAAAGCGCAAAGAATGGCTCTCTTTGCTTTTGCTGGCTTTTTTTAGCATTTACTTAACTAATATTCTGGAATTCTGGGGCTTACAGCACCTTTCTGCAGCAAAAACCTGCTTTATCTATAGCCTATCCCCCTTTTTTGCTGCCTTTTTCTCCTATCTGCATTTCCAAGAAAAAATGAATCCAAGAAAATGGCTAGGCCTTAGCATCGGGTTCCTCGGATGCCTTCCCGTCTTGCTTTCTCAAACAGGATCTGAAGAGCTCCTACAAATAGGCCCTTTCTTATCCTGGCCTTCTTTAGCAGTCATGGGAGCCGCTCTATTTGGGGTCTATGGTTGGGTATTATTAAGGCTTGTCGTGAAAGACTCTTCCGTATCCCCTTTAATGGCAAACGGAACAAGCATGTTCATCGGAGGGATCTTTGCTTTGATCCACTCTTGGATTGTCGATCCTTGGAATCCTCTACCTATTGCACAGGGACATATAGGCGACGTACTCCAAGGCAGTTTAATCCTTACGTTTATTTCTAATATTTTGTGTTACAATCTGTATGGGATGATGCTCAAACGCTATACCGCTACTTTTCTCTCTTTCATCGGACTGTTAAGCCCTGTTTTTGCTTCACTTAGCGGTTGGTTTTTCCTAGGAGAATCTCTTTCTTGGACAATCTTCTTGTCCACCGGCATTGTCACGCTGGGGCTTAGCATCGTCTATCAGGCGGAAATCAAACAAGGCTACATCCCCAAAAAAGCATAAGGCCTTTAATCTACCGATAGTAACGCTATCAGAGAACCTCTTTCTATAATATAAGAGTCATGGGCATCTCGGACATCTGGATTAAAAGAAACCCCTCCGTACGACACATATTCTTCATGGAGCTTCTTTTTTTCTTCCATTTTCCGGTTTTTTTCGAGCTCTAAACCGCGGTAGTTATTGACAAGAGCCCCCAGGCCCTTACCCGTAGCCCTACTAAAAACATCATCTACGTTCTGTCCGTTCAAGCAAGCCTCTCTATACTGCTGAAACACCTTTTGAACCTCCGGATGCCGCGCATCTAAAGAGGGTGGATTTGCCGTTTCAATACCTAAACCCCGGCAAATTTCCGATAAAATCCGAAGCTGCTTTCTTTCAGCTTCGATGCCATCTACCCAAGCTTTGTCGATAAGACCATCCCATCCATGCTTTCCCCTCAAAACCCGAACTCTTTGGATACATTGTTCCAGATCCATCTCTGGAGAAAGTTCCTCCTCAGCAGGGACACTCAAAGCTTCCGTTCTAGCTTCTGGCAAAGAAAAGGCTCCTAGGCCTAACAGGGCTGTTGGTAGCTGGTAGTTATTTTTCTGTGCGCGGTCAATTTGAGACCCTTCTTGCACTACAAATAGCCCAGTTTCTCTATCATAATTTTTATCGGGATTGAATCCAGACCCTCCCAGGTCTTCATACTCTTCATCAAGAGCCTTTTTATCTGCCTGTTTTTCTCTTGTTTGCCGCTGCAACCTAAGATAAGACGCTCGATCGTTCTCTTTACATGCTGCTAATGCCTGTTCTTCAGTTTTTCCCTGTAAACACTCCTCTCGACACCGACGCAACATATCCACTGCATTGGGAGCATGGGGATCTATCTGTAAATCAACCTTTTTTCCACAAAGATGCCCTAAAAATCTGATCTCTTCTTTTTCAGTTTGGATAGCAGCTACCCAAGCCTGGTCGATAAGGCCATTCCATCCATGAACACCCCTTAGCTCCACAACACGCTCGATACATTGCCTTACAGTTTTCTCCACAGGAGGTGCTGACAAAGGCTGCAAATTCGTTACAACTGCCGGCGCTGGTGCCTCTTCTGAGGCTGTTGAAGATGGACTCGAAGTAGAAAATCCTGGATACAATACCGCCCGAGCAACTTGAGCCACGCTTCCGGCCGAATCAGGCAGAGGGCCTGTTGTTACTGGAATTGCAGGAAGTACAACCGAACAAGAACCAAGCGGGCCCACAGGACGGGGAAAGAATTGAGCCGCAGTCATCGGCACCATCAGGCCCGAATTAAGACGCACAGCTCCTTGATGCAAAGGGACCGCCAAAGCACGAGTTACTCTAGCCACAGAAGGAATCATATAAACCATTAACAATATAAAATTTAATAATGTTATTATACCAGACAAAAAAACAAAAATCAAGAAAACCATTATTAATCACAAAAAACATCGACACCAAAAACAAACTCAAATAGCTAAACTTAAGACGCTTAAAGAAAGATAAAGACCGACATCTCGGATGTGTAATTAATTTAATTAATATTGACTTATTTTGTTTTTACTTTTATTCTTTCTGTATAAAAAACGAGGTTGAGCATGATCATACGCAGTCTAGGACCCAATGAACGTCTGTCTACTTCTTGGGAACAAAGAAATCCTGCACGTCCTTGGATCAAAGCTAAAACGATTTGGACAAACTTTCTTCAACACAGCAAAGACTTTCTTTCCGTTCTTGTTGCCAAAGCTCCCTCAGAGAAGAAATTTTCTTGGAAAGCAAAAGTTTTGGATAAAGCAGACAAACTACATTCCGTGATACTTCGTTGGATGGAAAGCAATCACTCGATTATGTTCTCAACTAGGACAGGGGTAGTCAGCTTAGCATCCTTAGAAGGCGCTCCTAGCCAAGAGCTGCTTGATACAGTCTGCTTTCTTCTATCGAATGGATGGCGCTTAGGCGAGCATTCTGCTAACAAAACCATTAGTTCAAGACAGTTTCAAAATGCTACTATTTATGCTGCAGGGAGGGGAGACTTAGAAAACCTGCAGTTCTTATGCTTCAAAGACTCCCTGGTTTTTAATCTCCAATCCCCTTTGAGAGGAAGACATCTTGGAGTCCCATCTTTGAACACAGCTATTACCGCAGCTGCACGAAATGGCCACCTTGAGATCGTCCGATTTCTTCTCCCCTTATATTACAAAAATCACATTTCTCAAGACCATTTAGGACAGACTCTTAGCGAAGCCGGATTCGGCGGCCATCTTGAAATTGTTCAACTCCTCCTTTCCAGAGGCCGCACCCTAGATGAAAGAAGTAGACATAGTTTGATACTCTCCAGCGCATTTCTAGGGGCTACCCCCTTTCTAGAAATCCTTCTCCAGAGGGGTCCGATTCTCGAATTTATAAGAGATTCAGCTATAACCAATGCGGGAAGATCCCTGCACAATCCTAGCCCACAACTTATCAGCACTATTCGAAATATCCTCCGCAGGACACCGATCATTCCAGATACCGAAGCTGATCGCATGTATAGAGCACAAGTAGATATCCCTGCCGGCTCTTTTGTTACTACTCTTGACAATGTAAACAGCAATCCCGAAGCGCATTTAAAGACAATCTACGAAGGAGGCTTCCCTCTTAGAGTTATCTTATCAGATAATCCAAGGACTGTCGATCTTGGAGGGGTGACAAAACAATTCATCTCCACACTGATGAAGGCATTAAGGCCTAAGCTTGCACTTACTGAAGCGGGTCTTCCCCAGAACGAAAGAGCTGATGCTTCATACCCACGCTATAAAACGCTTTATATGCAACTCGGTAGGTTCTATGCCCTTATGGACACGAAAAACGAAGATAGAACTGATAAGTTCGTGACAGGTGCTCTACTGCATCCACGGTTTTTTACGATCGTCAAAATCATTGCAACCGAAAGCTCTTTGGAAAACCGAAGAAGAAAAGTCGCAGAAGAAGTCCTGGCAACAAATCCGGAGAGCATAGCCTCTCAGCTCTTTTTACGAAGAGAAATAACTGCAGAGATGCTGCAAACCTATAGAGATGGCATAGGTTGTAATGAAGGAGAAGAACTCCAAGCCGCACAAACAGAGATCGACAGTGTCATAGAGGCTGCACAAAATTTTTATGATGGAGCCACTGAATCTTTCCAAAGAAAGATACGCAATAGCGATCCTACACTTCTAGCCCGCAGTCTCCACGGGGAACCCGCTTCAAAAGAAGCTCTTCTTGCAGCAATCGAAAAAGACTCAGGACTACCCGAAGAGCGCTTCCGCTGGATCCAAGAAAAGATCCAGACTTCCGATGAGCCCTGGAGAATCCGCTTTGTGAAGGCAATTACAGGCAATGAGGTCCTCTCTCCTGGTGTAAGGATCCAGATCGGTGTCTGCTGGCGCGGTCCTGGAGTCTTTGAGTTGCATTCTTGTTCTAATTCTCTTGACGTCCCAATGGAGGCCGTCCCAGAAGGTTTAAGAAGAAGCATCGCAGAAGAGGTCTTAGCGGCGGATCCTGCGAACACAGATGCTCTGCTTGTTTTAGGAAGAGCTGTAACTCCGGAGGCGCTACAAGGATATAGAAACGCGAAAGGATGCGCTCAAGGACAAGAACTGGAAGCTGCTAAAAAAGAGATCGATCACCGCCAGTTCATGGCGGCTCTTGATGCGATCCTCGTAGGCGAAGGATATAATATCGCTTAAGCTCGAGTGTTTACGTAAAAAATACAAAGAAATACAAAAATCGATTTAAATATCACCTTGAAAACAACAAATCACAACTAAGAGTGAACATGTCATCTATAAGACCCGATGCCCCTATTCTACCCATTCCAGAAGTCAGCATTCCCGTTTCAACCTCTCAGGGAGTAGCCCCTGCGGCAGCAATAGCAGCGATCTCTACACCTCCCGGCAGTGGAATTGCCATCGAAGGAGCTGAAGCTCTTTCTATTGTAGCAATTTCTCATTTTGAAAGTCTCTTAGCAGAGAGCGAAGGAGATCTTCGCCCAGCCTATGAAACTTTACCGGAAAGTTTACGCCATAAAATAGAAGAGCTCGTCTATTGGCATGAGGTTGAAACAAGAGGCAAAACATCCATCACAGACCCTCAATATGGTGAGCATGCAGTAGAATCAGATATACGGGTCCTTTTCGATATTGAGCTCAAAGGGATAGATCAAATTCCAGAATTGCTAAGCCTTTCAGAGCTTCTCCAAGCGCCCGGTAAAGATATCCCCGCCATCCAAACAGCATGGAACCTCTTAAGTCCAGACATAAAAAATAAGATCTACTATTCCCTATATAAAGCTCATGTGACTCGGAATGGAAAAACATTATGTCCGGATCAAAACGGAGAGCCTTTTGGGCGACACTATACTAGAAAACATCTTCGAAATCTCCTCACAATGCAAGTTCCCAAATTTGGTACAACATTATGGAAAGAGGCGATCATCTCTACTGTTATATTCACAGCAGGAAAGGCCAATGCTCTGCAATATCGTATACCTGGCAAAGGTTTAATAGTTCGAGAAGCTCTGCAACAACACTATAATGAAGCAGCCGACAGCAAGTTTCTTGATACGATGTGTTTTCTTCTGTCAAATGGATGGTCTGTAGGCCTTAAATATCTTCCTGAAACAAAAACTCTTAGTCAAGACTGTTTTGACAATGCGGTTCTACACGCCGCACAAAATGGCAACCTTGAATTCTTTCAATGCCTCCTCTCTGAAGAAAGATCGCTTTCTCAAGAATATCTAGGATGGGTATTTCAGTTCCCCGCACAAAATGGCCACATGGAAGTCGTCCGATTCTTCCTCTCTCAAGGGGTCATTTCTCAAGAAAAGTTAGCGGAGGCAGTTGTAAACGCTGCAAGAGGTGGCCGGCTTCAAGTCGTCCAATTCCTCCTCTCTCAAGGAAGATCTATTTCTGAAGAAAGTTTAAAATGGGCAGTTGGAAACGCCTCAGCCGATGGCCACCTTGAAGTCGTCCAATTCCTCCTCTCTCAAGGAAGATCTATTTCTGAAGAAAGTTTAGGATATGCCGTTCTATGCGCCGCACAAAATGGCCACCTTGAAGCCATTCAATTCCTCCTCTCTCAAGGGGCCATTTCTCAAGCAGATTTAACACAAGCAGTTAGGGCCGCCGTCCTAGGGGGCTACTCCGAAGTCGTCGAATTCCTCCTCTCTCAAGGAAGATCAATTCCTCAAGCAAATTTAACACAAGCAGTTAAGGACGCCGCACACAATGGCCATCTTGCAGTCATCCGATTCCTCCTCTCTCAAGGAAGATCTATTTCTCAAGCAGGTTTAACACAAGCAGTTCGGAACGCTACACAAAATGGCTACCTTGAAGTCGTCCGATTCCTTCTTTCTGATGGAAGAACTCTAAGAGAAGCAGACAGAGGCGATCCAATACTCCTCAGCGCATCTCGAGGACATGCTTCTATTCTAGAATTCCTTCTTCAGCAAGGTCCGATTCGAGAAGATGTAAGAAACTCAGCGATAACCCAAGCAGGAAGATCCTGTCTCTATCCTAGTCCACAACTTACCGGCACTATCCAAGATATCCTCCTTATGGCACCTATCATCCCGGGTCAGCCAGGAACTTTGGTTGCTACAACACAAACAAGCATCCCTGTCGGCTCTTTTGGTACTACTCTGGACAGTGTAAACAGGGATCCCGAAGAGCATTTAAAAACAATCCACGAAGATGGCTTTCCTCGTAGAGTGGTCTTATTAGATAATCTAAGAGCTGTCGATCTTGGAGGGGTCTCAAAACAATTCATCTCTACGCTGATGAAGGCATTAAGGCCGAAGCTTCTGCTTACTGAAGCAGGTCTTCCCCAGAACGAAAGATCTGATGATTCATATCCGCGCTATAAAACGCTTTATATGCAACTCGGCAGGTTCTATGCCCTTATGGACGTAAGAAACGAAGATAGAACCGATAAGTTCGTGACAGGCGCTCTATTGCATCCAAGCTTTTTTACCATTGTCAAAACCATCGCAACAGAAAGCTCTTTGGAAAACCGAAGAAGAGAAGTTGCACGGCAGGTCCTAGCAACGAATCCTGAGAGCATAGCCTCTCAGCTCGTTTTAGGAAGCGCGATAACGACAGATGCGTTGCAAACCTATAGAGAAGGTATAGGTTGCAACGAAGGAGAAGAACTCCAAGCCGCACAAGCAGAGATCGACAGTTTCATAGAGGCTGCACAAAATTTTTATGATGGAGCCACTGAATCTTTCCAAAGCAAGATACGCAATAGCGATCCTACACTTCTAGCTCGCATTCTTCAAGGGGAACCCGCTTCACAAGAAGCTCTTCTTGCAGCAATCGAAAAAGACGCAAGATTACCCGAAGAGCGCTTCCGCTGGATCCAAGAAAAGATCCAGACTTCCGATGAGCCCTGGAGAATCCGCTTTGTGAAGGCAATCACAGGCAATGAGGTCCTCTCTCCCGGTATAAGGATCCAGATCGGTGCCTGCTGGCGCGGTCCGGGAGTCTTTGAACTGCATACTTGTTTTAATTCCTTAGATGTCTCAACGGGTGTCGTTCCAGAAAATTTAAGAAGAAGCCTCGCAGAAGAAGTTTTAGCAGCGGATCCAGAGAACATAGGCGCTCTGCTTGTTTTAGGAAGAGAAGTGACTCCGGAGGCTCTACAAGGATATAGAAACGCGAAAGGATGCGCTGAAGGACAAGAACTGGAAGCTGCTAAAAAAGAGATCGATCACCGCCAGTTCATGGCGGCTCTTGATGCGATCCTCGTAGGCGAAGGATATAATATCGCTTAAGCTCGAGTGTTTACGTAAAAAATACAAAGAAATACAAAAATCGATTTAAATATCACCTTGAAAACAACAAATCACAACTAAGAGTGAACATGTCATCTATAAGACCCGATGCCCCTATTCTACCCATTCCAGAAGTCAGCATTCCCGTTTCAACCTCTCTGAGAGTACCCCCTGCAGCAGCGATAGCCGCGATCTCTACAGCTGCCGGTAGTGGAATTGCCATCGAAGGAGCTGAAGATCTTTCTATTGCAGCAATTTCTCATTTTGAAAGTCTCTTAGCAGAGAGCGAAAGAGATCTTCGCCCAGACTATGAAACTTTACCGGAAAGTTTACGCCATAAAATAGAAGAGCTCGTCTACTGGCATGAGGTTGAAACAAGAGGCAAAACATCCATCACAGACCCTCAATATGGTGAGCATGCAGTAGAATCAGATATACGGGTCCTTTTCGATATTGAGCTCAAAGGGATAGATCAAATTCCAGAATTGCTAAGCCTTTCAGAGCTTCTCCAAGCGCCCGGTAAAGATATCCCCGCCATCCAAACAGCATGGAACCTCTTAAGTCCAGACATAAAAAATAAGATCTACTATTCCCTATATAAAGCTCATGTGACTCGGAATGGAAAAACATTATGTCCGGATCAAAACGGAGAGCCTTTTGGGCGACACTATACTAGAAAACATCTTCGAAATCTCCTCACAATGCAAGTTCCCAAATTTGGTACAACATTATGGAAAGAGGCGATCATCTCTACTGTTATATCCACAGCAAGAAAGGCTAATGCTCTGCAATATCGTATACCTGGCAAAGATTTAATAGTTCCAGAAGTTCTGCAACAACACTATAATGAAAAACCCGACAGCAAGTTTCTTGATACGATATGTTTTCTTCTGTCAAATGGATGGTCTGTAGGCCCTGAATATCGTCCTGAAACAAAAACTCTTGGTCAAGACTCTTTTAGCAAAGCAGTTAGGTATGCCGCAAGTAATGGCCTCATTGAAACCCTCCGATTCCTCCTCTCTCAAGGAAGATCCATTTCTCAAGCATATTTAGGAGAGGCAGTTCGATTTGCCGCAGAAAAGGGCCACCTTGAAGTTATTGAATTCCTCCTCTCTCAAGGAAGATCGATTCCTCAAGAAATTTTAGAATCGGCAATGATACACGCCGCAGGCGGAGGTCACCTTGAAACCCTCCGATTCCTTTTTTCTGAGGAAAGATCAATTATTCAAGAAAGTGTAGGAAGGCAAGCAAGTTTAAAAGGGGCAGTTATACACGCCGCAAGAAATGGCCACCTTGAAGTTATTGAATTCCTCCTCCCTCAAATAAGATCGAATCCTCAAGAAAATTTAGAATGGGCTGTTCGAAACGCCGCAGAAAATGGCCACCTTGAAGTCATTCAATTCCTCCTCTCTCAAGGAAGATCCATTTCTCAAGAAAGTTTAGGAGCTGCAGTGAAGCGCGCCGCAGGAAATGGCCACCTTGAAGCCATTCGATTCCTCCTCTCTCAAGGAACATCCATTTCTCAAGAAGATTTAGGTGAGGCGGTGAAGCGCGCCGCAGAAAATGGCCACCTTGAAGTCATCCAAGCCCTCCTCTCTCAACGAAGATCGATTTCTCAAGAAGATTTAGGATTCGCAATTATGTTCGCCTCAAGTAATGGCCACCTTGCAGTCATCCAATTCCTCCTCTCTCAAGGAAGATCGATTCGTCAACAAGATTTAGGAGAGGCAGTTCGATACGCCGCAGAAAAGGGCCACCTTGCAGTCATCCAATTCCTCCTCTCTCAAGGAAGATCCATTTCTCAAGCATATTTAGGAGAGGCAGTTCGATACGCCACAGAAAGGAACCAGCCTGCAGTGATCCAATTCCTCCTCTCTCAAGGAAGATCGATTCGTCAACAAGATTTAGGATGGGCTGTTCGAAACGCCGCAGAAAATAGGCACCATCAAGTCATCCGATCTCTTCTCTCTCAAGGAAGATCGATTCCTCAAGAAAATTTAGAAGAGCTAGTTACATACGCCGCAAACCACAACTACCCTGAAGTCATTCAGTCCCTTCTTTCTGATGGAAGAACTCTAAGCCGCCAAGAGAGAGATAGGCTAATAATCAACAGCGCATATCGAGGACGTGCTTCGATTCTAGAAGTCCTCCTTCAGCAAGGTCCGATTCACGAACACGTAAGAGATTCAGCGATAACCCAAGCAGGAAGATTCTTGCAGAGTCCTAGTCTACAGCTTATCGGCACTATCCAAGATATCCTCCGTATGGCACCTGTCATCCCAGCTCAGCCAGGAACTTTGGTTGCTACAATACAAATAAACATCCCTGTCGGCTCTTTTGCTACTACTCTAGACAGTGTAAACAGCGATCCCGAAGAGCATTTAAAAACAATCTGCGAAGGTGGCTTTCCTCGTAGAGTAGTCTTATCAGATAATCCAAACGCTGTCGATCTTGGAGGGGTGACAAAACAATTCATCTCTACGCTGATGAAGGCATTAAGACCTAAGCTTCTGCTTACTGAAGCGGGCCTTCCCCAAAACGAAAGAGCTGATGATTCATATCCGCGCTATAAAACGCTTTATATGCAACTCGGTAGGTTCTATGCCCTTATGGACGTAAGAAACGCACATAGAACCGATAAGTTCGTGGCAGGTGCTCTACTGGATCCTAGCTTTTTTACCATTGTCAAAACCATCGCAACAGAAAGCTCTTTGGAAAACCGAAGAAGAGAAGTTGCACGGCAGGTCCTAGCAACGAATCCTGAGAGCATAGCCTCTCAGCTCGTTTTAGGAAGCGCGATAACGACAGATGCGTTGCAAACCTATAGAGAAGGTATAGGTTGCAACGAAGGAGAAGAACTCCAAGCCGCACAAGCAGAGATCGACAGTTTCATAGAGGCTGCACAAAATTTTTATGATGGAGCCACTGAATCTTTCCAAAGCAAGATACGCAATAGCGATCCTACACTTCTAGCTCGCATTCTTCAAGGGGAACCCGCTTCACAAGAAGCTCTTCTTGCAGCAATCGAAAAAGACGCAAGATTACCCGAAGAGCGCTTCCGCTGGATCCAAGAAAAGATCCAGACTTCCGATGAGCCCTGGAGAATCCGCTTTGTGAAGGCAATCACAGGCAATGAGGTCCTCTCTCCCGGTATAAGGATCCAGATCGGTGCCTGCTGGCGCGGTCCGGGAGTCTTTGAACTGCATACTTGTTTTAATTCCTTAGATGTCTCAACGGGTGTCGTTCCAGAAAATTTAAGAAGAAGCCTCGCAGAAGAAGTTTTAGCAGCGGATCCAGAGAACATAGGCGCTCTGCTTGTTTTAGGAAGAGAAGTGACTCCGGAGGCTCTACAAGGATATAGAAACGCGAAAGGATGCGCTGAAGGACAAGAACTGGAAGCTGCTAAAAAAGAGATCGATCACCACCAGTTCATGGCGGCTCTTGATGCGATCCTCGTGGGCGAAGGATATAATATCGCTTAAGTTCGCTTTTATAAAAAAACTAAACAAAACTATATATACAAAATGTAATTTACACGTTATTTTAATAATAGCAACTTGTAATTAGGAGTGAACATGTCATCTATAAGACCCGATGCCCCCATTCTACCCATTCCAGAGGCAAGCATTCCCGTTGCAACCTCTCAGGGAGTAGCCCCTGCAGCAGCAATAGCCGCGATCTCTACACCTCCCGGCAGTGGAATTGCCATCGAAGGAGCTGAAGCTCTTTCTATTGCAACAATTTCTCATTTTGAAAGTCTCTTAGCAGAGAGCGAAAGAGATCTTCGCCCAGCCTATGAAACCTTACCGGAAAGCTTACGCCATAAAATAGAAGAGCTCGTATACTGGAATGAGGTTGAAAAAAGAGGCAAAGAATCCATTACAGACCCTCAATATGGTGAGCGTGCAGTAGAATCCGATATACGGGTCCTTTTCGATATTGAGCTCAAAGGGCTAGATCAAATTCCAGAGTTGCTAAGCCTTTCAGAGCTTCTCCAAGCGCCCGATAAAAATATCCCCGCCATCCAAACAGCATGGAACCTCTTAAGTCCAGACATAAAAAATAAGATCTACGATTCCATATATAATGCACATGTCATTCGGAATGGAAAGGCGTTATGTCCGGACCAAAATGGAGAGCCTTTTGGGTGTCACTATACTAGAGAACATCTTCGGAATCTCCTCACAATGCAAGTTCCCAAATTTGGTACAACTCTATGGAAAGAGGCGATCATCTCTACAGTTATATCTACAGCAGGAAAAGCCAATGCTCTGCAATACCGTATACCTGGCAAAGGTTTAATAGCTCCAGAAGCTCTGCAACAACACTATAATGAAGCAGACGACAGCAAGTTTCTTGATACGATATGTTTTCTTCTGTCAAATGGATGGTCTGTAGGCCCTGAATATCGTCCTGAAACAAAAACTCTTAGTCAAGACTCTTTTAACAAAGCAGTTGGGTATGCCGTAAGTAATCGCCACCTTGAAGCCATTCAATTCCTCTTCTCTCAAGGAAGATCGATTCCTCAAGAATATCTAGAATGGATACTTCAGGTCCCCGCACAAAATGGCCACCTTGAAGTCATCCAATTCCTCCTCTCTCAAGGAAGATCGATTCGTCAAAAATATCTAGAATGGATACTTCAGTTCCCCGCAGAAAAAGGCCACCTTGAAGTCATCCGATTCTTCCTCTCTCAAGGAAGATCTATTTCTGAAGAAAGTTTAGTAGAGACGGTGAAGTGCGCCGCAGAAAATGGCCACCTTGAAGTCATTCAATTCCTCCTCTCTGAAGGAAGATCGCTTTCTCAACAATATCTAGGATGGATGTCTCAGTACCCCGCACGAAATGGCCACCTTGAAGTCGTCCAATTCTTCCTCTCTCAAGGAAGATCTATTTCTGAAGAAAGTTTAGGAGAGACGGTGAAGTGCGCCGCAGAAAATGGCCACCTTGGAGTCGTCCAATTCCTCCTCTCTGAAGGAAGATCGCTTTCTCAACAATATCTAGGATGGATATCTCAGTACCCCGCACAAAATGGCCACCTTGAAGTCATCCAATTCCTCCTCCCTGAAGTACGCTCCATTTTTCAAGCACATTTAGCAGCGGCAGTTCGAGCCGCCGCACAAAATGGCCACCTTGAAGTTATCCGATTCCTTCTTTCTGAGGGAAATATTCTACACCTGGAGCAGAGAGAGCACCTAATAATCGACAGCGCATTTCGAGGACATACTTCGATTCTAGAATTCTTTCTTCAGCAAGGTCCGATTCACGAACAAGTAAGAGATTCAGCGATAACCCAAGCAGGAAGATCCTTGCACGATCCTAGTCTACAGCTTATCGGCACTATCCAAGATATCCTCCGTATGGCACCTGTCATCCCGGCTCAGCCAGGAGCTTTGGTTGCTATCCCTATCGGCTCTTTTGTGACCACTCTAGACAGTGTAAACAGCGATCCTAAAGCGCATTTAAAAACAATTTGCGAAGATGGCTTTCCTCGTAGAGTGGTCTTATCAGATAATCCAAGCGCTATCGACCTTGGAGGCGTGACAAAACAATTCATCTCTACGCTGATGAAGGCATTAAGACCTAAGATTCTGCTTACTGAAGCAGGTCTTCCTCAGAACGAAAGAGCTGATGACTCACACTCAAACTATAAACTGCTCTATACCCAACTAGGCAGGTTCTATGCCCTTATGGACGCAAGAAACGAAGATAGAACCGATAAATTCGTGACGGGGCCTCTATTTCATCCTAGATTTTTTACTATTGTCAAAACCATCGCAACGGAAAGCTCTTTGGAAAACCGCAGAAGAGAAGTTGCAAAACAAGTCCTAGAAGTCGACTCTAGAAACTTAAGCGCTCAGCTTGTTTTAGGACTAAGTCTTAGATCCAATGCATTAGCATCTTATAGAATCGCTATGGACTGTAAAGAAGGAAAAGAACTCGAAACCGCGCAAGCAGAGGTCGACAGTTTCATAGAGGCTGCACAAAATTTTTATGATGGGGCAACTGGAGCATTCCAAACAAAGATACGCGATAGCGATCCTACACTCCTAGCCCGCATTCTCCAAGGGGCACCCGCTTCACAAGAAGCTCTTCTTGCAGCAATCGAAAAAGACGCAAGACTACCCGAAGAGCGCTTCCGCTGGATCCAAGAAAAGATCCGCTCTTCTGATGAGCCCTGGAGAATCCGCTTTGTGAAGGCAATCACAGGTAATGAGGTCCTCTCTCCCGGTATAAGGATCCTGATCGGTGCCTCTTGGCGCGGTCCCGGAGTCTTTGAATTGCATACTTGTTTTAATTCCTTAGATGTCCCAAGGGGTGCCGTTCCAGAAAATTTAAAAAGAAGCATCGCAGAAGAGGTCTTAGCGGCGGAGCCAGAGAACATAGGCGCTCTGCTTGTTTTAGGAAGAGAAGTGACTCCGGAGGCTCTACAAAGATATAGAACCGAGAAAGGATGCCCTAAAGGACAAGAGCTAAAATCTGCTAAAAAAGAGATCGATCGACGCCAGTTCTTGGCAGCTCTTGATGCAATCCTCGCAGGAGAAGGATATAATATTGCTTAATCGAATAGTAGCGAATCTAGCTTCTGTCCTTTCACTTCACATTCAGCAATAATACACAAATCTCTAACCTTCAATTACATAAATAGAATCAAATAATTAATACATATCGATTTATCAGATATTAACACAAAAACAATATAATAATATTTATAATTTTATTCCTATGGAGGAATGATGGGATTTATAAGTAGACTCAACCAAGCAATCACAGAAATAGATACCCGAATAGATCGAGCAATCGACGCAACAGAAGCACATCTACCGACAACAGTCCAAGTAGCTTTGAATAGCTTAAGAGAACTGGCAACTACTTTAAGGAATGAAGCTAGTCGCATGACTCAGTTCACAAGGGAAGCTCGAAATCTCGAATCCCATGATTCAAGTACTGGCATAGAGCTCCCTGAGTTAGGACATCCAACTCCTCATGATACAAATCCCATTCTGCAGGCTGCTGTAGATCGTACAAACGCAGGGCTTCCTGGACTCCTTAAAGAGTTTCAAAGGGCCCGTGATAATTTTAGGCAAGATCCTCAAGCACTTTATGACCTTATGAACCAAGCAAATGGACAATCGGTTACAGTAGAAGAGCTCGAATAATCAGCATACAGCTTCTAAAAACAAAAAGGCCCTCTAGCGTATTACCACTA
>CAMFIG010000003.1 GCA_945952445.1 uncultured Chlamydiae bacterium
TCACTTTTGAAGGAGGCAGTATACTCAAAAATTTAGTTTCGAAAGAAGTCTAATACCAGACACCCAGTCTTTTGGAATCGTAAATTCCTTCATTGAAGAGATTAAATGAGAAGAGACCGCTATTTCGCATTGTTTTTGGAGACTAAGAAAGGCTCTTTCCAGCAGAGTTGTAGAAGATAACTCCTCCACAGGATTCTCAAAGATGGCTTCTAAAGAAAAATAAGAGCGGCTAGCAGATGTAATCCGCATTGAGTTAACCCATGTTTAACAAGAATTATACACACAAGAGAAATAAAAACATTTTAAAATTGCCCTCTTTTCATTTTATGAATAATAATATTTTTAAATAACACAAAATACAATCGCAGTATATTAATAAACAGACTGTTATATACGTAAAATACAGCAGACCCTATCGATAACAAGGTTGCAATTTATTGATTATTGAGAGAACCTAAAGAAAAAAATATGAGGTTGTCGCATGAATCCCTCCAAAGACAAGCTTCTTTTAGGTATCCAGAACGAAAGTAAAAAGTTCGAAGAGACCTACAGATGGCTGGAAGAACACATGCCTCCTAGTTTTTTTGAGGAGGTCGATCATGACGATATTCTGCTCGTTACCCACAGCCTCATGGGTTTTGATTTACAAGATTACTTTTCCCACGTCCATATTAAGCACCATATTTTGGCTTTGTGCTTAGATAGCCCCGATGCCGACATGCGCATTCTAAAACACTATCAGATATATGGGATCAAGCACTACCGCTCGTTTGTCTCAAATGCGCCTCTTTTTTTCCCTAAAGCAAAGGTTCCATTGCGGATTGCCTTGATCGGCCTTACTGAGTTTTCAGAAGAGACCGTGCCTGTAGAGGAGATTTTGCCACAGGATAAACTCTCACTTCTTTACGAACAACTCGTAGCAAGAAACCCCAACGTGAATAAAGAGGATTTCCACAGCCTCATTCACCAACTGAGTGCACGATTCATCCGATCGATCCCCTCTGAGCGCCTCATTTTGATTCTCGATATGTTTTTTCGCGCTAAGTGTCGAGACAATTGCCAATACGAAGTGAGATATAACCATGACTGGAAGGAGAAAAAAGAGACTCCCTCTTTGCAAGTGATTTTTGCTTGGAGAAACGTCCCCAAATGCCATTTTCTCTACAAAATGGCAAAGATGATCCATCGGCATCGCCTGGCAATTAAAAGAGTCAATGCAAGCTATATTGACCCGTACTCGCAACAGAGCATCTTAGTCATGTCTTTGGGAATTCACGGACTGAGCGGCAAGGCCGCATGGGAAGAGGCTGATATTGCCGATTTTCTCCAAGAACTTGTTACTCTGAAGTATTTCGAAGGAATGGAGATGATAGAAGGCACCTATATAGATTCAGGTCTAGTCCGAGGCAATATCGGAAACCTGATCAAATCAATGGCCTATTTTATCCACCAAATCCTAGTCCACGCCGACCCAAATCTCTATTCTTTAAACCACATTGAGGAGGGGATCTGCCGCCATCCAGAGTTGATCCAAAGGCTGATGGAAGCTTTTGAATATAAATTCCACCCTGAGACGAAGGACATACTTCAATACGAGGAGAAGAAAAATCAGGTGGCAGCGCTCGTCGAAGAGCTCGATACAGGCAACGAAACAAATGACTTACGAAGAAAAAACATCTTAAGACAAGCTCTCCATTGGGTCGACTTTACCCTAAAAACAAACTTCTATCGAGCCAATAAGACAGCTTTCAGCTTCCGCCTTGACCCGAAGTACCTCGACAAAGCACCTTTTGACCGAAAAGAAAAGTTTCCCGAATTACCCTATGCAGTCTATTTCATGAAAGGATTCCATTTTTTAGGGTTCCACATCCGCTTTAAAGACCTTTCTCGAGGAGGGCTGCGCACGGTGACTCCGGAGAAAAAAGAGCAAATGATCGCGGAAAGAAACCATGTTTTTTCAGAATGCTACAATCTTGCGTATACACAACAGAAAAAAAACAAAGACATCCCGGAAGGTGGTGCCAAAGGGGTTATTTTTGTAGAACCATCCGAACGCCTTTCCTTTGAAAAAGAGATCTTCTTGCAAGAACTTGCAGAAGCTAACGTCGATGAGCAAGAGTCTCAGACAAAAATCAAACGCTTCATAGCCGAGCAAAAACTCGAACACCTCTATCAAGCGCAGCGCTCGTACATTGAAAGCTTTATTACCCTTCTTAACTGCCATGACGACGGCACGCTAAAAGCCAAACACATCGTCGACTACTGGAAAAAGCCAGAATATATCTATTTAGGACCCGATGAGAACATGCATAATGAAATGCTCGAGTGGATTGCACAATATAGCAAATACTACGGCTATAAGCCGGGAGGGGCTTTTATTTCGAGCAAACCCAGCATAGGAATCAACCATAAAGAATTCGGGGTGACCTCGTTTGGCGTCAACGTCTGCATGGAAGAGATCTTAAAATACCTTGGCATCGATCCTAAAAAAGACCCTTTTACGGTCAAAATGACCGGAGGTCCTGACGGAGATGTCGCAGGAAACCAAATGCTAAACCTCTATCACTATTACCCAAAGACAGCCCGCCTTTTGGCCACTATCGACGTTTCTGGTACCATATTTGATCCGCAAGGGTTGGACCTACAAGAGATCGCAAAGCTTTTCCACGAAAAAAAACCGATCCGCTTTTATCCTCCGGAAAAACTATCGGAAGGGGGGTTTTTACTCGATGTCCGCACAAAAAAAGAACATTCTGCTTATGCACAGCAGACTCTTTGCTGGCGTAAAACTCAAGGAAAGCTCATCCAAGACTGGCTCTCTGGGAATGAGATGAATCATTTACTGCGCCACAACGTACATCAGGTCCAAGCCGATGTGTTCATTCCCGGCGGAGGAAGGCCTAGGACATTAAATGAGAGCAACTACAAAGACTTTTTAGATGAAACAGGGAAGCCGACAGCACGCGCGATCGTAGAAGGAGCCAATCTTTATTGTACCTCCGCAGCTAGAAGGGCTTTAGAAAAGCTAGGCACTCTCATCATTAAAGATAGCTCTGCGAATAAAGGAGGCGTCATTTGCTCCTCTTTTGAAGTGCTAGCCTGTCTTAGCATGCAAGAAGAACAGTTTTTGCAGGAAAAGCCAAAACTCGCAGAGGAAATCCTTCAGATTATCGGAGAAAAAGCACGGGCAGAAGCACAGCTTCTCTTGCGCTCACAAGATTTGATCCATGCACCTCTTTCCGAGATCTCGGACCAGATCTCGGAAAGAATCAACTCTTACATGTATGAACTTCTTGATTTTCTGGAGACAGTTCCTCTATCTCAAAATTTAGACGACCCTTTGATCCGAGCTCTTTTGAATTACTGTCCTTCCTTATTAAGAACTCATTATTCTGAACAAGTTCTTTCTAAAGTTCCTGATATCCATAAAAAAGCCATCATTGCTTGCCATATCGCTTCCCGCCTAGTCTATCAACGAGGCCTTAGCTGGTCTCCTAGCATTGTGGATGTACTCCCTCTGATCGCACAAGACAAAAACATAGTAGGTTCATAATCAAAAAGTTAAGGTAGATTTTAAGCAATCAAAGACGTCGAGTGCTAAATTTCTTGCCTTTTTCTTCGGGTTCTTGTTATATTAGTCTTAAGCCAATAGACTAAAAGGAAAAGCCTTGAAGACTTCGTTTATCAAAAAACCTACGAAAGACCAAAGAGAACGACTCGTTCTTTTAGGACTTGTCGAAATCTATTTAAAGACCGGCAAGCCAGTAGGTTCCAATACTTTAAAAGAACATGGCTTTGAGCACTTAAGTCCAGCTACCATCCGCAACTATTTCAGCAAACTCGAAGAAGAGGGATATCTTAAACAACAACATTCCTCAGGAGGGAGAATCCCTACTAACCTCGCTTATAAACTCTATGCTGAAACCGTACTCCCTTCAGCAGGACTGGAAGAAAAAGAGAAAAAAAAGCTGATCGAATGCCTCACTGTCGAAACACGAGAGATCCACTCCTATCTGCAAAAATGTACAGAGGTGCTTTCAGACTGGATCCAGGCTGCAATCTTTCTTTCTGCCCCCCGCTTTGATCAAGACTTTGTCTTAGATGTCAAACTCACCTCGATCGATCACCATCGCTGCCTCTGCATTTTAGTGACCGATTTTGGGATGGTACAAACAGAGGTGCTCTACACGGAAAAGAGACTTAGCAATTTCACCCTAAAGCGGCTCGAGCATTTTTTTCACTGGAAAATAACCGGCCTTGACAGGCCTGAACTCAGCCCTGAAGAAGAAAAGCTTGCCCTCCAATTTTACAATGAAGTCATGCTAAGGCATATCGTCAGCCACTCCCACTTTTCAACGGCAGACCTATATAAAGCGGGATTTTCCAAGCTACTGAATTACCCTGATTTTAACGATGCTTCGAGTTTGGCAAGCGGCCTCTCTCTATTTGAAAATAACGCTTCTTTGCACACTCTTTTGAGCTCCTGCTGTGAGAACAAAGATCTATTATTTTGGATTGGAGAAGATCTCGCTCCATTTGCCAGCCAAGCGACTTCCTGCGCGGTCATGACAATCCCTTACCAAATCCACCAATCGATCGTAGGTGCAGTAGGCCTTCTGTCTCCAAGCAGAGTCCCTTACCAACGCCTCTTTGGTATCCTTAAGACCGCTTCCGAAGCTATCAGCCAATCTCTTACCAAGAGTTTGTATAAATTTAAGATCACCTATAGACAGCCAAGCGCCCCTTCTTTAAGCCATAAACCAGAAACGATGCTGTTCCCTACAGGCAGCCTCCTTCTAGAAGATAAAACCCAATAAGAGAGAATCATCATGACACAAGAACAACCTCCTCCTTCTGTTGAAACCACCAATGAGGCGGCTTTGCCTGAAGAAGATTACAAAGACAAGTATATGCGACTGCTGGCCGAGATGGAAAACACGCGCAAGCGGTTGCAAAAAGAAAAGCAGGAAATGATGCGCTTTGCGGTAGAAAATGTAATCGCCGAGTTTATCACTCCTATGGACAATCTAGAAAATGCCCTTCGATTCACCCAAAACATGTCCCAAGAGACACTAAACTGGGCACGCGGCTTTGAGATGATCCTCGGGCAGTTTAAAGACATTTTGCATAACCACGACGTCTCAGCGTTTCACTCTGTAGGGGGGCATTTCGATCCCCACATGCATGAAGCTGTAGAAGTTGAAGAAACAGCAGATTCAACCGAAGGGACGATCCTGCATGAATACGTAAAAGGCTATAAAAGCGGCCAGAGGACCCTCCGTCCGGCTCGGGTCAAAGTCGCCAAGAAACCTTTAGAAACACCTAAACCAGAGCAACAAGAGTAAAACATATTTCAGGGAGAACATATGGCACCACAAAACCCTACTAAAAAAAGTAAAATCATCGGCATCGACTTGGGAACAACCAACTCTTGCGTTGCCATCATGGAGGGAGGATCCCCCAAAGTTATCGCCAACGCAGAAGGAACGCGCACAACCCCGTCGGTAGTCTCTTATAAAGGGGGCGAACGTCTTGTAGGCATCCCAGCAAAAAGACAAGCGATCACCAACCCAGAAAAAACCATCTACTCGGCTAAGCGCTTTATCGGCAGAAAATTTTCCGAAGTCCAGTCGGAGATCAAAACGGTTCCCTATAAAGTGACGCAAAACACGAATGGAGATGCTGTTTTTGAAGTGGAAGGCAAGCTGCTGACCCCAGAAGAAGTCGGCGCCCAAGTCCTTTTGAAGATGAAAGAGACTGCAGAAGCCTATCTTGGAGAGAAAATCACTGAAGCTGTCATCACAGTGCCTGCCTACTTTAACGACTCGCAAAGACAGTCAACAAAAGATGCAGGAAGAATCGCGGGCCTTGAAGTCAAAAGAATCATTCCGGAGCCTACCGCGGCAGCTCTTGCTTACGGCCTTGATAAACAACACGACAAAAAAATCGCCGTGTTCGACCTTGGAGGAGGGACATTTGATATTTCAGTCCTAGAGATCGGCGACGGCGTCTTTGAAGTGCTAGCAACCAACGGAGACACCCATCTCGGAGGCGATGACTTTGATAATGCCATCCTGCACTGGATGCTCGATGAGTTTAAAAAGGAAACGGGCATAGACTTAAGCAAAGATAAGATGGCTTTACAAAGACTGCGAGATGCTGCCGAAAAAGCCAAAATCGAGCTTTCTGGCACGCAAACTACAGAGATCAACCAACCATTTATCACAATGGATGCAAGCGGCCCAAAACACCTAGCCTTAACTCTTACTCGAGCCAAGTTTGAAAGCCTAGCGCACGACCTAATCGAAAGGACAGTACAGCCTTGCATCAAAGCTCTTAAAGACTCAGGCCTTGCTAAAGAGCAGATCGACGAAGTGATCCTCGTCGGAGGAATGACCCGCATGCCCGCTGTTGAGAAAAAAGTGCAGGAGATCTTCGGCAAAGAGCCTCATAAAGGAGTCAATCCAGACGAGGTTGTCGCCATAGGAGCTGCTATCCAAGGCGCTGTTCTTACCGGAGATGTCAAAGACGTTCTTCTTCTAGACGTGATCCCTCTTAGCTTAGGGATTGAGACTCTAGGAGGCGTCTTAACTCCGATTGTGGAAAGAAACACCACAATTCCAACACAGAAAAAACAGGTATTTTCTACTGCTGCTGACAACCAGCCTGCCGTCACCATCGTCGTCCTCCAAGGAGAGCGAAAAATGGCAAAGGACAATAAAGAGATCGGCCGCTTTGACCTCACCGACATCCCTCCGGCGCCACGTGGCATGCCACAAATCGAAGTTGCCTTTGACATCGATGCAGACGGAATTTTGCATGTATCTGCTAAAGATCTGCAAACCAATAAACAACAAAAGATCCGCATTGAAGCCAAGTCGGGTCTTTCGGAGTCTGAAGTCCAAAGGATGTTAAAAGACGCTGAAGAGCATGCAGAAGAAGACCGCAAGAAAAAAGAGGAAGTGGAACTGCACAATGAAGCAGATTCTTTGGCCTTCCGCGCTCAGAAGTCGCTCGACGAGTACAAAGAAAAGCTGCCTCAAGATGTCGTGCAAGACATCCAGTCCAAAATCGACGCCGTGAAAAAAGCACTCGAAGGAGGACAGGCTTCTATGATCCGCTCTGCTAAAGATGAGCTCTACGAGCACATGCAGAAGATCGGAGAAGCGATGCAATCCCAAGCAGGCACGCCTCCACCTTCTTCCGGCTCGCAATCAGGACCTAAAAAGCCAGACATCGAAGAAGCCGAAGTCGAGATCCTAGACAAAGAAGACGATCACAAATCGTAATCACACACTCCGTAGAGGCTTTTAAAAAGCCTCTACGGCATTTCTTTTAGTTAACGACCTGAAAAATGCATTAAAACAAACATTTTCGAATCGGCATAGACAAAAAAAACAAAATAGATAAAATCTTAAGGGATAGCAAGCTACAAAAAAGCAAAACTGAAAACGCATTGTTTTTACAGGAAGGAATAATGGCCACTGCTCTAAGAAATTTATCCCAAGTGATCCAAGATCCCAATTTGAGCATGAAAACTTTCAACGAAATGGTTGCGAATTCTCACGCGAGCATTAATTTTTGGGGGGAAAGGATTGTAACAGTGGATGGTTTTAGGGGATCTGTTCCTCTTAAAGACTTGGTCAAGCGAATAGTATCGTTTTCTAGACCAAGGCTAGAGTTTAATCTGGATGACCGAAAGGCTTGCATGCGAACAGTGGAAAAGCTGCAAAGAGCCTATATTGAAACGGATCAATTACAAAGCACCAATCTCATCAGGTACGCAAGTGTTTGGTATTTTACATTTTTTTTAGAAGCAGAAACTGAATGTTGCAACTATATTGCTTTTGCCCGAGCGAGACTAAACGCGTTAGGAGGCAATGGAACTCCATCCGTATTTGAAGGCTTTACAAGAGCTCAATTTAAATCTACGTTCCCAAATCAACGCCCTCCTAGAAATATAGGCACTGAAAGAAATCCCTATTACAAGGTATCTTTAACTTAAACATTTTAAAATTAACTTATAAAAAAATAATTTTTAATATCATCATAGAAAATTCCGCATCACAACAGAGATTGTTTGATTAAAACAATAGATTAATATAAAATCCTCAATAAAGGATATTTATGTCTACTATAGCAAGACCTTCTTTGTTATCGGAAGAAATTGCCTTAATCCAAACTCGTTTTAACCAATCCTTCCATCGAGAAGAAAAACTTCAGATCCTCTCTTCTTTACGAGAAACGTGCAGCCGAGCCATCTCGTATGTTCAGCATAATAAATTTAGCACTGACCCTTCAATCCATAGAGAAGTCCAAAAGTTAACCCAGATTCTAGACGCACGGATCCCTCTGATATTTGAAAAAACCATCCAGCACATGTCGAAAGTCCCTTCCGGATTGCGCAACCAATCCGCGAATTGCTGGGCCAATTCTCTATTGCAAATGCTCAAGGCAGTTCCGTCTTTGGGAGAAGCTTTTCAAGTCTTTGCCTTGGAAAAAAAAGAGAGGGGAACCTCAGAAGAAGACCGCAGGCTAGGCAGAGAGCTCCACGAGACATGGAATAGATTCTTATCCGAACAAGGCACCGTTTCTTCTGTCGATACGCAAAGGATAAGGCTTGCCCTCCATCATTTTTTCCCTGGCCATTTTTCTGCAAACCCTTCATCTCATGAAGATGCCCATGAAGCGCTGATTTGTATTTTAGGTGGGTATGAAGAAATTTGCCAACGAAGGGGTATTCCCCTCTCTGGAGTCTACCAGGGTTTAGAAACCTGCCGACACTATACTCAGATAGCCAATACAGATGCTAGCCCCCAGCCTAGAGCCTATGAAGTTCTCGTGGGAAACAACACAAAGCTCCGCACTATCGAAAACCAGATCCTTTTAGAACCCAGGTCCCATTTTTCTGATCTTCTTGTAAAATATTTTGCAGAAGACCAAGAAATGCCGCAACATGAGCCTGTCAACTATTTAGGAGCCGATGGCCGTGCACACCAATATAAACCCCATCGCATTACAAGACGCTACCTACAAACCCCTCAAGAACTCGTCGTGACTCTGAAGAGATTTGGACAAAGCTCTTACGGAGAATTATATAAAATCCAAGACAATTGCTCCATCCCCCGATATTTCACACTTCCCAAAGAAGCTACGCCATCGGCCGAGACTCCTGTCCATTACGCACTCGATGCTTTCATTGTCCATAGAGGCTATCTCTACGGCGGCCACTACGTTGCATACCAAAGGCAAGGAGATACTTGGTTTGAAACAAATGATGCCTCTGTTCGAAAGGTATCAGAATCTGAAATTGACTCTATCCTTAAAAAAAGTTATATCCACCACTACCGTAAAGTAGACCGGATTCCTCCACCTATTGTGGCATATGGAGTCTTGGGCTGGCTAAGCCAAATTTTCCAGAAAGTCTTTCATTTTTTTAAAAGTGCAAGATTATTCTTCGCTTAAAAAACGCATCTTCCATTTCTTGAATCGGTTGTTCTTTTTTTTAATTAACCATTTAAATATAGATCAGAGAGAGTACTCATCCAAGGATGCCTATCATGATTGATCCCATTTCAAGAAATTTTCAATCTATAAGTCCTGAAAATACAAATATGTCTTCAAGACAGCGCGGCGGCGTGTCAATAACAGGTCAAACAAGTTACATTGATTTCATGGCACAAGATATGCCGCAACCTCCATCTACAGCGTACATTAATCAATTACTCAATGATCTTAAAGCAGCAGGCGTTACAACAATTAATCTGAGTTTTGATCAAGTCGCGGGAGGAATTCCCTCGCAGTTTCAGAATGCCTATCAGGCATTAACTACATTGGCACATGCAGATAACATGAAAGTCGTGATGAGCTTTGGGGGAGAGATGGCATCCGTTTCTGATTGGACACCGAATCAAAATTCTCTTACTCAAATAGAGAGCTTGATCACACAATACGACCTTGACGGCTTAGATTTTGATGTAGAAGTCAGTTCAGTGCCTTCAGGATTAACCAATTTCCTCATGCAGCTTCACACTTTTGCTCAGGCAAAAGGAGTGCCCATGACATTAACTGTAATGGGATATCCAGGTAATTCAGTCGGAACGTATGTACCTCCTTGGAATATTTCCTCAGGACCTCTTTCTTCCTTATTTTTTAATGGAGACATGCAGAATCCTGCAATCACATTTCACTCCATGTTTGACGGATTAAATCTCATGATGTATGGCTCAAGCCAAGATCTAATCAATGGAGGAAAACCCACCTCCGATATGACGCAATGGATGAATATCATTAAACATCTAGATATCCCAACTCAATCCGTGCATATCGGATTTATGGATGGAATTGCATATGGAAGCCAGCCTGCAGGTTCGCAAGGCGCTGGCATCGATGCAGCCAAAGCTTATGTAGCAGTTCTTCAGGCTTTTGGTTTTAAACCAAGTGATTTTGGAACGCCTTTTTGGTGGCCACAAGAAGGGGCTGATGCGAGTCGTTATAGTCCATCTGGAGTAGACAGTGGTTTTGATACTCAGATGATGAGAGCTTTTTTTAACGAGCTCCAAAATCCAACATAGAAAGGATCCTTAAAGGATCCTTTCATTTAAAAAAATCGCGTAATCAGCCTTACGATATCTTGATACGTAAGGTAGACAAAGAAAAGCACAAGCAAAACGATAAATGGCACAACAAGCCGTTCCATCGTCTTTGCTTTCAAAGGCTTTTTCGTGATGCTCTCAAAGATGGCAAAGCAGACATGTCCTCCATCTAGCACGGGAATCGGCAATAAATTGACAATCCCGAGGTTTAAGCTAATCACCGCAATCCAGAAAAGAGCTTCTTTAAAACCAAGCATCCAACCTACTTGGATTGCCTGAACAATCCCTACAGGACCTGACATATACTTTGGACTTAAAAATCCGGTAAAGAGAGCGTGTAGAGTGCGCCATGTCTCTTGAAACACTCCTGAAAAAAGTGTGATGGGAGAGGGGTTGTAGATGACCGGCCGATCCTGTAACACAATCCCAAGCATTAACTTTTTCTGGTTTTCCTCCAAAAGGCGCAAAGCAGCAGCCTTCTCTTGAGGGTTTTCCATCTGTTCAATCTGTTTTTTTTGCGCCGTCAGTTCATTCGCTAACCGTTCTTTGACTGAAGCAGAAAGAGGGAAATCGGAAAGAGGCTTAGGCTCAATAGGCTCGAGCAAAGAGAGGCTGCCTTGCGAAGAAAGTCTTTTCTCTGCACCGATGGATTGCGCTAGGTGCGCAACATCTGCAAAGGCAATCCCTTGCATAAAGTCTCCATCGGCCAGCTTCCAGGAGATCGGAGGAAAAGAAGCTCCTCTTTGCACAATCATCTGGATTTTTCTTGTTTGTAGTGCTGAGAACATCTCATAGCTATTCGATATTCTCATCCCATCCACAGCAAGAATCCTATCTCCCGGCAAAAGAGGTACCTCGAGATTAGAAAGATTTGCTTCAAATGCTTTTTTTTCACTTGCCTCTTCATCGATATAGGATAAAGAATGCTCTACGACACAATGCGCTGTCAAATTATATGGGATGAAGAAAAGATCTTGAAGACGATCTTTAATTCCGGCTTCAAATCCCCAGTCTTGCAGCTCTGCTTTTTCTACATGAGAAAGCCTCAGATCGCGGACTTTCAGACGAGGAATTCTCGATAAAAAGACTTTCCCGTCTCGCTCGACCGTAGCCAATACACGAGGCTGGTTGATGGTAGATATAAGCTGTTTTTTTGAAAAGATCAGCTCTCCATCTACCCATATGATACGATCGCCATACTCAATCCCACTTTTTTCCATAGGAGAGCCTTCTGGAAGAGGATTGGCTTTTCCGCCGGGATACCTGTCATAAATTAAAAAACTCGCCGGGCTGAGCAATCCCACAGCCATATTAGCACGATCAAGCCCTTTCAAATCTTGCCCTAAGTCTAGGCGGTAGATAAACGGTTTTTTCTCTCCTGTCGCATATTCAATCTCATACCCGCTCATTGTAGGGGCTTCTTTGTCTAAAAAAGCGGAATACATCAGCTGATTAAACCCCTCAAAAGGCTTATTTCCGAGCTTGTCGATTTCATCCCCGGGTCGCATCCCCTCTTTGTAAAGAGTCGATGAAGGATCCACCCATCCAACAAGATGCGTATATTCTGAAAAGGATTTTTCTCGGCCCCCTGTCGCCCAGATCACTCCAAAAAGGATCAAAGAAAAAAGGATATTCACTGCAGGGCCTGCTAAAGCGACCTGGATCCTCGCCCAAGGTTTTTTACCATAGAATCCATCGGAAATTTGATAGGGCTCCAAAGATCCCTTCTTTTCCATACCTGCGATCTTGACATATCCACCAAAAGGGATCCAGCAAAGCTGCCATTTAACGCCTTCTTTTTCCCAGACAAGAAAAGGCTTGCCAAACCCAATAGAAAACGCTTCTACCCTCATCCCCTTTCGACGAGCCACAAAATAATGTCCAAGCTCATGGATAAAGATCAAAATTCCCAAGGCTAGGGCTGCGAGAAGAAGATATAAGACATTATAAATCATCATGAAAAAACCTTTCGTTTGTCAAATCTGTTTTGCATCATCCCGAGCTTTTGCATCTACAGCGTAGATCGCTTCCAAAGTCATCGAGTGATCTGGCACGTATCTTGCCAGCAGAGTCTCTAATTTTTGGCCAATATCAATCCATCCTATCTCTTTCTTTAAAAAGCGGCTGACCAAAACTTCATTGGCAGCATTGAGATAGCAAGGCACAGTCCCTCCAGCTTTTAAAGCTGCATAGGCAAGCTCCAAACAACGGAACTTCCCCTTTTCTAAGGGAAAAAACTCCAAAGTCTGCATTTTATCCCAAGGGAATGGCGATAAACAAGTAGTCTTCCTTTCGGGATATGTCAATGCATACTGGATAGGAAACATCATATTCGGTTCAGACATTTGGGCCAAGATAGACCCATCGACCGTTTCTACCATGCTATGGACAATGCTTTGTGGGTGGATCACGACTTCAATCGCATTCAGAGGGATCTGGAATAAGTGGTAAGCTTCGATCACCTCAAGTCCTTTATTCATCAATGTAGAGCTGTCGATAGTCACTTTAGGACCCATCTTCCATGTTGGATGCGCTAGGGCGCTCTCTGAGGTGATCGCTTTTAAGCTATCTAAAGGATAGCGAAAAAATGGCCCTCCCGATGCAGTGAGGATCATCCTCCGGACGTCCTTTTTCGAAAGTCCTGCCAAGCACTGGAATAAAGCGCTATGCTCACTATCTACCGGTAAAACATCAACTCCTTTTTCTTTCGCCTTTTGGAGGATGAGCTCTCCTGCAGCGACGAGGACCTCTTTATTGGCAAGAGCAATCGTTTTTCCGCTTTGAATCGCAGCCAATGTAGGAGCTATTCCCGCAGATCCGGTAATCGCAGACATGACAAGATTCGCTTCGGGATGCTCAGCCACTGCGATCACTCCCTCTTCTCCTCCCACCACCTCTATAGACGGAATCTTCTTCTGCAAACGCAAAGCTTCTTTAGAATCATAAACGGCAACGAGACTCGGTTGAAATTCTGCAATTTGCTGCTCTAGTCTCTCGATATTGCGACCCGCTGCCAAAGCAACTACAGGAATCTGCAAATGCTTTGCCACTCGAAGAGTTTGCTCCCCAATCGAGCCTGTGCTACCTAAAACGGTGATTTTTTTTTGCATCATGAGAAATTACAGAATTGATTTTGGACAAGACCTTATCATTCAAGATTCTATCTGTCAACCCGGATTGATCAAAAACTTTTTCAACAAAAAAAACACAATAAAAAATTTACAGTTTGAATCTATCAATAGATTTGATATAATTCTACAGATTAAAACTAACTAATTAAAAAAACAAATGAATCCGTTATCGGAATTATCTTCTTTTTTTTATTCAATCCAACAAAACCCACCCATTCCAGATGCTCTCGCCACTCGAGTCTCTTC
Organism: uncultured Chlamydiae bacterium; assembly: GCA_945952445.1. Lineage (GTDB taxonomy): Bacteria > Chlamydiota > Chlamydiia > Chlamydiales > Rhabdochlamydiaceae > CAMFIG01. Next base: position 13,973 of record CAMFIG010000003.1, read on the forward strand.
GGTTGCCTCTACTTTTTTATCTCTCGCTACAACGGAGGAATTACCCCATATACGCACACTGATAGACAGAGTGTCTCACTCTCCAGATGCATTCTCCTCCTTACAAAACTTCTTTATGGAAAAGGTCCTAGCATTGCATCCTTCCTGGATGAATAGAGAACAGAAACTAGAAGCTGGAAAGCATCTTTTACCGTGTCTTACCATGCTTCAATACGATGCCCACATTCCCGACCTTCTTCAGTCTTTCAGCGAAATTCCGCAAGAGCAGATTCCGGCTTTTCAACACTTAATTTGCAGCCTGCAAAGTCCTACTGAAAAAGACTGGCTGCAAGCTACCATCTCTCTCTGCACTGAGCTACCTTTTACGCGCTGGAGACTCGCCAGAGAGCTCTGCTCTAGCACTGAAGATATAGTAAAAAAAATCTCTTATCTTTCGACCTTGCAAATCTTAAACACCATCGATAATACGGATCTAGAAAACAGGATCATAGAACAATTTGCTTCCATAGATCCACAATGCAAGCTTTTCATACTAAGAGCCCTGAGATTCTTACCGCAAGATCAAATCCTGCCAGCAATAGCACATTGGCGCACCTTAGATCCCAATCTGCACCAATATCCCCTCCAGCTCGTTAACAGATGGCTTGCAAACGACCCTGTTCATAAAGATCCTCTTCATGCATTTTTAAGAGAAGAGCTGCAAACAACACGCAATGGGCCTTGGGCTCATGAATTATCCATGAGTCTAACAGGCTTCTCCTTGCTATTCCAACTACTAGAAACGGATCCTCTTTATGAAGAGGCAGAAGAAATTGCCCTTCTCACAGCGAATCTTACTAACCCTGCTAATCCCTATACATTATACCAATATCTCATCGAGATGCGGAAAAAACCATTTAATTTCTCATTTATTGCTCCCAAAGCACTGACTCCATATGGACTTTGGCAGATCAATGCTACACAAATTGCATCGATACGTTTAGACCCCATTCGGCGATCGGCTTTGCCGCAAGATGTAAACAGAGCAGCTTATGAATCTCTCTGGAACAATCTGAATTTGAGGATCACCAACCTGGACCCAACAGAGAAAAAAGCCACTCTTCGCCATATCCGAGAGATGACAAACGCCCGCTTTTCTTATTTGCGGGAAGACAGCCTAAGCAATGAGTACCTACGCTCGCTCTTTGAGCTCCCGGAAAAGCAAGAAGATCCCGTCTCTGTAGAGACTGCCTACTTTTTTGCCATCCTGAAAAAAATCCTAGATACTTCTAATGAAAGAGAAGAGGATGCCCTTTTATCCCCTCAAGAAGAGATGCTGGTCAAGGTCGCTTGTGGAATCCAAAACTGTCCTACGGGAAGAGCGGAAGGGATTAGTTCTACCTATCTCATGCTGATCCCCGTAGAAAGCCAATATCAGAACTGCCAAGCGGTAGGCCTTTCTAGCCAAGTAAAAGCTTGGCAGTTTATTTGGCTGATAGTCCACAAACTGATTTTAGAAAAGCTATCGAGCCCCGGCCCTTTAATGCTCGCCTATTCAGGGCAACTGGATCCAAGCCAAATTGCTCACTATACTCTTTTTCTGAAAAATATGATCGGGCAGATGTTAGGAATATCGCAAACGATAGAATTCGATCGTTACTCAGGATTACTGCCTGTAGAGCTTATCCAAAAAACCCGGGAAGACCTCACGACCATTTTCTATCAACATGTACCTCCCGGTGAGTTCACAATCGTTTTGCAAAAAGCTTTCCAAGCTCTCTCTTTGGAACAAAAACAGCAGATCGCACATTCCGCAACAGAGCTCCTTGCTGCAAACCCATCCCTGCCACAAGAACTCATGGAAGGAGAAGATCCTGAACAAAACCTCATCCATATCACCTATAATGAAGACTGCACGGAAGTTCTGGATATGACACTTTCTACCAAAGGTGCTATACACCTTTTATGCGCAGCAGGTGTCCTGGAAAACTATCTTTCCGACTCTTGCTTTCCTCTGCTTAAAGAAATGATACATTGTCTTTCTCAATCTCCTAAAAAAGCGGCTTATTGTCTTCATAAACTCTCTCCTGCAATCCAAAAAAGACTGCTTGATCAAATAACGTTCTTTGCAGAAAAACTCGGCGTATCTATTCCTCCTATCGATGAATCCCTGGATCTAGACCACCCCGTCATTTCATTTTGCATGCTCATCGCTGTTTATGATCTTATCTTGTCTGAAATCTTAGATCTTGAAAGAAAAGAAAAATTGTCTATTCCCTATAGTATAACTCTTCTTGATAAATCAGTGCAGACGCTGATCTATGCGTACGCTAAAAAATATTGTTTAGAACATCACATCTCAGAAGAGTCTTCAGGTCAACATTCCTTCTTTTCTACACTTAACACATCGCAGCACATAGAAATAATAAGGAAATCTCAAGCCAACCTAGAAAAGCTCTTGTTTCTAAACAACCGGCATCTCATCATGGAGGAGCCGATGCTTCAATATCTGGACTTTGCAGAGCCCTCGAAGACTCCTTTAGAAAAACTCATTTTCGGAACAACCATCCCATTTGCAGCAGGGATTCCCGAAGAGAAGATGCGCACAATACACTCCCTTTTTCAAAACATCCCGCCATCCGTTTTTTTAATGATCGGCCTTTCTTTTACCAATTTATTGGCACATATCCAACTTCCGGAAAAAGCCAATTTCATTACAACCATCCTGTCTCTTCCACAAGAAGAACAGCTAAGAACGTTAGACTCTCTTTCTTACTTTCGCAAGGTCAGCAATCTCACACCATCTTGCTATCTCGACATCCTGCAAACAATAGCAGAAATGCCCGCAACTTCGCGCAATGATGCCATTTTTTTATCTTTAGAAATGATCATAAGCGACTCTGCCTGGATGACAAAGCCACCCAGCACAACTGACCTTCACCAATCACAACCCCATCTCATCGTCTTGTGCATCAAGCGTCTACCTAAAGACCATCTTCCTCTTCTATTACAACATCTCCCTGTTCTCTTTTGGGGAACGGAAGAAAAAGCAAACGCCCTTGCAAGGGTTGAGACGTTGCAGGCGCTCCAACACGTCCCTTCGGCAGAAATCCCAGGCATCTTGGCAGCTATAGCTTCTTGTCTACCTAGGATTTCTCCTAGCCTATTCACTACATGTATTGAACGGCTAGCTGCCGCCTCTCAAGAAGAGCGCCTTGAAATCATGCAAGCTTTCTCCCTTCTTCTTTCTCCTGATATAAAGCAATCTGAACTATTTCAAGCCATCCTCTCCCTTCCTAGGGAACATAGAAGCGACGTTGCTGACAAAGCAATAAGATTAGTTGACTCCGACTCCGAAGCCATTTTACCAGACATTTTACGAACACTTGCGTCGATGGTTCCAGAGGAGAGAGAACAGATTATTGGCTTAGCAGCTCCTATAATCAAATTCTATTCTCTTCAAGAAAAAACATCTCTTCTATCGAACCTTTTACAGATTCCAAAAAACAACCGAGAAGAAGTGCTTTCTTTAACCATACAACTATTTCCACCGCAAGAATCTGCCTTATGTAGGACGGCTCTTGGAGTGATTGCAGATAAGCCACCAGAACAGCAGCTTTCTGCTTTACAGATCGTCCAAAGAGTTCTAAGTAACGCATCAGATCGGATTACTCTTCTCGCTAGCATAGTTCGCCTTTCTTCCGAGCAACAAACATCCGTCTGGAACATATGCCATACTGCATGCCCTGCGAATGCACTCCACTGTCTGCTAGCTCTTTTAGCCATCCCCTCTCTACAAAGAGAGTCTGTATCCCCCCTTCTCTCGAACGCTAGCATCGGTCCGGAAGAAAAATTGGAGTTCTTGCATCTCCTAACAGCGATTCCGGAACGAGACATCCCCATTTTCTGCCAAAAGGTGCTACAACAAAGTCCTTTCCCACCCGGAATGATTGCCCGCATTGTAACAGCTCTTTACTCTGTAAAACCCAAAGACCGCCTTAGTAGCCTCTTACATCTTCTCCATTCCACTTCTCTACAACAGAAAAGAAAGCACGGGAGCTTGTGAGAAACATCCTATCTTCTTTAGAGTCGTAAATGACACCGAGACCCAGTTGAAATTCTGCAATTTCCTACCAAAGGCCTTATCACTCAAAATTCTATCTCTCTACTCGGATTTGCAAAAATTTTTTTTACCTAAAAACATATCATTTTAAATAAATAAAGAAATTTGATAAAATATATTAAGTTAATTTATTTTTTAATTAAAAGCCAATGAATCCTATATCTGAATTATCTTCGTTTTTTTATTCAATTCAACAAAACCCGCTAGCTCCGGATGCGCTCACTTCTCGGGTTTCTTTGGTGGCCGCTTCTCTTTTATCTCTTGCTAATGAAGAAGAATCTCCCCGCATACAAACCCTGATAGGGAGAGTCTCTGAAGCGCCCGATGCCATTTCTTCTTTACAATCCTTTTTTATGGAAAAAGTCACAGGCTTGCAACCCTTCTGGAAAAATGCAGAACAGAAAGCTGAGGCTCCAAGATATCTTCTTCCCTGCTTGAATTTGATCAAAAACGATGTGCATGTTCCGATTCTTCTTCACGCCTTCAGCCATCTCTCTCCAGAATGGATGCCCGATTTTCAAAATTTAATGTGCAGCTTGTTGAACTCTGGAAGAGAAGAGTCTCTCGAATTTATGTCTTCTTTGTATCTCGACCTACCTTCTTCGCGCTGGAAACTCGCAACATCGCTCTGTTCCGAAACCGAAGATGCAGACCTCAAGATCTCCTACCTTGCAATCTTGCGCATTTTGCATACCATCGATAATGCGGAATTAGAAAATGGAATTATAGAACAACTCGCAGCCTTTGATCTAAACTGCAAACGTCCCATACTCCAAGCATTGCAATTCTTACCGCATGATCAGATCCTTCCTGCCATGGCTTATTGGCACACCTTAAATCGCGAGCTACATCAATATCCCTACTTGCTCATAAACAGATGGATTAGCAGTGACCTTAGTCAAAAAGAGCCTCTTCATGCATTTTTAAGAAAAGAACTACAGACAACGCGCAATGGATCTTGGGCTTATGAACTCTCTGGGACTCTAATGGGGTTTCCGATGCAGTTCCACCTGCAAGAAACGGATTCTCTTTATGGAGAAGCAGAAGAAATAGCCCTTCTTACACAAAATCTTAACTCTCCTACAAACCCTTACACATTATATCGCAACCTTACGAATTTTTCTAGAAAAGAGCCTGCATTCTCTTTGACTCTACACTCAGAACTAACTCCCATGGGACTTTGGAGGCTCAATGCCCATCAAATCGCATCGGTACACCTCGATCCCATCCGGCGGTCGGCATTGCCGCAAGACGTAAACAGAGCGACTTATGAAGCTCTATGGAACGATCTAAATTTGAGGATCACCAACCTGGACCCAACAGAGAAAAAAGCCACGCGCCGCCATATCCGAGAGATGACAAACGCCCGCTTTTCTTATTTGCGGGAAGACAGCCTAAGCAATGAGTACCTACGCTCGCTCTTTGAGCTCCCGGAAAAGCAAGAAGATCCCGTCTCTGTAGAGACTGCCTACTTTTTTGCCATCCTGAAAAAAATCCTAGATACTTCTAATGAAAGAGAAGAGGATGCCCTTTTATCCCCTCAAGAAGAGATGCTGGTCAAGGTCGCTTGTGGAATCCAAAACTGTCCTACGGGAAGAGCGGAAGGGATTAGTTCTACCTATCTCATGCTGATCCCCGTAGAAAGCCAATATCAGAACTGCCAAGCGGTAGGCCTTTCTAGCCAAGTAAAAGCCTGGCAGTTTATTTGGCTTACAGCTCACAAACTGATTTTAGAAAAGTTGTCTAATCCGGGTCCTCTAATGGAAGCCTTTTCTGGAGAGAAAGATCCAAGACAAATTGCACACTATGCCCTCTTTTTGAAAAATGCGATCGGGTTTTATTTAGGGATATCGCAAACGGTGGAATTCGATCGCTATTCTGGCGTACTGCCTATGGAGCTTGTCCGCAAGACCCCGGAAGAACTTCTTCGCATTTTCTATCAGTATGCATCTACTCCTGAATTCACAATTGCTTTGCAAAAAGCTTTCCATGACCTCTCTTTAGAACAAAAACAGCAGATCGCACATTCCGCAACAGAGCTACTTGCTGCAAACCCATCCCTGCCGCAAGAACTCATAGAAGGAGAAGACCCTGAAGAAAACCTGATTCACATCACCTATAATGAAGAGTGTACGGAAGTGATGGATATGACGCTTTCCTATAAAGGCGCCGTTTATCTTTTATATGCAGCAGGTGTCATCGATAACGCTCTTTCCGATTCTTTTTTCCCGTTGCTCGTAGGAGTGTTGAGTCACTTTCTGGAATCTCCCCAAAAAGCCGCGTACTGGTTTCAGAAACTCCCACCAGAAACCCAGAAACAACTATTTGACCGAACAGCCTCCTTGTCTGAGATAGCACCAATCTCTTCTGTACCTAAATTCGAAGACCTAAACCAGCCGTATGTTCTATATAATATGCACAAAGCTCTTTACGAACTTGCTTTGTCTGAAGTCATAAATCTTGCAAGAAAAGAAATCTTGCCTATCCATTTGAGCATACCAGTGCTCCATAACTCAGTGCAAATGCTGATCTATACATTGGCTAAAAAATATTGTCTGGACCATCAGATCTCAGAAGAGCCTTCAGGACAACACGCCTTTTACACAAAATTCCACCCATCGCAGCAAATAGAAGTGATTGAGCAAGCAAAAGCCAATCTAGAGAACCTGTTCTTACTAGCTAACTGGAAAGATATCGATGAAGAGCTTCTGCTGGTATATCTCGAATTAAGCAGGGAAATGACAACCACTGCAGATAAAGCCATTCTTGGATCCATCATTCCGTTTGCAACGGGCCTCTCTAAACCTCAGATACTTTCATTACACCCTCTTTTTCAAAAAAACCAACCTTCTTCTATCATCGAACTCAACTCCCTCTTTACCCTTTTGTTAACACACATCAAACTCCCTGCAAAACTCTCTTTTATCAAAACCATCCTCAGTCTCCCGATAGAAGAACGGTTGAGCACACTGCAATCTCTATCGTGCTTTTGCAGGATTACTAACATCAACCCATCTTGCTACCTCGATATCCTGCAAACGCTCGCACAAATGCCCGCAACTTCGCGAGTGGATGCTGTCCGCTTATCTTTCGAAATGATCGTAAGCGAATCCGAAAAGACAGAAACAACCGCGCTCACAACAGATCTTCCACAATCACTGCCTCATATCATTATCTTATGTATTCAAAATCTGAATGCAGAATACCTACCTCATCTCATCAAATATCTACCTCCTCTCTTTCAACAAGCAGAGCAAAAAGCTAGCTTGCTTGCAAAGATTTTGACGCTGGAAACAATCCAGCATATTCCTCCTGAAGAAATCCCATCTATCTTGACCGCTATAGCATTCTGTTTGCCGACGATTTCTCCTACCATCTTCCCTGCATGCATAGAAAAGCTAGCTAGCGTTTCACAAGAAGAGCGTTCGGAGATCATGCAAGCCTTTTCTCTTCTTCTTTCCTCTGATGTGAAACAGTCCGATCTATTTGATGCGCTTTTCTCTTTACCTAAAGAGCATAGAAGCGATATCGCGGCCAAGGCCAAAGGTCTTATCAGCTCCACCTCCGGAGATGTTTTAAAAGAAATTTTGCAAGTGCTTATACCTATAACTTCGGAAGAAAGAGAAGATATCGCCACAATAGCAACCCCTTGGATTGCATTTTATCCTCCTGAAGAAAGGGTCATTTTTTTATCCAATCTCTCTCGAATTCCAAGAGAAAACCGAAAAGATGTAGTCTCTTTAATGATGGAGCTGTTTCCACCTCAAGGATCCGCCTTATGCAGAATGGCTCTTGATGCGATTACCCATACAGCTCCAGAAAATCAGATTCCCACCTTGCGAATAGTGCAAAGAGTGCTCAATGACATGTCGCTAACAGATCGACTTGCTTTTCTCTGTAGCATCAGTCCTCTCTCTGCTGAAGAAAAAACACAAGTCTGGAACACATGCCATACTGCATGCCCGGAGAATGCGCTTCGCTGCGTCCTCGCTCTTTTAACCATTCCCTCTTCACAAAGAGCATCTGTATCCTCTCTTCTCTTAGAACCTAATATCGCTCCGGACGAAAAAATGGAACTGTTACATTTCTTAAAAGAGATGCTAGAACCAGAGATCTCCATATTCTGCAATCAACTACAACAACATTGTTGCAGGCCGGGCATGGTCGGCTGGATCGTAAGGGATCTTAAATCTCTAGATCCAAAGGAGCGCATCAATCACCTCTTACGCCTTCTCCATCCATCTTCGCAGCCGCAGAAGAGAAAATATAGCGACGCATAAATGTTATTTGATTTAAAAAAAACAGTGCCATTGATATGATTTTTTAAAATTAAAAAGAAAACATTAAAAAACAATGAATCCATTATCTGAATTATCTTATATTTTTCATCATATAGATTATTCTCCAAGAAATCACGACCTTCTTGCATCACAAGTTTCTGAAGTAGCAGCCAAACTGATAGCTTGTTCTACCCGGAAAGAATCAACAAAGATCCAAACATTAATAGGCAGAGTTTTCCATTCGCATGACACGATTCTTGCATTGCGAACGCTTTTTCTACAAAAAATCACCAAAAGCCATCGATCTTGGAGCAGTGCTGAACAAAAAGCAGAAGCCGCCAAGTATCTTTTACCTTGTCTTGCTCATGTCAAAAACGATGAATGTATTCCTGGTCTAGTCGAGGCATTTAGCAACGTCCCCCAAGATAAGATTGAGAACTTCCAACGTCTTGTTTGCAGCGCAGTTTCTCGTGAGCAAGAACTCACCAACTCGACATACTGTTTATGCGCTGACCTATCTCCCTTTTGCTGGCAACTTGCTACAGCGCTATGCAATCAGACCGAGGATGCCGATCTAAAAACCTCCTATATTTCAACACTGCAATGCATCCCTTCTATCGACAACTTTGAGTTAGAAGAAGCCCTCATAGAACAATTAATCCCTCCACGCGATGCTCTCAAACAACTTCTTGCACTGAGGTTTTTGCCTCAAGACCAAATTCTCCCAGCTCTAAGATATTGGAATACTTTAGATACTTCACTGTATGAAAATCACTATAACCTCATCAATCGCTGGCTAGAAACAAGACCAGAAAACCGAGAACCTTGCCATGCATTTTTACTAGACCAATTGCAGACCACACGCAATGGTACTTTAGCCTTTGAATTATCCAATCATTTGATCAGATTTTCACAGCAATTTCATTTAAACCGAACAGATCTTCTTTATCGGGAAGCTCTCACTGTCTACCAGTTGACAACCGATCTTAACTCTCCTAAAAATCCTTATACATTATATGCTCAGCTTCTCAAGCTTTCTAAGAAAAACGCATTTATTTTTGCGTCCTTAGCAACTGAAATGAAGTGGTATGGGCTGTGGCTTATCAATCCAGAGCAAATCAAAAGAGCCCCTTTTAAACCGATTCCAAAATCAGCCCTACCAGCGGATATAAGTAGAGAAACTCTAGAAGCTCTTTGGACTAATTTTTCTACAAGAGTCCACTCTCTAGACTCAGCCCAAAGACAAGCTACAAAGCAATATATCCAAGCTATTGTCCATGCCTCTTTTTCCTATTTACACACAGACAACCTGAACAACGCATATCTCCGCTCTCTATTCGAACTCCCTACAAACCCAGAAGATCCCGTTTCAGTAGAAACAGCCTATTTCTTTGCCATTTTAAAGCAGATTGTGGATACCTCAAACGAAAAAGCGGATGATGCTCTTTTATCTCCACAAGAAGAGATGCTCCTCAAAGTATCTTGTGGCATCCAAGCCTGCCCGACAGGAAGAGCCGAGGGGATCTGCTCGACATACCACATGTTGATTCCGATGGAACGTCGATATCCCCTTTGTGCAGGCGTTAGGCTTTCTAGCGAAGAGCGAGCTTGGCAGTTTATTTGGACTTCCCTGCAACAACTTATTTCTGAAAAGCTCTCAACGCCAGGCCTTTTGATGGAGGCCTTATCGGGAAAGGCAAATCCATCCCAACTATCTCACTGCACCCTTTTTCTGAAAAATGCACTTGGAAAATATTTAGGGATATCCCAAACCATAAGGTTCGATCCCAATTCAGGAGTGCTCCCCCTAAATCTAGTAGAGAAACCGCTAGAAGACATACTCCGTATCTTCTATGAGCACCTAAAGCCTACCGACTGCGTAATCGCCTTACAAAGAACTTTCAACACTCTATCTTTAGAAAGTCAACAACAGCTAGCTCTTTCAGCAAGCGCTCTTCTTGCTTCCAATCCTTCCCTACCCCAAGAACTCATGGAAGGAGAAGATCCAGAAGAAAACCTCATTCATATTACCTATGATGAAGACTACACCAAAGTCCAAAGTATGGCACTGTCTAACAAAGGAGCTGTGTATCTTCTATGCGCTGCTGGGATCTTAATGGACCTCCTGCCGAACTCTCCTCTCCCCCTATTCTTGGCAATGGATGACTGCCTAAAATATTCCCCGGAAAAATCAGTTTATTTATTTAATAAGCTCCCGAAAGACATTCAGCAGATGCTGCTTCAGAAAATATCTTCGCTGGCAAGGCTAACTGGACTATCCATCGCTCCTATCACCGATTTTCCATCCTTTGAAAGCAATCCCATGCTAGAGCAGCATGTCCGTGTCGCTCTTTATGACCTTGCCTGTAAGGCCATTTTAGCAATCGAACACATAGAGACATTTTCTAATGTTCATATAATGTACCTGCCAAAAACCGTCCAAATACTGGCCTATAATTGTGCTAAAAAATACTGTTCAGACAACCACATCACCCCAACAGACTGTTCCGATCTATCCTCTTTTTTTACTGTATTAACGCCAGAGCAAAAAATCGATGTGATCGAGCAAATGCAAAGCAAGATCGACTCAATTGTATTTATCATCGAGCACGAGGCTAATACAGAAGATGCCCTATACCGCTATTTTGATTGGGTCGAAAAAACACCGAACCTGCAAGAGAAAAAAACACTAGGAGCTCTAATACGTTTCTTTAAAGATCTATCTGAAGATGAGGTACGTGAAATCCTACCTTTCTTGCAATCGACCAGCCTTGAATCTAGTCTGGAAATGGTGTTTTATATCACTTCAATGTTAAAAAAAATCCCGCCTTCAAATAGAGCCTCCTTTATAAAACAAACCCTGTCTCTTCCTGAAGAGATAAGGATACAAACTTTAGAGTCTCTTCTTCCTTTTTCTTACATTGAAAATATAAAACCAATCAACTGTCTCCATATCGTGCAAACAATCTTGAAAATTCCTTTTCCAATACGCATACAATCCGCCCATCTATTCATGGAGATGATCGCCAATGAGAGCAACTGGAGAGAGTTATTTGACGCCAATCTCCCTTTGACAACCGACTTAGACATCTCTCAAACCCACACGATCTCTTCACTCATCCAGGATTTGACGGCAGAATACTACGAACCTCTCTTAGAATATCTCCCTGTTCTCTTTCGGCTTGCAAAAGAAACACCTGGCATAATCGCCAAAATTTCAACTCTAGCCGCAATCCCAAGCATTCCTGTCAAAGAAATCCCCGACATCATCCATACCATGGAGCCTGTTCTCTCCCTGCTTTCTCCCGATGTCTTTGCAGCCTGTATCGAACAGCTAACTATGGCTCCAAAAGAAGAGCGCTCTGCGATCATACAGGCTTTTTCCCATCTTATGACACCTGTTGCAGAACCTGTCGGTCTATTTAATAGGAGCTTCTCCTCCCCCCGAGAACACCAAATGCACTTCGCTGCACAAAGCCTTTTAACAGCCATACAATCGATCGCGCCTGAAGAAAGAGAATCTATCCTCTCATGGACAATTTACTTAACTAATTCCTCCATTCTTCCAGATGAGACAACGCGCCTTGTACTGGCTCTTAAAGAGATCCCAACATCGCACCGCGAAACCATAATCCTTCTGATTTTAAAAATGTTTCCACAGCTAACTCCAACCCCTCTACTTACCATCTCAACAGCCTCTCCTGAAAATCAGCTTCCCATTTTACAAATGATTGAAGCCAGCTGCCAAGACTGGGAAGAACTGGATCTACTGCACTTGCTGCAAGGCGTCGTGCAGCTCTCTGCTTCTCAAGCAAAACTTTGCTTGGAGATTTGCCTAGCACTCACCCCCCAAGGCAAGATCTTTTTTATAAAGGAGCTTATATCCGTCGATCCCTCTCAAAGAAAATCGATCTTGCATCTCATCCAAGAACTTCATTTGAACGCAGAACAAGGAAGGGAGCTTATGGTCCTTTTAAACAACATACCAAAAGAAAACGTTCCTTCTTTCTGTCAGCAATTGCTACAACAAAAACCCCTTCATCCTGACATGTTGAGACGCATCCTCAGCACGATGTATTGCGCTACACCTACGAGGCGCCTAGAAGAACTCAACAAAATCTTCCTCCCTACTCCAAGCCCACAGAAGAGAAAACGAAGCGGGTTTTAAAGGACCTTGCAAACAGAGAGAGCAGATAAAAAACAAGAAAGATTGTGACAACCATCCCAGAAGTGGAAAGAGGAAGCGAATAACAAGTCAATAGATGCCTAGAAAGAGCCACTGCGATAAGAGAACAAAAAGCACTGACAAAAAAACTACCGAGAAGCAATTTTTTTAACGAACGAGCCCATAGTCTGGCAATCAGTACCGGGCCTACTAAGAAGGCAAGGAAGAGCAGCACTCCAACGGCTCGGAATGCTGCGATTGCAGTCGCTGCCGTTAAAAGCATCAGAAGATAGCGGAATCCCGACACAGACCACCCTATGGAAGAGGTAAATACGGGATCAAATGCAGAAGCGCTCCATCCCCGTAGACCTAAGAGAAATACAAAAAGATTCCCAATAGCCATCCAGGTGACAAGGGAGAGATCTTGCACATCTAAGGCGTCGATATTCCCCATGATCGCTTCCGTTCCGATGTGCACATTGCGCGTACAAGCCGTCACAAGGATGACTCCAACGGCAAAAAAAGAGGTAAAAACAAGTCCTATACTCGCATCTTCTGCCAGACGAAACCAATGCTGCAGACCCTGCGTACAGAGAGTAGTTAAGACCCCAGATATGGCAGAAGCTACCAATAAGACCTTCAAGGAGTAAAAAGAGGAGCCTATCTCTCCTTGCTGAAAAAACGGGTAAAATATCAGATAGGAAAGAACGATTCCTAAAAGGATTGTATGACTTAAAGCATTGGCGAGCATGGTCATCTGCTTGAGCACTAAAAACACTCCGAGAAAGGAAAGAGACAATCCAAGAAGAATCAGAACGAGGAGCTGGATCTCATCAGAAACAAGCGCTTTGATAGGAAGATCTCCCTGGAAAAACAGCATTAGCCTTTCAACCAACATCAAAAAAAAATCAGCAAAATGCTTGCCGGAATAGGGGTTTACCGCAGCAATCATCTCAAATCTCCCCGTGGTATCGGTTGCGCATGAGGGTCTTCTTTAGGGTCTTGCAAAAAAGCAGAAAGCTCTTTGGCAAGCTCGGGGGTCATCACATGTTCCATCTCCTCTGCACTGGCATGCACCTTCTCTCTACTTTGTCCAAGATGCACTAGATATACTTCCCATAAACGGTGGAGACGCACAATCTCCGCTGCTTTATTCTTGCCATCTTTCGTTAGGAAGTATCCACTTCCCTGTTTTTCCAGCCAGCCCTGTTTTAAAAGACGACGCGACAAGCAATAGGCAGCAATCCATGAATGATGCATCCACGATTGCATCTCATCCAATGAAGCTACGGTATGCTCTCCTCTTTTCCAGAATGCTTTCAATACGTTCTCTTCAGCACAGCGTCTAGTAAATCGAGATTTGCGGAGCTGGATTGTAAACAGCCCTTTTTTAGGAGCAAAGCCAAGCGCGATGATGCAAAAAGCCATGCTCACAACGAGGATCATCGGCCCTGTCGGCAAAGAAAAATGGCCAGAATCGATCCAAAAAGGAATCTTTACAGAATAATAGTTGCCGAGGAAAGCACTCGATACACCGATCATCGCAGCCCATGTAAACACCATTGAAAGGCGATGAGTCATCTGCCTGGCAAAAACAGCAGGAGCAATGAGCATTCCCGACATCAGCACAACTCCTACACTTCGAATGCCTATAACAATTGCAAGAATCAATAAAAAAACAAAGACTGTTTCCAAAAGGCGCACACGGACGCCAACTCCCTTTGCAAATAAAGGGTCAAAGCTGAAAAGCTGGATTTCTCGGTAAAATAGCAATAAAAAAGCAACGATAAGACTGCTCAAACACCCATACATCCAAATATGGCGGTCCGTCATGGTTGCTGCTTGTCCATACAAAAACACTTGGATCTGCTTATACCAAAGAGCATGAGCTGTCTGCATATGGCTTGCCACTAAGATCCCCACTCCAAAAAAAGAAGAAAGGACAAAGCAAAGAGCTGCATCGCTTTTGACTCTCAATCTATTTTGCAAAAAATCAATACACGAAAGCCCTATCCATGCCGAGAAGAAAGCTCCAGCAAGAATTGCTATAGAAAATAGATCTTCTTCCCGAAAGAAAAGTGCAAATATCCATGCACTGAGTACAACGCCGGGGTAGGCTGCATGGGAAAGCGCTTCTCCTAGAAGAGAGCGTTTGCGGATAACGACAAGAACTCCTACAAGAGAGGAAGACAAACACATGAGCATGCTCCCCAATGTAGGCGCTCTCAGTACAGGATCTGTAAAAAAATCCCATAGGCTATACATATTTTATCCCAAGCCTTTTTTTTGGCTCTCCGATAACTTTACAGCTTCGCTAAGCCAAGCAAAGTTGCTGCCATATGCTTTCAGGATCGTATCTTTATGAAACACTTCTTCTACAGGACCACAGGCAATCATCGAAGTATTTAAAATCATCGCGCAATCAAAATATTCGCTAACCGAATGCAAGTCATGGTGGACAACAAAAATAGTCTTCCCTTGAGCTTTAAGCCCATCTAGCAAAGAAATAATCACCTTTTCCGATGCCATATCCACTCCGGCAAACGGCTCATCCATCAAATACAGATCGGCATCTTGAAGAAGCGCTCTCGCCAGAAACACCCTCTGCTGCTGGCCGCCTGATAGCTCGCGAATTTGTCTTTTGCCAAAAGATTCCATCCCTACCATCTCCAGAGCTTTTTGAGTGGATT
The DNA here is from genome assembly GCA_945952445.1 of uncultured Chlamydiae bacterium. Classification (GTDB taxonomy): domain Bacteria; phylum Chlamydiota; class Chlamydiia; order Chlamydiales; family Rhabdochlamydiaceae; genus CAMFIG01. The sequence continues at coordinate 29,210 of CAMFIG010000003.1, forward strand.
CTTTGTCTGCAAGTCGAGGCCATCGAAAAAGACCCATTTTCGGATAGCGTCCCATCATGACTACATCGTAGACTTCTATTGGAAAATCCCAATCTACTGCGGACCTCTGAGGCACATAGGCAACCCGGTGTTGGACTTTTTTAAAAGGTTCTCCTAAAAACTCGATTTTTCCAGAAAGAGGCTTTACGATCCCAAGAAGAGCTTTAAGAAGCGTGCTCTTGCCAGCTCCATTAGGACCAATGATACCCACCAGTTTGCCTTGCGGAATAGAAAAATGAAGATCCCATAACACTGGGACACGATCGTATAAAACGGTGAGCTGTTCTACCAGCAATGCAGGGACTTGATCCATGTTATTCATTCCTTCAAGAAGACCATTCTTTTATAATGGTCGTGACATTATGTTCAATCATTCCGAGATAAGATCCTTCTGCTGTCCCTTTGCCTCCCATGGAATCTCCATACAATGGCTCGGTGGAAAATCTCACTTTTTTCTGCTTTGCATAGCATGCATCAACGATCTTTTTTAATGAATCGCGGCTGACATTCGACTCAGAAAATACAATAGAAATCTCATATTTGCAAAGATGATCTATGATGTTCTGGATATCCATAGCGCTAAGCTGCCCATCAGGAGCTAAGCCCTCAGGTGCTGCAAATCTTTTGACCCAAGAGCCCTCTTGCCTTTCTTCTTCCGTGGATAAATATCTTCTCGCAAAATAGCCAAAAGCATCATGGCTTGTAACAAGATACCTTTTTTCTATGGGCACTTCTTGGATTCTCTCTAAAATACGCTGGTGCACTTGGTTCATCTGCTGCCTTACCACACTAGCTCTTAGCTCAAAATAATCTTGCCCTTCCGGATCCACTTCGATAAGAGCCTCAAGAATAGGATCCACAATATATACCCACATCGAAATATCCATCCAAATGTGCGGGTCTATCTCCCGATCTACCCTTAAAATCCACTCTGGATTCTTTTCTGCTACATAGTCCCCCACCGCGATCGATTTAGGATGCTTAGCGAGCTTATTGCGCAAACTAGCACCATGTTCGAGGTTCAATCCATTATAAAAAACGATAGCGGCTCCATCGATTTTTTCATCATCTCCTTTGACAAGCTCATAGTGGTGCGGATCGATTTCTCCAGAAATCAACACTCTATGATCTATCCGATCTCCCCCTATTTGCGCTACGATATCATCAATCATTCCTGTCGTAGAAAGAACACAAACTTTTAGGTTCTCTTCTGAAGCAAGCGACTGACCTTGGCCTTTTCCAGAGCATGCAGATAAAAGAATCCCGAAAAAAAACAGAGTCACACAAATCGCCCATTTCTTCATATTTCTCACTGCACACCGCCTAGTTTTCTCAAAAAAGCATAGGTGAAAATCCCTTTCGAGCACCCTTCCGTAAAATCAATCCGCAGCGCATAGGCGCCAACATTAGAAACCAAGCGAGCAGAAAGACCTGTTTTTTCAATCTTCGACTTTCCTCGGCACTCTATGCAAGGGCAGAGGTGTTCCAACTCTGAAAGCCGATATGTGGCAGATTGTCCATCGGACCACTCTATGACAAAAGTTTCTCTTCCTGTCTGATAAATATCTCGCAGTATCTCTTTCATTGTTCCCACTCCAAAGAAAACTCCCGAAGGCCACCCGACTCGTCCCACATGCAGAGCATCTCGTGCATTTTGCGAACAATGGCAAGATAGGATCTTGCTGGTAGAGATTCAGGATAGATATCGATGACTGTTTCTCCTCGATCTGCACACAGACTCAAAAGCGAATCCAATGGCACTTCTCCTAGAATAGGGAAGCCGTATCGCTCTGAAAGCTTTCCCGCGCCGCCTTGTCCAAAAGGCATCTGTTTTTCTCCGGTTCTATCTATGAAATAAGCCATATTCTCAATAACCCCTGCAACAGGAACTCCCATTTGAAAAAACATTTGCACAGCCTTCTGCACATCCAAAACCGCTACCTCCTGCGGCGTCGTCACGAGAACCGCGCCTGTAAAAGAGAGAGTTTGCATTAAAGTTAATTGAATATCCCCTGTCCCTGGAGGAAAATCAACGATTAAATAGTCGAGATCACCCCAAAGAATATTTTGGGCAAACTGCGCTATGATCCCATTTGCAATGGGAGCTCTTACAATAGAAGCTTCAGGGCGCAGGTAGGAAAGAGTCATAGTTGGAATCCCTTGGCATATGGCAGGCACTAAATATTCCCCATCCAACCGATAAGGAACATCTACGGCTAGCATTTTCCCTAAAGACGGTCCATATATGTCAGCATCCAGAACTCCTACGCTATATCCCATCGACTTCAATGCAGAGGCCATATGAACAGAAGCGCTGGATTTTCCGACTCCGCCCTTTCCTGCAGCGATAGCTACGATAAATCGAATATGAGATTTTTGAGTAAAACTCACGTTTTCTCCTTCATAAATCCAGAATCTAGAGATTTTATCTTTTTTTTACTTTCACATCAAAATGAAATTTCTCAAAGTTTAACAGGAAAAAGCAATTGATTTCCGCAATTTGTTGCATAAAATATCAGCCATTAATAAAATTCACAAAATGAACGCGAAAAAAAAGGAAATCACAGGAGGGAAGTCGTTTAGTATTATAGAAACGATTCTGTTTAGATAATGCTGAAACGCCAATCTCTTAATTGTGAAAAAAATTTACTTGATAAAAATGCCGATTCTCGATTTCATTTAAGTATTTGAAGTCACTAGTAAAATGAGATAACAGCTTTAAGAAAACAAAAGGAAAAAATATGAGCCCTAATCGTGAAGAAATGGTAGAAACCAAAACAAAAAATCTTCGAGAAATAGAAGATGTCATTACAAAAGCTATCCGCAAAGTAAATGGAAAAAAAGAGAACGATCTCTGCAAATATATTCCTATGACTTCTGGCGGCTATATGCACCACTTTACTTTAAAGAAAATGAAAAATAGACAACCCAGCGAACTGAGTACATTAATAGAAAAATTTATCATTAACGCAGACAAGCCTTCCGCTGTAGCCCCCAAACAAAGAGCAGCTCGAGGCTCTCGCAAAAAAAGAGACCAATATACATTTTCCCGCCTCCAGTTAGAAAGAATGCTGAATATTGCCCGCCTTGCTGGTGACAAGGAAATGATTGGGATTCTCTCTCCTAAAAAATCCTTAGCTACATGCAAACGAGAGCTGATCGCTTCGATCCGCCACGGAAAAGTAGAACCCGAACTTTGGAATGCTTACGTAGAAGCCCTGCAAAGCGGCTCCATGGAAGCTGAGCTTATTCAATCCGGCCTACTCAATCGATAATTATTCTTTGCTTATAAAAACCGCTTTTATCTATTTTTTTAGATAAAAGCGGTTTTTTCTATGACACGCCAATATATTCTTGGACTTCCCCTACCTTCTTCTACACAAGCTCTCCTCTCGAGATATTTTTTTGGAATCCCTCAAGCCAAATGGATCGATCCTCTATACCTCCATATCCACATCGCTTCTTTAAAAAAAGAACTACAAGAAATCGACATGATCGATATCAAACAATTTCTTAGTGAACAGTCTTATCCTCTATATTTTTTTACTCCGCTATGCTGGGACTTACTCAAAAAAAACCACCATACCTATCTTATTCTACAAGGCTCTTTAGAACCTTCTATTGAGCCTTTAAAACGGCAAATGCCCCAGCAAGAGAAAACCTCTTTGCCTTATATTCTTCTCGCAGAAATCCCCCCTCGCTCTCATTGGAACCCTTTTTCTATGGAACCTGCCCATCTGGCGATCCCCCCTTTTAATGCAACTTCCATTGCCATCTATACGCAAACCGAGCCTGGAGTCCGCTTCGAGTCAAAAGAAGAATATGACTTTTCCTCGAAAAAACCCCTCTAATCCTTACGTTTTTTCATTTTGAACTTGAAAACAATGAAAAAACAAATAAAATGGTAATGTTTTGAAGGCAAACAGTAGTAAATAAAGCAATTTGTGTTTTTACAATCGTAACAGCCGCAAAACCTGTTACTCAATTATTAATTGATGTCTAGAGGATATAACATGTCTGAACCCAATACACCTAAGTTTGGAAGATGGCGGTCATTTTTTTGGCCAGTCCATAACTTTGAGCTCAAAAAGCTCCTTCCAATGTTTTTCTTATTTTTCTTTATCAATTTTAACTACACGATTTTGAGAGATACGAAAGACTCTCTGATTGTAACAGCTCCGGGATCCGGCGCTGAAGCGATCCCTTTCTTAAAGGTATACGGAGTGCTGCCTTTTGCAATTTTATTTATGATTGCATATGCAAAACTCAGCAACGTGCTTAGCAAAACACGTCTGTTTTATGTAACCATTACTACATTCATCAGCTTTTTCGCTCTGTTTGTATTGGTTCTCTATCCTTGCAGAGATCTTCTGCACCCAACAGAGACTGCAGACACTCTTGCCAACGTGCTTCCTAAAGGACTCAGCGGCCTTGTCGCTCTCTATCGCAACTGGACTTATGCTCTTTTCTACATCATGTCAGAACTCTGGGGTAGCGTAGCGATTTCCCTCTTATTCTGGGGATTTGCAAATGACATCACAAAGATTTCCGAATCAAAAAGATTTTACGCTATGTTCGGTCTTGGCGCCAACGTCGCGATGCTTTTTTCCGGACCTGCGATCATCTACTTTTCAGACATCCGAAGCAAACTCCCCGTCGGAGTCGATGCTTGGGGCGTTTCTTTGAACTACATGATCGGGCTCGTCGTCCTTTCGGGCTTTATCATCATGGCCATCTATGGATGGATGCACAAAAACGTCCTTACAGACCCTCGCTTCTTCGATGTCTCTGAGGTGAAAAAGACGAAAAAAGAAAAACCAAAGATGTCTCTCAAAGAGAGCTTCCTCTACCTGGCACGCTCCAAGTATATCGGATGCCTGGCTATCCTCGTGATCGGCTATGGTATTGCGATCAACCTCGTAGAAGTTACCTGGAAAGGCCAGCTGAAGCTCCAATACCCAAATCCTAACGACTACAGCACCTTCATGGGTATTTTCTCCACATTAACCGGAGCCATCACCATTCTGATGATGCTCTTCGTAGGTGGAAACGTCATCCGCCGTTGGGGCTGGTCTGTTGCCGCTCTGATCACACCTGTTGTATTACTAGCGACAGGAGCCGGCTTCTTTGGATTTGTCATCTTCAAAGATGCTTTAATGGGAATCATCGCCCAAATCGGAACAACACCTCTTATGCTCGCTGTTATATTCGGAACAGCTCAAAACATCATGAGCAAATCCGCAAAATACTCTCTTTTTGACCCCACAAAAGAGATGGCATATATTCCTCTTGACCAAGAATCTAAGGTCAAAGGGAAAGCTGCGATCGACGTCGTTGGAGCTCGCTTAGGCAAATCTGGAGGATCTTTGATCCAACAAGGATTGATCTGCGCTTGCGGATCTTTAGCTGCGATCACTCCTTACGTAGCCGGCATCTTGTTCCTGATCATTTTCTCTTGGATCTTTGCAGCCCGCTCTTTAGGCCGGCAATTTGCAACGCTCAATGCAGAAAAAGACCAGGCAACAACGGCAACAGCCGATGCCAGGCCTGTCGAGGCTTTAGCAAAACCAACAGCATAATCCACTGGGAATTGTTCCCTTATGCTGAAAAAGCCCCCTCCTACAAAAGAGGGGGCTTTTTTTATTCGAAAGTAACAGTCAATAAAAACAAAAAATGCTATAATTGATGAAACCTTTTCAGAGAAAACCATGATTCCATCCTCGTTGAAAGACCCAACATCTTCAATTTTTTCTGTAGAAGAACCATCCACAAAGCAACGTTCACTCAACCTGAGAACATCGAGATTATCAACAGAGTTTTGCACCTCTCTAGCTCCTAAATTTCAGATGTCTGCAGAGCTCCTTGCCCGATACTCCACTCCCCCTTCCTCGCCTAGCAAACACACGCATACACTGCCCCCTTGTGAACTCCTAAGCCCCCCAAAAATCGCCCGCGTAGCAAGCCAAAATGGCATACGAAAAAATCCCCCATCTGCACCTTCTCGTCCAAATCTTCCAAGCACCGATCCTATCAGCAAAAAAGCTCTTGCTATTGCATCTTCATTGTCTATTGAGGCAAATGGAAGCACCCATTTATTAGAACTACTTCCTGGCATGAAGGGACACCATAGCCAACTTTATCGGATCTGTTCGGAAACACCTCTAGTCCCCGGAATCCCCAACGAAAATCTCTACATAAAAATATTCCATGAAGAAGCAATCCAAAAACATGGCCGTATGATTCCAACAATGATGCAAAATTCTCTTAATCAATACCAAGCGCTGCAGGGCAAACTTCCGACAATCCAAATTTATAACGCTTCAACAGCAAAAAACGATGGCTATTTCGTAGTGCAAAAAGTAGCTCCTCTTCCCACTCCTTGGACAAACAAAAAAAGCCTAGCATCAGAAGATATGGCCTTGCTGGAACAAATACAGAAGTTTTTTGAATTTTCCTGGAATGATCCCTCTACACTTCCTCTCGACTTGCAAAGATACAATCTCGGCATCGATGGAGAAAAGGTTGTCTTATTAGACTTTATGGAACATGCAGAAGATGAGCTTTATGCTTTTCGTCTGATCGCTAGATCACGGATCAAAAGCATCGCTGCCGGTAATTTTGCTGTGGCTCAATTTTTACAAACGATATGTCCCTTAGATCCTCCTATTTCAGAAGAGGATATCCCCGCTCTTTAGTCTTCCGTATTTTTAGACTAGTAGCAGTTTCTCTTGAATACTAAGTGCCCATGGGGTACATTTCTCTTCCAATTAGAAATGGATTCCCATGTTTCAATACCACATCAAAAAAATTAGAAATTTTTCGATCATCGCCCATATCGACCACGGCAAGTCAACCATCGCAGACCGCCTTTTAGAAATCACCCATACGATCCCTTCCCGACAGATGCAGGAACAAGTTCTTGACGCGATGGATTTAGAAAGAGAGCGCGGCATCACAATTAAAGCACATCCGGTCACGATGCTGTATACAGCCCAAGATGGAGAAGTCTACCAAATCAACTTTATCGACACCCCCGGCCACGTCGACTTTTCCTATGAAGTTTCCCGCTCTTTATCTGCCTGCGAAGGCGCTCTACTCGTCGTCGATGCAGTGCAAGGAGTCCAAGCCCAAAGCCTTGCCAACGTCCACCTCGCTGTAGAACGTGGGCTTGAAATCGTTCCCGTCATTAACAAAATCGACCTTCCTTCCGCAGATCCGGAGAACGTCAAACAGCAGATCGAAGACGTCATCGGCCTCGACACTTCTAATGCAATCCTCTGTTCTGCTAAAACAGGGATTGGCATCAAGGAGATCCTCGAGAGAATTTTGATCGAAGTCCCCCCTCCTCAGACTCCTGAGGATACAACACTCAGAGCTCTTGTATTCGATTCACACTACGACGTATACCGCGGTGTTCTTGTCTACGTCCGGATCGTGAGCGGCGAGATCCGCAAAAAAACCCAGATTAAGATGATGGCTCTTGGCAAAACCTTTGAAGTCCAAGAAGTAGGGATCTTTTCTCCCGATGAGAAGCCTGTAGAGCAGCTCCGTCCTGGAGAGGTAGGTTATATTCTTGCCAACATCAAAAATACCGCAGATGTCAAGATCGGCGACACTATTACCACAAACCAGTCTCCAGCACAAACCCCTCTGCCGGGATTTCGCGTGATTTCTCCTGTCGTATTTGCAGGGATCTACCCAGTAGATTCTTCCGACTTTGAAACCGTACGCGATGCTCTCATTAAACTCCAACTGAACGATTCAGCCTTGCATGTAGAACAGGAAAGCAGCCTAGCTTTAGGATTTGGCTTCCGCTGCGGCTTCCTTGGATTGCTCCATTTAGAGATCGTTTTTGAACGCCTCCAAAGAGAATTTGACCTCGATATCATCACAACAGCACCCAGCGTTGTATATAAGTTTACGCTCACAGACGGAAAACAGCTCGACATCGACAATGTCGCCCATTTTCCAGACCCTGCCCTCATCGACACTATTGAAGAGCCTTGGGTCAAATGCCATATCATGGCGCCTTCCGAATATCTTGGAGCCATCATGAGCCTTGGCATGGAAAAACGAGGAGAGCTTGCCAAAACAGAAACGATGGATAGCAAGCGCTTACTTCTTACCTACCGTTTTCCTCTCAATGAAATCATCACGGACTTCAACGACAAACTCAAGTCCGTCACCAGAGGCTATGGATCATTTGACTATGAATTCGACTGCTATCAGCCAAGCGACATTGTCAAATTAGAAATCCGCGTCAACGAAGAACCTGTCGACGCCTTTTCCTGTCTTGTCCATCGCTCTAAAGCAGAAAGCAAAGGAAGAGCCATCTGCCAAAAGCTCGTCGAAGTCATCCCCATGCAGCAATTCAAAGTACCGATCCAAGCTGCCATTGGAGGAAAGATCGTCGCAAGGGAAACGATCCGCGCCATCACAAAGAACGTCACCGCTAAGTGCTATGGAGGCGACATCACCCGCAAGCGAAAACTATGGGAGAAACAAAAGAAGGGCAAAAAGCGGATGAAAGAGATCGGCAAAGTCCACATCCCTCAATCAGCATTCATGGAAGTACTTAAAGCAGAAGAAGGATCCGGCTAAAGAATCTGAAAAAATTCAGCCTCAAATGAAACCTCAGAAAGCCTTGACTTCCTGATATCTCCATGTTAAGTCACCTGCATATCTTGATATAAGATCTTATGTTCTTCTTATGATAAAAATTCCTACAGGGATTCAATGGTTTCCCACTCTTCGTAAAGAAGGATATGTTTATATCGATAAAACTCCCATTCTCTACCGCCTCATCCAAGAAAGACCGGGATGTTTTTTCGCTCGTCCCCGCCGCTTTGGAAAAACTCTTTTAATATCGACATTAGCAGCACTGTTTCAAGGAAAACGGGAATTATTTTCCGGACTATGGATTGATTCCTCCGACTATACATGGGAAGAATTCCCAGTTATTCAATTGGATCTGTCAGCTGTAGTAGCGCATACTCCACAGACTCTAGCCAGCTCCTTACAAGCCCTATTCAAAGAAACCGCCAATCAATATGGCATTACAAACATAGAACAAGAATTCCCAACACTGACTCTCCGCTCTTTAGTTCATGCTTTATTTCAACGCATGGGACCTGTTGTGATTCTAATCGATGAATATGATCAACCTCTTGTCAAACATTTTTCCAATCCATCAATTGCAGAAGCCAACCAAGAACTCCTTAGTGATTTTTACGCGAACATTAAATCCTTAGAGCAATATTTACGATTTGTATTTGTTACAGGTGTCAGTCAGTTTACAAAAGTGTCTCTATTTTCCGGAATGAATCACTTAAAACCTATTTCCTTACGCGATGACTATGCAACTTTATTAGGTTTAACAGAAGAGGAAATTATCACCTATTTTTCACCGACTATCCAATCGATTGCTATCAAGAGAGGAGTATCATTTAATGAGCTATTGTTCCTTTTAAAAAAATGGTACAATGGATACAGATATTTTAAATCTGTTTCAGGAACTAAAGTTTACACGCCTGTGTCCGTTTTCTCTTTTTTAGAAACAGCCCAATTTGATAATTATTGGTTTACAACAGCAATTCCGACTTTTGCAATCGATCTTATTAAACAGCGTAATTTTCCCATCCCAGATCTTGATCATGGTATCATCACAGGAGAAGAAATAGAGATTGCTCATGACATACAAACTATGGATATTCCGACTCTTCTTTTTCAAACTGGATACCTGACTATTTCTCAATATAATGAACAAAATCAAACTTTTGTTTTGGATTTTCCAAATGAAGAAGTGCGCAGATCTTTCTTAGAAAACTTGCTTTTTGTATTTTCCGAACACAATCCCTCAGAGGTACAATCGATGCTGTACAAACTAGAAAATTGCTTAAACCTGGGTGATTTAAATGAATTTTTTACAACGTTCAATACCTTTTTAGCCTCCATTCCCCACCAAATCCATCAAGAATCGGAGGGATATTATCACTCTTTACTTTATCTCTTTCTGAAGACTCTAGGTTTTAGAGTGCAGTCAGAAATATCGACAAGTCAAGGCAGAATCGATATGTTTTTAAAAACAAGCCATTCCATTTTTATTTTTGAATTCAAAATCAATAAAACGGCAGAAGAGGCGCTTGCACAAATTCTCCAAAAGTCATATCACGACCAATTCAAAGCAGACACGCGCAAACTGGTCCTTATTGGCGTAAATTTTGACACAAAATCACGCCAGCTCAATGATTGGAAACTCAAAACATCCTGATTCGCAAGCTATATAAATCATATTTATACATATTAACAAGTTTTTTGTTGAATACATTTTAATTGTGCTCGCGTTGCAATTAATGATATAATTTCCTTGTCAAATTAAGAGGATTTTTATGTCTGTTTCTTCTATTTCGCCTACAACACAAACAATTACTTTACAACATTCAATTAGTAATCCTCTACAAGCTTTCATCCAAAAAATAGCGAGCTTTGCGAAAACATTTTTTGAGCACCATTTCACAACCTATGCAGCCCAATGTGAACGAGACCCTGCATTTTTAAGACATATCCAATGGACTCCAAGATCGCTATCTCCTGAGACAGCTTTAGACAAAATGAGAAAAAATGCACAAAAAGCTCTTTTAGAACACCGAAAACACGATCCTGTAGGCTATGTAGAACCTGCTGATCTTTCTGCTCTTCAAACTCCTTCTGCTCCCATTACATTGCAATATTTTGAAAAAGAAGCTCAAGGTCGTCGCTGGTCTATGGAAGATGCCCATTTTTTCATGGAAAACAACCAAGGAGCCCTTGTCGGAGTTTTTGATGGGCATGGAGGAAATAAGGTAGCAAAACACGCAAGCCAGTATTTCCAAAATCATTTCATGCAACTTTTGCAACAAAACCAAGGCAACGTCCATCAGACGTTTGAACAAATATCTGATACTCTCCAAAAACAGATCCTAGCAGACAAGAGATGGGAGTATATAGGCAGCACAGCCGTTCTTTCCTATATTGACAAACGAACACGACAGGTATTTACAGCAACTTTGGGAGATAGCGAAGCCAACATCTACCGAAATGTCCGAGGGGCTTGTAAGTCAATCCCTCTTTCCTGCGTGCGCGATTGGAGCTCCAAAAATGACGCTAGAAGAATCGCCTACATACGAAATGATTCCCGTATCGCAAGAGATTGGCCCCTTGCCAACGAGCCAAAGCACTTACGCCACGCTGGAGTAAACGTCAGCCGCGGTTTTGGAGATGCTTATACAAACCGCCATGAACCTCAGAATCCCGGATTTTTCTATAAGCTGGGGATGAAGCTAGGCATCCAGCCTAAAATCCAAGACAAGCCTGGGTCGTTGCATAAGCCAAAGATCACTGTCTCTCAGCTGCAACAAGGGGATACTCTTGTACTCGCCTGCGATGGTCTAAAAGACTTTGTTCCGGAAAGGGAAATCTGCCAGATTGCATCCACAGCACGTGATCCGGCAGAAAGCCTAGTGGATCACGCACTACGGACATCGACAGACAATGTCACCGTCTTAGCAATCCGCGTCTTTTAAACACTATAGGAGCCGGCAGTGACGTTCCCGCCGCTTCCTGTCCAGTTGGTATGGAAGAACTGCCCTCTTGGCTTGTCTGTTCTTTCGTAGGTGTGGGCTCCAAAAAAGTCGCGCAGCGCTTGTAATAAGTTAGCGGGAAGCTTTTCCGAACGATATCCATCAAAGAAGGCAAGTGCTGTGCTAAAGCAAGGCACTGGGATCCCTGCTTGCACCGAGAGCGCGACCACTCTTCTCCATCCAGATTCTGCCTTGGCAATTTCCCCTTGGAAAAACGGATTCAAAAGCAAACTGGGCAACTGAGGATCCTGTACAAACGCCTTTTTGATGTCGTTTAAAAAGCGGCTGCGGATGATGCACCCTGCTCTCCAAATAAGAGCAATGGATCCATAGTCGAGATGCCAATGGAACTCCTGGGCGGCTGCTTTCATCAGCATAAACCCTTGCGCGTAGCTGATAATTTTGGAGGCATAAAGAGCCTGCATTACATCTTCAATGAGCTGTTTTTTATCTCCGGAAAAGGCAAAGACAGGCTTTTTATAAAGGCGTGATGCCGCTGTTCTCTCTTCTTTTAAAGAAGAAAGACAGCGTGCGAAGACCGCCTCTCCAATCAAAGTGACCGGGAGGCCAAGTTCAAGTGCGCTGATCCCCGTCCACTTTCCCGTACCTTTTTGTCCTGCCACATCCAAAATATGATCGACAAGACAAGACCCATCTGTATCTTTATGTGCTAGTACATGGCCTGTGATTTCGATTAAATAGCTGCTCAGCACGCCTTGATTCCAATGAGTAAAAATCTCTTGAAGCTCCTGCGGTGTCAATCCAAGATAGTCGCGCAAGATCTGATACGCCTCGCAGATCAGCTGCATGTCGCCGTATTCGATCCCGTTGTGAACCATTTTCACATAATGTCCAGCGCCTCCTTCTCCGATCCATTCACAGCATGGAAGCTTATCTTCGGCAGCTTTGGCAGAAATCGACTGAAAGATCTCCTTCACATGAGGCCAAGCATCCGGATTGCCTCCTGGCATGATCGAGGGACCATGGCGCGCACCTTCTTCTCCTCCGGAAATCCCACTACCGACAAAAAGGACTCCCTTCTCTTTGAGCTTGGCATCTCGTCTTTCACTGTCTACATAGTGGCTGTTGCCCCCATCGATGACAATATCTCCTTTTTCTAAAAAAGGGAGGCATTCTTCGATGAGTTCATCGACAGCTTTCCCCGCTTTGACCATCATCATGACCTTGCGAGGGCGTTTCAAAATAGAAAAAAATTCTTTTAAACTGTGCGATCCCAGGACCGAAGTCCCCTTTGCTGTTCCTTGTAAAAAGTCATCTACTTTACTTGTCGTTCGGTTGAAGACAGCAACCGTATAGCCATGATCATTCATATTCAATACCAGATTCTGTCCCATGACAGCCAAACCGATCAGGCCTATATCTGCTTGTTGTTGCGCCATTTTTCTTTCTCCCTCTTAAAATATAAATTTCCTTGAGCCAAACCAATGTCTATTTTACAATGGCTGTCCCTATGAGTCCTCGTAGCTCAGGTGGATAGAGCGGTTGCCTCCTAAGCAACAGGCCGCGCGTTCAACTCGCGCCGAGGACGATTTTTTCAAGACTTTAGATATTTATCTACCCCTTGAGCAATTCCCTTGGCGATATTCTCAAGATAGGAACGCTTTTTAAGGGAACTCCATTCGTCATAGTTTGTCATAAACCCTCCTTCTACGAGGATCGCGGGCATCTCTGTTTCTCGGATCACATGAAAATTCCCCATCTTAACCCCTCTGGATACCGCATCAGTTTGATCGAGAACAAAATGCAAGACATAACCGGCTAGCTTTCGGGAAGATCGGGTCCTTTCCGGATCGCTGCTATTGTAATAATAGATCTCTACCCCTTGGGCTTCCGTATTTTTCGAAGCGTTATAGTGAACACTGACAAACAGCACACTCTTTGTTTTATTGGCAATTGAGACTCTTTTTGGAAGCGAGACATACGTGTCCTTTCCCCTTGTCAAAATCACCCGATACCCCAATTCTTCAAGATATTTTTTCGTGTACAATACTGTCGCAAGAGTGATTTTTTTTTCTTGCACCCAGCGCACTTTCGCTCCCTCATCACTCCCTCCATGCCCTGCATCCAACACGATGAGGGGCCCTTTAGGTTTAGCATAGCAACGTTTGCTTTCCGCTTTCATTGCAAGCGCTTTTGGGGTCGAAGAATGGGCGAGCAGCCATGAACTAGAACTGATGAAAAGCAACAGAAATAAAGAGAAAAGTTTTTTACACGCCATCATGAGACTTTATCATGTAGTCAGCCTAATGATTGACAATACTCTTTTGCCACGATTCTGTCATCAAAATGGATAGCATGGCGAGAAAAAACCTGCGTCGTCTCGTGGCCTTTGCCAGCAATCAACAGAACGTCATCTTCCTTTAAAAGACCAATAGCCTGTTCGATGGCTTGCCTTCGGTCTATTTGCACATCAGCCGCTGAAGCATCATGAAAACCCGAGAGGATCTCTCGGATAATCTCTTGAGGGTCTTCTCCACGGGGATTATCTGAAGTGACGATAACCCGATCTGCCAGCGCTTCTACGATACGGCCCATCTTTGGTCGTTTCAGTTTATCTCGATTGCCCCCACACCCAAAAACACATACGATCTTTCCCTTTGCTACTTCGCGCAGTGTTTCAAGCACATTTTTAAGAGCATCTTCTGTATGCGCATAATCGACAAAGATATTTTTCTCTTTTTGGTTCGGCACTCTCTCCAAACGTCCCGGCACAGGACGACAGCTTTGCAAAATCTCAGCAACCTTATGTAAATCACATCCTAAAGCTATGCCTAAAGAAAACACAGCAAGAGTATTGTATACATTAAACTTTCCTATCAAAGAGGAGGTAAAGGAAACCTGTTTTCCTTGGTAATGCACTTGGTATTTTGCCCCCGCAGAGCTCAAGGACAGATTGTCTGCCCATACATCCGATTGCTTAGAAAGTCCATACGTCAGAATAGGAACCTTACATTCTCTGATCATCGATGCAGACCATGGACTATCTCCATTGACAATCGCCCGTTTTGGATAGGGTTTTTCGCTTTCTAAAGAAAGGCTCGAAAAAAGGCGAGCTTTTGCTTCAGCATACTGCTCCATGGTGATATGATAATCCAGATGATCTTGTGTCAGATTCGTAAAGATTGCATAGTCGAAATCAATCCCCCCCACTCTTCCCTGGCATAGAGCATGCGAGGAAACTTCCATAACAACTCCCTTGCAGCCAACCGACACCATTTCGTGGAACAATTTGTGGTTTGTGAGTACATCGGGTGTTGTCTGCGCCGCCGGAAATACGTTATTCCCGACGATCCATTCTATAGTCCCGATCAACCCGCAGGGTTTGTCTATGCGGTCAAAAAGATGTTTAACGAGGTAAGAAATTGTCGTCTTGCCATTCGTTCCTGTCACTCCTACTGTCACAAGCTTTTGGGAAGGATCTTGGTAAAAACGACCCGCTAAGATCGCTTCTAACAAAGCAACATCGGGATAGATCACCTGAACTACATCGGACAAAAATGGATCGTATAAGTCAGTAACAATAGCAACAGCTCCACTCGAAATCGCCTCGCCGATAAAGGCATTGCCATGGGTAGTAAGGCCTTTTTTTGCAAAAAAAAGAGCCCCCGGGGCCGCTAGCTTCGAGTTGTTGCAAAGACTTGCTACTTCGACTTCTTTAGAGCCTTTGACTTCGATGCCTGGGATCTCTTTGATTAGCTTTTTGAGCTTCATGTTAGTGGTTCCATTGTTGATAGAGTTCTTTTAGCACTTCCACTTCTTGCAATGCATCTGCTTTTTTAGAGTCTCTGCGGGGATCACCTACAGGATATCCAAAAGGATCATCGGGCTCCACCCCTAAATACTGCAAGGCTTTTGTTCCAATTTCACGAAATGCTGGCGCTGCGCAGTTACCTCCATACTGATTCTTGCCGACTCCTGGGATATATTTGCTTTCTGGCTCATCGATTACAACCATCAAAACAAAGCGAGGGTCTTTGACAGGGGCAAATCCGATGAATGTCGAGATATGGTCTTTTTTAGAATAGGTGCCCCCTACGATTTTTTCAGAAGTCGCGGTCTTTCCAGCTTCTGTATACCCATAAATATCTCCTTTCGGCGCACTCCCTCCAGGTTTGGTAACATAACGCATTGCTTTCACTACTTCTTGGATTACCTGCGGCTCTAACACCCTTAAAGGAGGCTTTTCTTCTCTTTCCGCTTCTCGGTCGACTAGGATCTCTTTGGAGCCGTCTGGCTTTGTTTTTACAATCTTGCGAATCAGCGTCGGCCGCACATCAAACCCGCCATTGGCTAAAATAGCATAAGCTTTTAACATTTGCAGGCTGCTTGCCAGGACATTATGACCAAAAGCAAGAGAATATGGAGTTGGCTTAGACCACTCCAAAGCACCACTGGGGTGTTTTTTCCCAGGCTTAGGTAAAAGCCCTGGACTTTCCGATGTAAGCTCTACGCTTGTTTTAAGTCCGAATCCAAAAACTTCCTGCAGCGCATTGCGATACCATTCATCGCCCAGCTGCTCGATAACCCTCTGGACAATGCGCGCCATGTATATGTTGGCCGATTTTTGTATTGCCATATACATATTTAAATATTGATGCCTCTTCGTATCTCGGATCGGTGTCGATCTGCCAGGGAAATATCCATTCGAAGCAGCGACCTTTTCGTGTGGAGAGAACAAAGGAGGCTTCCCTCTTTTTTTGAGCTCCTCATTCGCCTTGAGACAAATAGCCATTGTGATGGGCTTCATAGTCGATCCCGGCTCGAAAGGATCTGTAATACCCTTCACTTTCGTATGCTCTCTTAACTTTGGATCGTTGAAATACTCCCGGCATCGGCTTGGATCAAACCAGGGATACTGCGCCCAAGCGAGAATCTCTCCGGAATGGGGATCCATCATAATAGCCCATCCGCTCTTAGCATTTGCCTTCTGCACAGCCTTTGCCACCTCCTCTTCTGCAACAGCCTGAAGATAGTCATTGACAGTCAAAAATACATCAGCCCCATTTTCGGGCTCTGCAATCACACTGCCTAAGTCTAGAGGATTTCTTGGGGAGCGGAGCAATACCCTTTTTCCCTCTTTTCCTTGTAAGTATCTATCCATTACAAGCTCTAACCCCCCCGTCGGAATGAGCTGGCGTGTGTTGGGGTCTTTTTCTTCACGCACAGTATGAATCACCTGACCGAGTAGCTTGCCATACGGATAAGATCTCTTATAATCCTGGATAAAAAAGAGCGCATTGCGAGCAATCTTATGGCGTCTTGCAAAACCGGACCACCATTGTTCTACTGCCACTTTCCTTTCAGGATTCATCCAGAGCACAAGCTTGCGGCTGCGGGATTTTTTGTATAGCTGTACTTTCAGAAGATCTCGATCTTTGGGACCAAACGAGAAGATCGCAGACAGAGCCTCCCATACTTCCTGTTTATGCTCTTCAGGAATAGCGACAGGATCTGCATAGAGATGAAATTTGGGAACGTCTGTCACAATAGGTCGGAGCGCATCGGGATGACCTGGTTTAATCCGATGATTTGCATAGAAAGTCCCTCTTTTGCAAGGTTCCACCACAAAGAGTTGGTGTTGGGCCAAAGCCTTTTTCTTCCATTTTTCCCCTTCTATGATCTGAATCCGATAGAACTGGGCTAAAATGATGCAAAAAAGAAAGACAATAAATAAAATAAGATAAGTCAGACGCTTGCGGCTTTCTATCGCAAGAAAACCGCCGCTTCGTCTTGCGGACATGATTATTTCGCTCCGACTGCCAGTGTAAGTTTAGGTTGCGCAGAAACAGGTTCCTTTTCTGCAAGCACAGGCAATTGTAGCGCGATGGCATCTTGCAAGACAAGGATTTCTTTATGCAAAGGGTGTTTTAGATGGCTAAATCGAGGCTCTGCAGCAAGGCGCATTAAATGATCTGGATTTTCGAATTGATCAATTTGGTAACTTAAGCGCGTATTTTCTTGTTCGATTTCCTTGATTTCTTTTACAAGCTTAGGGACATAGATGCGCAGTTCCGTAAGAGCATTTTGTTTTTCCAAATATGAAAACCAACACGCACCAGAAAGAGCAAGACAAAAAAACACCTGCCATATAAGTCCTTTCGTCTGCTTCATATCTCCCTCAAATTTTTTGTGCAAATCGCAATTTAGCGCTGCGAGCTCTAGGATTTAAACGGATCTCTGCCCAAGAAGGAACGAGCGGTTTCTTTGTGAGCAACTGAAGGATTGGTGCCCATCTTTCTTTTCCTTCCTTGCGAGGCGTTGCAGCCATTCGGAACACATTCTTTACGATCCGATCTTCTAAGCTATGGAAACTCATAACGCCGATCTTCCCTTCAGAGCTCAGTAAAGATATTGCCTTGGAAAGACCTTTTTTTATGGCTTCCAGCTCCTGATTTACGCAAATTCTCAGAGCCTGAAATACGAGCGTCGCCGGATGAAGTCTACCTCTTGTTTTTGTCTTCAGCGCAGAAGATAAGATGTCAGCTAATTGTTTTGTCGTCTCAATAGAGCTTTTTCTTCTTGCTTCTACGACAGCTTTTGCCGCTTTTTCCGCTCTAGGATCTTCTCCATATTCTTGAAAAATCTCTTTCAAATCTTTTTCAGACCAATGGTTGACAATCTCTTTGGCTGTCAGTGGCTGGGTAGGATCCATCCGCATATCCAAGGGCCCTTCTTTAGAAAAACTAAAACCTTTGTCTTCTTGATCGAGTTGCATAGATGACACTCCTAGGTCAAAAAAAAACCGTCTACCGCGGTGATTTTTCTCTGTTTTATATATGTATCCAGCTCTGCAAAACTGCCGTGGATAAGTTCTACTTTTTCTTTCCAAGGAGCCAATGTTTCCCTGGCGATAGCAAGAGCTTGAGGATCTTTGTCACATCCAATAAAAAGCTCAATTTCTGGATGTTCTTCTAAAATTCTCTTCGCATGCCCTCCGGCGCCGATAGTACCATCAAAGTACACCTTCAAATGGCTGCCTGCAAAAAACCGAGCCATTTCTTCTTCCATGATGGAAATATGAGGTCTTTTATCCATTGTCATCCTCTCCACAATTTTCCTCTTCCAGAAGAGCAAACGCCTCTTCGCACATCTTAGCCAAATTCATCTCCGGATCCTGGCCACTTAACATATCCTGAAGCTGGGCATCGTATTTTTCTTTAGGCCAGATCTCTATTTTGTTCAGAACCCCTGCGATCACGATCTCTTGACGGATCTGAACAGCATTTTTCAGCGTTGGGGGGATGATCACCCTTCCCACCTTGTCGCACGTTGTCTGGTGCAATGTAGAAAAAAACAGGGTGAAGAATTTTTGGAACTTACCTACATGCTGCTTTGCTTGGAACTTTTCTACAATCTTCTGAATATCGCTTTGCCGGTAAATGGCAAGACAACCTCCAAGACCAAGCGCAATACTAAATTCGAGCTCTCCATTCTCTACAAGTCCAAATCGCATGGATTGGGGCAGCACAAATCGATTCTTCTCATCGAGTTTAGCTGTCGAGGATCCACTAAAAAAGAACTTGCTCATGTTTTTCCCACGCTTTCCCACAATTTAACACCAAGCTCGTATGTTCGCAACATTTTTACATTATAAACCCCAGAATACCAATATATTTTTTAACGCAAAACACTGAAAATCATCATCTTAAAAAAAATAACAAGCAAAGTGGGAATTGGTGGGAGTTTTAACCAAAAAAAACCCAATAACCACTTCTTTTCTGTAAAATCATTGATTTAATCCTAGATCCGTGGCATGGAAATTTTTGAATATACATTTTAAGGAGAACCCATTATGCCTCCACGCACGATCGACAACTTGGGAGTCGATGTTTCTACTCGGTATGCGCAAGACCAGCAATTGTTAGATGAAAAGATCTTACAAGAAGCCAAAAAGATCCCCGTACAAACGGAAATCGACGTGACCATCCCCTCTTTCTCTTCCGCATTCGATCAGCTTTTCGAGACAAGCAAAAGAAATCTTCCTTGGGCTGACTTTTTTCCTCCTGAAGGATATAATGAGCAGAAAAAGAGGCTTTTTACCTTCCAACTCATCCCTTCTTTAGGATCTCAGGATAAAAGGGAAGAGCAGGCTCGCAGGATCTTAGCTAAAATTGAAGAGACCTCGCTCCAAAGAGAAAAAAGCCCAGACAGCAAAGCAAACTGGAGAGCTTCTAAGGAAGCTACAGAACAAAAGCGAGAAGAGAAAACCCTCTCTTCATTATTGCATTCAATCCTTGGATTAGATAAGGATATGGCTGATGTTCTTTCCAAACGCTCCCAATACCAAAAAGGATGACGCATGAGCCAAATTCAATGGATGGAAATTTTAGGATGGAAACAAGATGAACTCCAAGACCTTCGATTTGTAGGATACTCCTACATCAAACAAGGCCATTACGATTTGGCTCTCACTTTTTTCGAAGCCCTCGTCGTCCTCTCTTCTTCTGAAGTCTATGATTTGCAAACCTTGGGAGCTCTTTATTTACAAAAAGGAAATAACCTGATGGCTTTGAACTATCTTGAAAAAGCTCTCAAGATGGATCCAAATCACCTGCCGACGCTGCTCAACCGCACAAAAGCACTTCTTGCCTTAGGCTACAAAAAACAGGGACTTTCCCAAGCAAAAGCATTAGAGAAAAGCGAAGACCCCTCCATAGCAAGCCAAGCAGAAGCTTTAGTCATTGCTTACAGCTAATACCATCTCTTACAAAAGTTTTTTTCCTTGCGCGGTTTGCGTGTGAATGATAACGTGGCGCCATAAAAGCATGAGACCATCTCTCATGTGGAAAACCTGTTTATAACTGGGAAAATTCATGATCACTGATCAATCACAAGATGCGTGGACGCTATTTTTAGATTTTGTACAGGAGCGCTGCTCTGCAACGGAATATGCAAATTGGTTTGCTCCAATTCAAGTAAGAGAATGCCATGCGGAAAAGATTGTATTAGAAGTCCCCAACATCTTCGTGCAGGAATACCTCCTGGAAAACTACAAGAAAGAGCTAAAAAACTTTCTCCCTCTTAATACTGCAGGAGAGCTTGCAATAGAATTTGCCATCACAGAAGCTAGAAAAAAACAGCAGACAGAAAAAAAGACGGTCGAAGCTCCTCTTCAAGAAGCACCTCAGGAAACCTGCCAATTAAACCCTTTTTACACATTTGAAAACTTCATTGAAGGCCCTTCTAACCAATTTGTCAAATCGGCAGCAGCCGGCGTTGCGATGCGCCCTGGGAGATCATATAATCCGCTCTTCATCCACGGCGGCGTAGGTCTAGGAAAAACCCATCTTCTCCACGGGATTGGCCACTACGTAAAACAGCATCATAAAAAACTTCGGATCCACTCGATTACTACCGAGGGATTCATCAACGATCTCGTCGATAACCTCAGGAATAAAACGCTCGATAAAATGAAACGCTTTTACCGATCCTTAGACGTGCTGCTTGTCGATGATATCCAGTTTCTACAAAATCGGATGAATTTCGAAGAAGAATTCTGCAACACCTTCGAGTCTTTGATCCACCAAAATAAACAAATCGTCATTACAAGTGATAAACCCCCAGGGCAGCTTCGCCTCTCAGAAAGATTAATAGCCCGTATGGAATGGGGTCTTGTCGCGAACATCGGCATTCCGGATTTAGAGACAAGAGTGGCCATCCTGCAGCACAAGGCAGAACAAAAAGGGATCAGGATCCCCCAAAAAGTCGCATTCTTCATCGCAGAACATATTTATCATAATGTAAGACAGCTAGAAGGCGCCATCAACCGCCTTTGCGCTTACTGTCGCATGATGGGTCTTGATGTCACGGAAGAGACCGTAGAAAGAAGTTTAAGCGAACTCTTCCAGCTCTCTCCGTCTAAGAAAGTTTCCGTCGACAATATCATGAAGAGCGTTGCTACAATCTTTGAAGTCAAGGTCAGCGATCTTCGCAGCGACTCGCGCAGCAAAGATGTAGCCTTCCCAAGACAAGTTGCCATGTATCTTGCCAAAGAACTCATTAACGACTCTCTTGCAAAGCTCTCTTCTTCATTCGGAGGAAAGACCCATTCTACCCTCCTTCATGCATGGAAGAAAATCTCTGGCAAACTAGAAAAAGACGAAATCCTTCGAAGGCAGATCGAAATGGCTCGGCGCAATCTTGAAGCCTAAAGGATCTCTTGTGCACAGAACGCAAGAAGATAGATCTGCTTTGCCGCCAGCTCCTCTATGGCAAAGAGATATTCTCTCTCTTCGAGATTGTGCTCCCCTTCAATCACAAGAAGGACCTTAGACGAAAAGTTACACCTTTGTCTCCAAAAATAGTAAGAACCAAAAAGGCGTTTGCAAGGCCCTTTCCAATAAGGAACTTCAAGATAAGAAGAAATAGACTCTGCGAGGGCTTGCGTCATCTCCCCTCCGATAGGAGAAGCTAGGATTGCATCCGGAAGAGGCCATCTCAGCCGGTAATACTGGACTGCCATCAATGCAGTCATTGCATCTACCCGGATTTGTGTTTTACACGAAGGATGAGCACTCCAAAGAGAGGAAGCAGGACCAATCTTCTCTGTGGCATAGGCAAAGGTCCAAAAGGAAGGTGCCGAAGCACAAATTTTACAAGGCATCCCCTTGCGAAAGCAACGAGGGCATCTATCTTGAGGATCGACAAGCTCCAATAGCTCGCTACAGGAAGGACAAAGGAGCTTTTCCTTTTCCACCTCGTTCTGTTCACAACAGAGACAATGGCTTGGGAAAATAAAGTCCAAAAGAGCCTCTTTTATCTCTTTCACGGAGCATCAGTGCTTTTTTTAAGACTATACTTCGGCTTTGCCATATTACCTCGGATTGAGACAATCAAGTCTTCTGTAATTTTCCAAACTACATTTTGCTTCATCCTCAAGTCTAGCTGCCAGTTGCCATTGAAATCGAGATGAGGATCGGTCTGCGCCTCTGCCAAGAAAAACTGAGACCTTTTTCCTTCGCTATACGAGTTGCGCCAGTCAGTAATATGGCACTTGCCTCCCCAAAAGTAAAAATCCACTTCTCCCATCGTTGGGGTGAGCAAGGAAGCATCGAGCCCAAAGTCTTTGATAAGACTCAAAGGAATGTCCCAAAAAGAAAAGCCTTTGTTATTTTGCGTGACAAAATTTAAAGACCCATTGCCCTCTAAGGACATAGTATCTCCTAATATTCCTTGCACCTCATAGATGCTGATATTTTTGATAACTGCCATATCCTCTTTTTTCTTGGGCTGCAGCAAAGAGGGCTTCACCTCTTTGGCATAGACAAGAGGAGCTGAAAAAGACCATCTGCCCTGCCTTTCTGAAAAATCGAGGGTCTTTATCTGTAAAAAGCCAATGACATCTTCTACCTTGAGCCCCTCGATCGCAACCTTCTGAGCATTTGCATCTATCTGTGCTGATGCCCTTTCAAATTCCCTTCCGAAAATGACAAACTTCTCCGCTACGAGTTCACCTACAAAAGAGATAGGAGACAAAGAAAACAAGCCCTCGCAGCGATATCCTTTACCGATCTTCCAAGAGGAAACCTTTTCAGCAATAGAGGCCGGCAGCAATCCTTTTGCTTTCTCAAAATCGACCGATACTCTTCCTCGATATCGGGAGCGCTCTCTTGCCAAGTCTAAAGAGATCCCCTTAAAATTCCCTTGGATCTTATCACAGGCAAACTGCCCACTCATAACCTTACCTTGGAGCACCACTCCTTCTTGGTCGAGTTGTTCTTTCAACATGACAACAAGAGAGGGATTTTCTGTAAGGCTGGATCGAACTTGTATCCAAAAGGGCTCCTGCTGCCATTTAGTAAGGCAAGAAGCATATAGTTCGTTCTTATCGACAAGAAATCGGAGCTGTTTGCACGTCCATGGTGTCTTTCCTAAAAAATAAGATCCTTCCGGCAAAGTACCTGAGATCTTATAGTTTGCCGCAGAGAGATCAGCCTCCCACTCTACTTGGCACGCTTGCATACCAAAGAAGTTACGGATAAAAGAAGGGATTGCCTCGATTCTGTCAAGGACCTGCTTTTCCTTGCGAGAACAGCTATAGCATCCTTTACCTATGACGGTTCGTTGCGTCGGGAAGAAAAAGGCAACTTTTTTTGCAGAAAACATCCCAGCCTTTTCTTTTGCATAAGTTAGATCACACTGGACCTCTTCGAGCTGGCAAGAGTGTTCCGTGTCGATAGAGAATGCACAAGCTTTGGTAGAAGAGATCTGCCAAGGCATCGGCTCTAACACCCCTCCAACAAAACGGATTGACCCTTTCCCTTCAAGGGCAAGAGGCGCCTTTCTCACTTTGCCTTGAAAAGATCCTGCCGCCTTACCTACGCAACTTGTCTTACCAACGCAGGCATTCCAAGCCAGCTGGTATTCTTTCAATGAAAGCTCTCCGGTCTTCAGGCTATATTCTCCTAGCATCTGTGCTTTTCCTGAAGGGATCTGTAGATGAAATGCTGTGATCTCCCATTTCTCAGGCCTTAAAAGCAAACCGAGCTGCAGCTGATACTCTCCCAGCCTGCAAGGATCGACTTTCCATCGATTCCCTTCTGCAGCTATAGAACAGGAAAGAGCTCCCATCTGTTGTTTCCGATAGGCGATAGCAGAGCTTTCTAATTGAAGATCTAGGCGGTCTTTTCGCCATCTAAATCCGACCGCGAGGTCTCCTGATATCTCTTGCATGGGTTGTAAAGAAATATCTCCTGGTATCAAGCAGAGATCTTGGCAGCGCGCTAAATAGAAGGGCAGCTTGGCTAATGATACATTCGCATGTCCTTCCAAGAAAAAATCTTCCAAAGAAAAAGAGTTCAGCACAAATGGAATCCCTAAAAGATAGCTCTCGCGCCATGAGATCTTTTTCCCTTGTTCGATAAGGCCATTGCATTGGAGCCATTCTCTTTTTTCATCACGGACAACCAAAGAAAAAGGTGCTGTGCTTTGAGGACTTACGGAGAAGTTGCTCAGAAGCAGATCCCCTTCCATAGCGCCCATCTGCCATCTTCCCTTCGTATTTTTAAGAGAGACATTTCCTTCAGAGCCCAACTCCCAATCGCTTTGTAGATCTGATATCTTAGCTCCATTCCTTAAAAAATAGGCTAGCTGACTTACACTCCCCGCGGCGCTCCAACTGTATGTAATTTCCCCTTGCTGTTTGCGCGCTTGGAACATACATCCTCTTTTAGGGATCGCAAAACGCCCCTCCAGAGGATGAGATTGCAAAGCAGGGATGATTTTTGCAAGTGCGCTGATCTGCCCTTCCATCGGATGAGAAACGAGCTGGAGCGACTGCGAATCGAGATAGAGACTGCCTGTGACCTTCAAATCTCCAATAGATAAATTCCAACAATCAGCCCAAAGCTGATCTGCTTCGAAAAAAAAGAGAGAGTCTTCAAGAACCCCTTGGAGGTGTCTTGCTTTATCATATATCGCCATGTTCTCTACGGGGATCTTCCCTTTCCATGTGCCAGTGCGAAAGTCGCAGTCTGCAGAAAGGAAAGTCTCTTGCGCACAGCTCATGGCATACTCGGGCAGATCCACCTTTAAGTCGGAGGCAAAGCTCTCAACGCGCATCCCTTTTCTATCTACCGTCCCTCGAAGCGCCACCCCCCCCTGGCACCGCATAGTGTCTGGCAAAAAGGAAAAGAGGGGAACTAAAAAACCGCAGCCAATCCTATCGGTGATAAAGTCCACCTGAATGTCTGCTGTTTTCCATTGTGTCCATCCATCCAAAGCATGGGTGATCTTGGCTTCTAGAGAACCTACAGCGTCGAGATGCACAGAGGGCTCTGATTTCTTCTCGAAAACAAGGTGTGTTTCTAAAAGAGAGCGCTCTTCTTGGGACAAGAGGTTTGCTTCGACGGCCACCTTGCATCCCTCCCATCCCCTCTCGAAGCCAGGAAGCCATCTGTGCAAGACATCATAGCAAGGAATAGAGCCGGTCAGATGAACCAGATGGGGGGCTCCCTTTTCTAATAACTCGATACGACCCCAAGCGCCGCGATAGGCAGCTTCAATAAAAGAGGATTGCATCTCTCGATTTTGCGCTTCTAAATGGAGGGCGATGTTTGTAACTGCAGCATCCTCAGCTTCTAAAAAAAGAGATCCGCCAGAAAGATCCACGCAAAAAGATTCTGCTTTCCATTCCGCTTCTTTCTTTGTCAATACACCTTCCAAAGTAAAGCTCTTTGCTTGCGCTTGCAAAGACAACATCGGAAGTTGCACTCCGACTTCCTGCCCTTCACACTGCAGAACCTCAACTCGGGATAAATGAGAGCGATCCCAAAAAGCGACAACTTCCAGACCAATCTCCCCTCGAGACACATGAAATTTTGGGATTTCCACCCAAGGTTTTATGCAATCGATCCACTTTGTCGTTTCAGAAGAGATACCGCTTGCTTTCATCTGAACGATTGTCTGCAGCTTATCATAGCAGATGGAACAAGAGAGCTCTGTCTGGTGGCGTGCTCCTGACAAAGTCATCTGACTTTGCAACCAAAACGTCCCCTCCTCCTGGACTTCTCCTTTGCCTTCTAAAGAAAATGGCTGAGCGCTACCTTCTGCATCGAGCATGCCGCATATTTTGAGAAAAGGGTCTTCTCCTGGCTGCAGACGCACCTCACCTAGCACATTTTGCAAAGAAAGCTGAGATCCCCTCAAAGAGCACATCCCCCCCTCTAAAGTCGCAAAACAATCAAACTTCTTCCAAAAAGGAAGCTCCCCGGCAGACAGATCTGGAGCACTCGGATATTGGATGGAACTCTTCATCGATTGCATCGCCCAACTCACACCAAGCCCCTCATTCGATGCAAGAGCGTCATCTAGATCCACCCTTCCGCAGACCTTCTCAAAGTGATAGTCTCTATCCCACCCTATTTCCAGCTCCCCAGAAACAGTGCCGCTTGCTGCATCCCATCCTTGCCACTGTGGGCTCTGTTGCAAAGAGAGCAAAGAAAATAGATATCCTAAAGGACAGTCTCGAACGAAAAGACTAGAAACAAGGCGCCGCTGTTCCCATCGAAAATCGACCTGAAGAAAAGCCGGCTCCTGAAATCTCTCGTCGGAGTATGCATAAAAAGATCCTACATTATGGTGGTCTTCCTCGGATTTCCAGGTGAAATAAAGGGTCCCTTCAGGCAAAGAAGGTGAAAGCAAGGCTCCCTTTTCAATCTGGACGTCCCACTGGATTATCCCCTTAGATAGCCAAGCTAGTGGGAAAAAGGATATCTCATCAGAATCGCTTTCGTCTTGGATTTGGAGTTGGTTGATAATGAGACGAGGATGCCAGGAGAACTGCTGCCAGTGAAAAGAGCAATCGAAATAGAGAGACTCTATCTCTAGGTGGCTTCCCTTTAGATCCCATTGGATCTTTTCGAGATAAAGTGCCCTTCCCTTCCTTTCAAGAGATCCCACAGAAAGCTGAGAATTCTTGGCTAAGTGATGCCGTATATACAATTCTAAGCCGGCACATAAAATCCACTGATGAAAAGCAAGAACACACCCAAAAACAACAAGAAGCGCTACAATGGCTCTTTTCTTTTTTTTCTTGGCTACCTGCATAAGAAAACACCTAATTCTTGAGACGGATTATCTTATCCGGCAGCTCTCTCCAAGAAAAGAAAAAAAGAAAAAAAGTCTCTACTTTTCTCCAAGAAGCTCTTTATACTGCTCTTGCGTGAGAAGAACATAGTCTTCTTCTTGGCGATGCAGCTTCATCTTAAAAAGCCATCCTTGCTGTTCAGGCGAAGCATTGACAAGGTCGGCTGATTGCCGCAACGCTTCATTGACGGCGATCACTTCTCCGGAAACGGGAGCATAGATATCCGCTGCAGCTTTTGTGGATTCTAAAACAGCGACTTCTTCTCCTAATAATACACTCTTGCCTACAACAGGCAGTTCTACGTAGACAACTTCGCCCAATTCTTTTTGGGCATATTCTGTGATGCCGACAGTTCCTATGGCACCTTCAATCTGAATCCATTCATGAGATGGGGTATACTTCATAAAATTCCTTATGTAAAAGTAGCACTTGCCCATAGAGCAGGATGCTGCATCATGTCGAAATAGCGAGAAGAGAGAGAAAAATGCTGAGGATCTCCTCGATAGCGGTTCACCCGATATGCTATACCCATCCGTGCAAAAACCGTCGGGTCGTATCCGCAAAGACTGCGGGCTGGAATACAAAACCGCAGGCTATAGTCCTTTTTTCCAAGCTCAACCTCGCAAGTGAGATCAGCAGGATCGCAAAGCACATGAGTATCCTCCGACCGGAATCGGGTGACCTCCTGTGAATGGATCCCTTGTACTGGCTGCGCCAAAAAAAGGAAATGATGGCAGAACTTTGAAGCAAAGCCAGCTTTTTTATTGTCTCTTGTGTCAATCCAGATCTCGACGCTATCGCTTTTTGCATAGTCGGGAAAGAGGCTGTCTTCAAAGGGTTTTTTCACCTCTACAACTCCTATAATCCCTTCAAGACTCCATCCCAAAGAGACCTCTGCAAAAGGCTCTTCTCCTAGCAGAGGAGAGAGGCTGGGGAGATGAGAAGACATCCGGGGCCATTTCTTAGCAGGATATTCTACCTTTGGTATCTCTACATCTACCCAGAAAAAGTCGATCGGCAGCAAAGGATCTAAATGATCCAAAAGCTCATCATTCTTCACAATAGCTCCAAATGTGGATCGCTTGTTTTAACTCTATCTGCTCTAACATATCCCGCATCAAATGCCTTTGCACCTCTTGGCGCAAAGGTTCTTTCAGCATTTCCACTTCTTGTGCTGAGATCTCTTGAGGTGCCTCTTTTTCCAGCATCTGGAAAAAAGAAAAGCCTTGAGGTCTCATGAACACCTGGGACCATTGGCCATCTGGCATAAAAAAGAGAGCATCGCTTGCAAACAACTCTTTCTTGCCCCGAGCCGCACTCAAAACCTCTTTTTGGAAAGCCCATGGACTTTGGCTTTCTGTTTGAGATGTCTGCTGCAATTGTCCTAATGCCTGTCTTGCATATCTTAGAAAGCGATGCCTTGCATAAAACTCCGCAGAGCCCTTTTGCCTTTCGGAGGGTTCTTTCCCAGTCCAAGCTAGATATTCCGCATCGATAGATCGGATCAGATCTCCCCATACAACCATACCCACTTTTTCCTTCACTTCTGACAGAGGCTTCCAGCCCCCTTCTTTTTGTGCAAACTGCGCAGACTGTTTTTTTCGGACTTCAGGATAAGCATCTTGCAGCTTCTTATCGACGATCTTTTCAAGGGCTCCCTGAGACTTTGCTTCTTCCCAACTAAGCACCCTCTTTTCCCCTCTTTGGAGAACGCGGATTGCATAATAATGTTCTCCATCTCCCGTATAAAAAGAGAGCTTTTGCTGAGCTTTCAACCCAACCTCGGAGGCTTCTTCTCCGACCTGTGCTAAATCCAAAAGAGCCATCAAAGCGCTAAGATCCCGAATCCCTTCCATCGGAGAGGAAAGCGACTTTCCATTTAAATAGATTTTCTTCTGAGTAGGAGCCGCTCGATGCAGCGCTTCCTGGATGCGAAACGGAGACTTCTCCACGATAGCATTGCGCGCATAGCGGTCAACATCCAATCTTCGAGATTCTGGCAAAGACTCCAATATGGCAAATCTCTCCTCAGAAGTTGCTGCCGGCTGCTTTGCTAATACAGGAAACTGCTTTTTTAAAAGAGTCCAGTTTTCTTCCTGAACTTGCCAATCCCAAGTCTCTTTTAAGCCAATTTCAGAAGCCACCTGTTTTTTCTCTATTTGCTGGTATTCTATTTCATATTCTTTTTGGACAAGCTCGGGATATTTGGCTTCGACTGCAGATAAGGGAAGATATTTTTGAGACAAGCCAACTTCTGGGTCTTCCATCACAGCTTCTAGGTATGCTTGGAATTGCATGCAGGTGGAAAAATCTCGCATCTGCAAAGAGCGCGGCATAGAATAGAGCGCTATCTTCGCTGTCTGCTTTGCATATTGGTGATATTCTTCAACTAGCAAAGGATCTAAAAGAACAGACTGGCCAACCCCATGAAATAATTTGCGAAATAAAGAGATTTGTTTCCAAAGCTGTATGCATTCTGACTCTTCCATCCCCAGTCTACGAAGCTGATGAACAAAAGCCTGCTGGAGGTCGATCTTCTGGATCGAAGGATCTTGGGACATCATTTGAATTCCCCTCTGGAGATTCTGTACGAGTCCCTGCCTAGCCTCTGCATCAGAAACAGAATAACCTTGAGACTCTGCATATGCGGCCACGTTCAAAATCCACTGAGAAACAACGGATAGGTATTGTTTTCCGAACCAATCCTCTAAAGAATGGCGTCCGAATAAAGAGAAGTCCGCTTGTAAAAACATAGGATCAGCAGTCTCACCGCCTTTGCCTTGCTGATAATATAGCACCCTTTTTACAAAGACCGGGGGTAATGCATGCTGCTGTATGAAGGCCTGAGTCAACACAGAAAACGTCTCAGCAGAAGTTCTTCCCCGATGTTTTTTAATCTCACTCAAGACCGAGCGTCCACCCTGAGCAAACTGAGACCAAACCGACTCCGTGCTCATTTGATCCACAGTAGGATGCGCATAAGGAAGAAAAGAAGAGATTTTTTCCACAACAGCTTCTACATCTTTCTCCATCCATGGATAATATTTTTCTCCGAGCATCGGCCCGAGATCCGTGTGAAGAAAATCCTTCTCCACAACTCCATCATTGAGGAGATTCACGGCTTGCACACGGTCATCTTTTAGATCTTCTTGGCTTGAAGAAAGAAACCGGATCATCCTCTCCACTTGCTGTTTTGTCAATCCTGTCCCTACAATGCTTTTACCCAAAGCTTCTTCTTTTGCTTTCTTAGGTCCTGAGTCAAACGTAGAAAACGTCCCGAAAAACACAAAAGACGACACAATGACTATCGTCGTGAATAGGAAAAAAATCTTCTGGTACCTTCGAAAAAAAGTAAGCATAGACAAAACGACTCCTTGTAGAGTAAAGGGAGAATCTTACTAAGATTTCTCTAATATTCCCAAGAAAAAATCTCTTTACCATTTTTGCAGTGAAAATTCGATAAAACTTCCTTTGTTTATTCATGGATGTCTGGCTCCTTAGAGCTAATAGGTGAATAATGAAGAGAAACTCCTGGATCTGATCAAATGACATCTTCCTCTAAAAGCACCATTGACTTGAAAAAAACATTTCACTAAAAACCAAAAAAACAACCTATTTTAAGGAGTTCTATGTCCTCAGACAATTTTGATATCAGACGCATTCTTCCACCTGACATGACTCCATCCCAAGAAACACCGCCTCCAAATTACAGTTTTGAAGACTACACAGACAACTGGAGCAATTGGCAAAACCAGTTCCCAATGCTCCCCCCAGGATCTAGCGGCAACGTCTCTTTTATGGTACCCAATAACGATGGCACAATGAATACAAGCTATCCCATCACTCCAGGGGCTAACAGCCCAGCCCAGAGCAATTGCCCTGGCCTTGCTGTAGGAGGGTGGACAGCCTCGCAGCCCGGAGGAAGCTTGTACAATATTTTAACGCAACCGAATACAGGAGGACTGACACAAGCCCAGCAGACTTTGATCAATACCATTTTGCAAGCAGCAGAGCAAAATGGTTATAAAAGAATTATCATGGACTATGAAAACTACAGCAATCCTCCTCCTAATCCATCTTTCTACACCAATTTTCTCGAAGCTTTAGGACAGAAGCTACATTCTGCCGGTATGAGCTTGGAAATGGCGATGTCTCCAAGCCCTGAGAATCAACGATACTATAACATCGGTGATCTTGTAAGCTCCGGCTCTGTGGATGACTTTCAAGTGATGTGCTATGACTATGCCATGGGTCTTCCATCGCCGGTGAAAATAGCAGCAAATTCTGGAGTTGCACAAACACAGTCATACTTAAAACTGCTCTTAGGAAATGGACCCGGACAAATTCCGCCTAACAAAGCTACCATTGGCGTTGCTTTGTATGGCATCAGCTATACCGTCCAATCGGGAATGACCCCTTCTGAAGTTTCTGCTGCCTTAGCAGGCGGGACATTAACTGGGGCATACACCAACCCAAACAGCCCCCAGATTTCCGATGATGAGATACTGCAAAATATCGGGAGCTGGACAAATCCAAACAACCCCTGGTCTCTTGTCCACGATGGAACGTCTCCTCCGAATTATTTTTACTACAACTCGGAGACAGGCACCCTCTACAGTGCTTTTCCACCAGCTTCTATCGACGATTTTGCCTCGATGATCAAAACAAATTATCCGGGAGTTGCCGGTTTTTTTACGTGGGATGCAGACAATGACAGATCGGGACAAATGATGCAGCAACTTGAGCTAGCGCTGATCGGCAACCAACCTCCCTCTCTGGATGTGTGTATCAGTGAATTCCAATCTTGGCTTCAAAGCTTGCAAGGCGTCTCTCCTGCCTGGATACAGCAGGTAGAAAACGGTCTAAAAACTCAATGCACGACAGTGCCTGCGATGGCCTCTTGGCTCAATCAGTTATTTCATGCAGAAGATGCAAGTGGCAAAGATATCTATCAGCAAAGCGGCCTTTTATCTGCTTCTCCAGCAGGCAACGTGATCAACCGGCTAGACAGCCTATTTTCAACCTACACTAACTTGCTACCTTACATCATGCCGCCTTATAATGTGTCAATTCCCACTCCTACCTTTGCAGATACAGCATTAGCGCAGACACAAGCCTGGACGCCGGATTCTGCGGGCGGAGAGTCCTTGAAATCCCTGCTTCTTGCTCAGCTGGAATCTCAAGGATCTGACTACCAAAAAACCGCATTAGACCAATGGGCCTACTCACTAGACCCATCTAAATATGCGAACCTATCTGCTGCAGACTCTGCTATGTTCACCCTGATTACCGGAGCATGGCTTTAATACGATTTGGCAAAGATCACCCGGCGGGAGCTTTTAGCACCGGAGATCACACAGGAGCCTTCTTCCTCGCAGCCGTCTAAGGGGATACAGCGGATGGTGACGTTCAGGTCGTTTTTAACGATCTCTTCTACTTGGGGATCGCCGCTCCAATGGCATAGAGCAAATCCTCCATGAATCTCCGGCTGTTCGGTGTTTTTCGGAGTGAAAAACCGATAAAACTCTTCTTTGGAATCGATCCGATGCGTATGCTGCAAACGAAAGGCTAAAGCCTTTTCTAAAAGGGCATCATGCATTGCATCCAAGATGCTTGGCAGCTGTCTTACTAACTCCTGTCTTGACATAGAAACTGTCTGCTTATGAGGCTGATCTCTTCGGGTGACGCATAGGGCATCCTGCGCGATATCCCGAGGGCCTATTTCAATGCGGATAGGAACCCCTTTTTTGATCCAAGACCATACCTTATCGCCTCCTCGCATGTCTCTTTCGTCCACTTGCACTTGGAGATTTCTGCCATAATAGACTTGCTGACCGAGCTCTTTTGCAAGGGCGTGGCAGTACGATAAGACCTCAGAGCGGGTTTCTTCTTTGTGGATAACAGGGATAATCACTGCATGTGCCGTCGCGATACGAGGAGGCAACACAAGCCCATCATCATCGCTATGGGTCATCACAAGAGCGCCTATCATCCTCGTCGTCATCCCCCAAGATGTCGTCCAAGCATGTTCTATGTTGCCCTGCGCGTCCCGAAAGCGGATACTGGCTGCTTTTGCAAAGTTCTGTCCTAAGAAATGCGACGTGCCCCCTTGGAGGGCTTTTCGATCCTGCATCATCGCCTCGATAGTGTAGGTAGCGACAGCGCCAGGGAATCTCTCGGAAGGAGTCTTTTCTCCCTTAATGACAGGAATGGCTAAATACTCTCGAGCAAACGTCTCATAAACATCGAGCATCTGCCTCGTTTCAAAAAGAGCTTCTTCTTGTGTTGCATGAGCCGTATGCCCTTCTTGCCAGAGAAACTCTGTCGTGCGCAGAAACATACGCGTGCGCATCTCCCAACGGACGACGTTCGCCCACTGGTTGATAAGCAAAGGCAGATCTCGGTACGATTCTACCCACTTGGCAAACATCTCTCCGATGATCGTCTCAGAAGTGGGGCGCACAACCAAAGGCTCATCCAAAGGCCCTGCTGGGACTAATTTCCCTTCGGCATTTTTTTCTAATCGATGATGCGTCACAACAGCGCATTCCTTTGCAAATCCCTCGACATGTTCCGCTTCTTTTTCTAAGAAGCTCAAAGGAATAAATAGAGGAAAATAGGCGTTTTGGTGGCCTGTTGCTTTAAACATTCCATCTAAGACCTTCTGGATATTTTCCCAAATTCCATATCCCCACGGTTTAATCACCATGCATCCTCTGACCGGAGAATGCTCCGCCAGGTCGGCCGCTTTGAGTACCTGCTGATACCATTCAGGATAGTTTTCCATACGCGTTGGTTGGATTGCATGCTTCGTTTTTTCAGACATCACAAATCTCTTGTTATGGTTGTTTTGAGCAATTCTTTCAGCTTTCTACGGCCATCGAGAAGATCTTGCCGTGTCGCTTCTTTCCCAAGCAAGGGAAAGGTACAAGAAAACATCGATTCTATCACTTGGCTGCCTGGAAGCAAGACAGTCTCTAAATACTCCCTGTCCGGCATGCAAAGGCTTACGCTTCCCTGATGGACATAGCCATATTTTGTCTTTCTTTGCGCCGCCCCTGCGATTTTTTTTCCTTGTAGCACTACATCGTATTTCGTGGGTTTTGCCATACAGAAAAAGCGGCTTTTCTCTTCCCAAGAAGGAAGGTCTTCAGGGATGATCTCCATGGCTGCTTGTCCGGGAATCAAGCTTTGCGCTGCCTTAAGTACTCTTTCGTTAACAAAACCATAATTTTCTAATGTATTCTGAGAAAATCGAGGATGGGATGCAGGAACGAGCACCGAAAAAGCAAAGTCCCAAATGTGGAAAATAATCCCTCCTCCAGTCGGTCTTCTGCCTAAATGGAGCCCCCTTTTTTTCGCTGCCTGCAGATCCAAAAAGTCTTTTGGATCAACAAAATAGCCATAGGTAGCACTATCACCTTCCCAATCATACAAATGGAGAATCGGTTTTGGATCCTTCTCTAAGGAGAATAAAAACTCAGAATCTCTATCCATCAGTTGCTGAGCCGGCGCTTTTCCGCTATCTACAATGCACCATTCCATGGTCCTGCCTTTTTTTTACTAACGCACCAGGATACCGCGTTTTTCCTTATAAGACAAAATGTGAAAAAATCTTTCTATTTTTTATCTGACCGTGTAAACACCAGATTATCCAAGTAAGGAGTATCCTATGCAAATCCCTCCCGTCAGCCCTGTGCATCCACCCGCAGACCCTCCCCGCTATCAAGCCGTGATTATGAGCATCACAAACCCAGCCACTCAAGATCAATGCACATCGCTCGTGAATCAGATGACATCTATCAAGTTTGGCCTAACGGGGATTATACCAAAGAGCAAACTAGTTTAACAAATTTACTTAACTATGTCGTAAACCAGGCTCACTCCCCATAAGCTGGAGTTTGCTAAAAAAGAGAGCTTATCGTTACTATTCGGCATTGAGGGGCATTCAACACAGGAAAGGTCATGTTTGATAAATTCACTAACCGCGCAAAACAAGTCATTAAGCTAGCGAAAAAAGAAGCACAACGCTTGAATCATAACTATTTAGGAACCGAGCACGTCCTTCTTGGCCTATTGAAACTAGGGCAAGGGATTGCTGTGAATGTCCTGCGCAACCTCAATCTGGACTACGAAGGGGTACGCACGGAAGTAGAACGGCTGGTGGGCTTTGGGCCCGAGATCCAAGTATATGGGGATCCTGCCTTAACTGGAAAAGTGAAAAAAGTTTTTGAATTCGCAAACGAAGAGGCTGCAAGCCTCAACCACAACTATGTAGGAACAGAGCATCTACTCTTAGCCCTTTTACGACAAACAGACGGAGTAGCAGCTCAGGTCCTGGAAAACCTCAACATCAACTTAAAAGACATCCGAAGAGAGGTTCTTAAAGAACTCGAAACATTTAATCTGCAACTGCCTCCTCTTGGTATGTCTGGATCTGCAGGCGCTCAACCCTCTTCCATGAAGTCTTCGGAAAAAACCTCTTCCATGGACAAGATGCCCGCATTAAAAGCATATGGCCACGACCTGACAGAGCTCTGCAAAGAAGGCAAGCTAGATCCCGTCATCGGAAGAAAAGAAGAAGTGGAAAGGTTGATCCTCATCCTATGCAGACGAAGAAAAAACAACCCTGTTTTAATCGGAGAGGCCGGCGTTGGAAAAACTGCAATCGTCGAAGGCCTAGCTCAAGCAATCGTGAAAGGCGATGTTCCAGATCATCTCTCTAAAAAGAAACTCATCTCCTTGGATTTAACTCTGATGATCGCAGGGACAAAATACCGAGGACAATTCGAAGAGCGCATCAAAGCCGTAATGGATGAAATCAAAAAGAACGGCAACATCCTTCTTTTCATTGACGAGATCCACACGATTGTAGGAGCCGGAGCTGCAGAAGGCGCTATCGACGCATCCAATATCTTGAAACCTGCTCTTTCAAGAGGAGAGATCCAGTGCATTGGAGCGACAACACTCGATGAATATCGAAAGCACATCGAAAAAGATGCAGCTCTTGAAAGGCGATTCCAGAAAATCTTAGTAGCTCCTCCTTCTTTAGATGAGTCTACTTCTATCTTAATGGGCTTAAAACCCAAGTATGAAGAGCATCACAAATGTATGTATACCGATGCTGCCATCAAAAGCGCTGTGTATCTCTCTGATCGCTACATCGCAGGCCGATTTCTTCCCGATAAAGCGATCGATCTTATCGATGAAGCGGGTGCCAAAGCGCGCATTGCCATGATGCATCAGCCGCAAAACATCACTCAGTATGAAACAGAAATTGAAGAAGTGCGCCTTGCTAAAGAGGATGCTATCGGTAAACAGGAATATGAAAAAGCCGCTAAGCTTCGCGACAACGAAAAAACCCTACGGGATAAACTCCAGCAGATCATCCATGAATGGGAAAATAAAAAAGAAGAACACCAAGTGATCGTCGACGAAGAAGAGGTCGCATCGATCATCGCAAAACAGACAGGCATCCCCCTCACCCGACTTACAGAGGGAGAAACGACAAAGGTCTTAAAAATGGAGGAGATCCTAAAAGGCAACATCATCGGCCAAGATGATGCCCTTAGCACTGTATGCCGAGCCATCCGCCGTAGCCGTGCTGACATTAAAGACCCAAACCGACCTATTGGAGCCTTCTTGTTCTTAGGTCCTACCGGCGTTGGAAAGACTCTGATGGCCAAGCAGCTAGCGGTCCAAATGTTTGGCGGCGAAGATGCTCTTATCCAGGTCGACATGTCGGAATACATGGAAAAATTCGCAGTCAGCCGCATGACAGGATCTCCTCCTGGATATGTAGGCCATGAAGAAGGGGGGCAGCTTACGGAACAAGTTCGTCAAAGACCCTACTGCGTTGTCCTCTTTGATGAAATAGAAAAAGCGCACCCCGATGTGATGAACATCCTTCTCCAAATCCTTGAGGAAGGAAGGCTTACCGATTCGTTTGGAAGGAAGATCGACTTCCGCAATACGATCATCATCATGACATCCAACTTAGGAGCCGATCTAATCCGCCGCTCCACCGAGGTTGGTTTTGCGGCCACAGAGGGAATGCTTGACTACAAAGCTATGCAAGAAAAGATCGACTCATCTGTAAAGAAGTCATTTAAACCTGAGTTTTTAAACCGCCTCGACGGCATCGTGATCTTCAAGCCTCTCGACAAAATGCATCTTATGCAAGTTATTGACTTGGAAGTATCTAAAGTCAGAAAACGGCTTGAGCGCAAAAAACTCAAAATCGACCTGGATGAAAAAGCAAAAAATTTTCTCGTCTCAAAAGGTTTTCAACCAGAGATGGGAGCAAGGCCGCTGCGCAGGATCATTGAACAGTATTTAGAAGATCCTCTGGCTGAGCGCCTACTGCTGAATCCCGATAAAGCGGGCAGCTGGCATGTGACCTGCGAAGAGGATAAGCTTGTATTCTTAGATGCAGAAGACAAAGAAAATGAGCTAGTTACAACCGGAGAGGCCAAAGAAAAAAAAGATTAACCTCTAAAAAGTAAAGCGCCGGGTACTCGAATATTCTCCCATCGGTTACAATGGATGTTTTTTTATAGAGAGCTCTCCATGGCCGAGAAAAAAACAGTTGTTGTTGGGATGTCTGGCGGCGTCGATTCTTCCGTTTCCGCCTTGCTGCTGAAGCAGCAAGGCTATCATGTCATCGGCATGTTCATGAAGAATTGGGAAGAAAAAAATTCTGAAGGACAGTGCACATCTGCTCAAGATTACGAAGATGTGATCCGAGTCTGTGAACATATCGGCATCCCTTATTATTCCGTGAACTTTGTCCAAGAGTATTGGGATCTTGTCTTTTCCCATTTTCTCCAAGAGCTGAAGCTCGGATTTACACCGAATCCAGACATCCTCTGCAACAGAGAAATCAAATTCTCCGCTTTTTTACAAAAAGCCCTACAAGCCAATGCTGACTTTCTTGCTACAGGCCATTATTGCCAAATAGAGGAAGGCGCTCTTCTTAAAGGCAGAGATCCTGAAAAAGACCAGAGTTATTTTCTCTACACTCTATCTGACAAGATCCTATCAAAAGTCCTCTTTCCCATAGGGCATCTTACAAAAAAAGAAGTAAGAGAGATCGCAAGAGCACATCAGATCCCTACAGCAGAAAAAAAAGACAGCACAGGGATTTGTTTTATCGGTAAAAGAAACTTCAAAGAATTCATCCAACAATATATCCCCTACCAAAAAGGCGATTTCATCTCCATCTCAGGAAAAAAAATCGGGGAACATGAAGGGATGGCCTACTATACCATCGGCCAAAGAAAAGGGCTCAAAATTGGAGGCGCAGGAGAACCGTGGTTTGTCTGTGGCAAAGACCCTCTCTCTAATACCGTAACCTTGGTACAAGGAGAAAACCACCCTGCCCTATATAGAGACTCTCTGATAGCAACCGATGTCTCTTGGGTCAATGGGATTGGCCCAGAAAAATACCCCTACGCCTGCAAGGCAAAGATCCGCTACCGCCAAGCTGATCAAGATTGCCTTATCGAACCTTGCCAAGAAGGGCTCTTTGTTCGATTTTTAGAACCGCAAAGAGCTGTCACACCCCGCCAATCGATTGTTTTTTACCAAGGAACAACCTGTCTTGGCGGAGCCATGATCGCTCCTTAAAAAGGCTACCTTCCCTCTTTTACAGAGATTTTTTTAGCGTGGCCTTTTTGTTTCTTTTCAAAAACCACCTTCAAAATCCCATTTTTACATGTAGCTTCAGGCTGTCTAGTCTCATCGATATCCCCGGGAACCGCAACTTGATAAGAAAAGCTCCTCACTGCTTTACGGTAGAATTTCTTCTTTTTATCTTCTGTTTCTTCTTTTTTTTCCGCTTTGATCCATAGGACCCCTTTTTCATAGGTCATATCAATTTCTTCCGATTGGATCCCTGGAAGATGTGCCTCTACATAGATCTTGTTGTCATCTTCAGAAAGACTCAAGCCTGTGGGATCTGAAGCACCTTCTTGTAAAAAACCCTCTACATCTTCCCCAAGATCATTTAATAGAGAATAAGGAAAGCGTAAAGCGGGATAAGACCAAGAATAAGGCATGATTTTGCGTGTCATAAAGAACCTCCTCTGTTGATACTTTTTAGTATATAAAATAAAAAGTTTACATTCAACTCAAGGCACTGAGGCTCTCAGCATAAAAAAGATGTTTTTGGCACAACCAAAACGAGTTACGCACCGATAAATAGTTTTTAAAGAAATAGCTTCCCTCACAACAAGCTGCTGGATTAATGTCCTTTATCGGGCAATTTATGTACATACTGCCCGACGACATCAACCTCTTACACTCTTCCCACTTTCTTTATACAATCTGACCCGTTCTCTCCACAGATCATCCATAATGCCTCCTTTGCTTAAAAAGAAAGACAGCATTCTACAAAAAAATCTTATTGGCCAAAAGATGCCTAGGCTTACCGCTTACGCTACTCCAGATATATTCTGGATCAAAATGAGAGGCAAAGAATTTCCTTATCAGCTAACATGCAACCCACCATATTTATTTTTTTGCATCCAGGATGGACATGGATAATGAACTAGAACAACAGTCCTCAAAGATAGCGATCTTTAAGGGCAAACAAATCCGAAAGACTATCCATCAAGGCGAATGGTACTTTTCGATTATCGATATTATAGCAGTATTGACGGAAAGCCAGAACCCGCGACGATATTGGTCCGATCTAAAAACACAACTTTCTGAAAATGAAGGGTTTAACCAACTGTACGGAAAAATCGTACAGTTAAAATTAGTGGCTCCTGATGGAAAAATGCGCGAGACCGATACAACCAATACAGAGACGATTTTCCGGATCATCCAGTCCATACCTTCTTCCAAAGCAGAACCTTTCAAGCGATGGCTTGCTAAGATCGGTTATGAACGAATTCAAGAGATAGAAGACCCTGAGTTAGCCGCAAAACGAGGTCGAGCAATCTATAAAGCTAAGGGATATCCAGATGATTGGATTGAAAAACGGATGCGCGGGATCGCTATTCGAGAGCAATTGACAAATGAATGGGAAAAACGGGGAGTTAAAGAGGAAAAAGAATACGCAATCCTCACCGCAGAAATTGCTGATGCTACTTTTGGGATCAAACCATCCGAACATAAAAAACTAAAAGGTCTCAAAAATCAAAATCTCCGCGACCATATGACCGATCTTGAGCTAATTTTTACTATGTTGGGAGAGGCTTCTACAACGGAAATCGCTGTTCAAAAAGATGCTCAAGGGTTTCACCAAAATAAAAAAGCAGCCCAAGAAGGCGGAGAAATTGCCGGTAATGCGAGGAGAGAGTTGGAGCAAAAAAGCGGCCGCAAAGTTGTCAGCAAATCTAACTTTCTAGATGTTAACCCTGTAGAAGTTAATCTAATCGATGAAAAATAGAAAAAAGACTGTATGGTGAGGAGTATAGGAGTGATATGTCAGGCCATGTGTTTGTTGTTTCCGAATGGTTACCTAAAGAAAATTGCGAAGAAAAGCTATGAGGTTGTGTAGCTACAAAGTGGCTTGAGGCGCTTAAAAAGGAAAGCTCGAGATGCCGACGCCAACGGAAAGAACTATGCAAACTCTCGGAAGAGGATGCCTTTGAAAGTTGTATGGTGGGATAGGGGTCAATAAAAAAATTTGGGAAACTCAAGCACTTTTTGTTACGAATAAAAATAAAACCGAACTTCACTTATTTTCTGAGTAGGATTAGCCTTTTGATAATCTTTTATAAACTCATCAAGCATAGCTTGAAAAAGCTTTACTGCTTTATCTGAAAATTCCTTTGAATTCGTTCCTAAAAATTTTTTACGACTCCACAAGCTACATTCCTGCTTATATCCGTTCTTTAAAACCTCTGAGCCACCGGATACTCGAAGAGAGCATTCCATCACAGGTAATACCATTCCTAAAAAATAAATTAATAAATTTAATTGACAGGATCTGATAGACTCTTCACCTTTTCAATAAGAGGTGTTTATGCGCGGAAGAAAAGCTGAACCTATTAAAAATCTCGAACAGTA
>CAMFIG010000004.1 GCA_945952445.1 uncultured Chlamydiae bacterium
CCAAGGTTTTCTTATGCGCCCTCTAGTGGTAATACGCTAGAGGGCCTTTTTGTTTATAAGTTTCTTTGAATTAGATCTTTATCTCCTTTAAATTACTGCGGCATCTAACAGAAAGTGGAGTATTTATCATAATTATGGTAAAATATTTAATAACACTATCTATTATAGGGTCTTTATTGTGTTTGGTATTAGACGAGAGCCTGAAACGCCTATCGTTTCCATTAAGACGCAGCTTCCCCCTTCTTTGTCCATTGAAAGCACAATTCGATGCGGTATCTATTTAATCCACAGGCAGTTAGAGAAAAGCGCGGAAAGAGCATCTAATAGCCGTATGTATTTTTCAGCCCCGAGGGTTGAAGATTCTTGGGTAAGTGATATTGTAAGCGCCGTATGGCGTAAAATCCATGCGTCGTCCCCCAAGGTATCGCAGGAACAGGAAACTTTGGTTTCTTTTTTGCTGTCTCTAGACAACCCGAGCCTAGATCTTTCTGTTTTACAAAGCCAATTTTCTGCTTTGTCCCCTGCATGCCAAAAACTACTTGCTCATTGGATGAACCCCGAGTCGGAAGAGGAGGGAATCCGTCAGCTTTTAGCAAATCCTAAGGGTTTACTTGAGTATGAAAATGCAAGAGGGCTCAATATGCTCGAGTATGTTTTGCAAAACATGCAAAAAACTGCAGCGGCAGATCCTTTCGCGGATCCAACAGCTTG
This sequence comes from uncultured Chlamydiae bacterium, assembly GCA_945952445.1. Classification (GTDB taxonomy): domain Bacteria; phylum Chlamydiota; class Chlamydiia; order Chlamydiales; family Rhabdochlamydiaceae; genus CAMFIG01. Next base: position 712 of record CAMFIG010000004.1, read on the forward strand.
TGGTAGTGTTATGAGAAATACCTCTTTCCATCGGAGGATTCGAGAAGACTGCAAAGATGCAGATCTTTTAGACAAAGTCATTACGGATTACATCAACAGGACTCCTATAGAAACGGTGCTAGGTCAGGCAGTTCATGCATCTTCTTTTAAACCTCTGATCATAGAAAAACTTTTCTCAAAGAACCTTACGCTGTTTGTAGTAAACTTTGATCGGCTTCAGATCTCTTCTGAAGAAGAGCGGTATGAGTGGGCAATAAAATGTTTGCGACACTATGGACATTCTGCTTCCCATCTCGTTATATCGAATATAGAAAAATTTGGCATACAAACAGAAGATAAGAAAAAAGCATTATTAGAAGAATGCTTAAGCTATTCCCCAATTGCGGTATGTGAACATTTACCCCAATTTCACATAGAAGATGAAAGTTCCCACCTTCAAGTGATCCAAGCGCTCATGAATGAAAACAACAAGAGGGGAATCACCGCTCTGATTGAGAATTTTCAGTTTTTTCAGCTTACAGAAGAAAATAGAATACGCATTTTAGATCAACTCATACAACGAGCGCCAAAGGAAGTTGCAGAGCATTTTGATCATTTTGGAATTACCTCTTCGGAAAAGCGCCTGGAATATGCAAAGCAGTTTGTAGAAATAGATCTCAAAGATGGAGAAAAGATCGTACCGTTTATAGAAAATATCCAAAAATTTGCGATATCAAGTTCTGAAGATAGATATGCTCTAGCTCGAGATCTGGCAAAGAAAAATCCTATGTCATTGATAAAAAATATAACTCTTTTTGCGCTTTCTGAAGAGATGCGTTTTGACTTAGCAAAAACGTTGGCATCTTGCGAATCAAAACTTGTGTGTGAGTATTTTGCGTGTCTAGGCATTCAAAATGTAGAACAGAAAAAAGAGATTTTTGAAATCTGCAAGCAGATCAACCCGTCGGCTGCAGTCATGTATCTTTCAAGGTTTGGCATCGATCCGAGCTGCCATGAAGAGATCGTGCTTGATCTAGCAAACCAGGTGGGACCTGAATTGTTTTGCTCATTGCCATATTTGACTCTCCCCAACAGAGATGCCTTGGTCGAGATTTGCAAGAGAGCTCTTTCAGTAGGTCATGAACTGCATCGATCCCATCTTGAAAGCCTCTTTACTATCCGCCAATTGCAAGATGAAGATTGGGGTGAGATCTTAGTGCTATGTGCGAGAAAGAACCCAGAAGAGACTTTGCGGGAAGTGTCGCGATCGAATACTTTACAGACAGATTTGCTCGAACGAATCATCCTTGCCTGTGCATTCACTGAAGGTGAGCATGTATTGGAATTGTTGGATACAACGATCCCACTTCCTGTCTTGGAAGGCGTTGACATCCAAAAAATCAAAACAGCCGCTGTCATCAATATTATGGGAAGATGGCAACATTCAGCGAGAGCAGAGAAGGCATTTTCCCAAACAATATATCCTTTTTGCCAAGAAAATCTCTCTACGCCCAAGTGGCAAGGGATGATCGAAGGGGATGAAAAGAAAGTCTTTTCTGAAGACGACTTGAGAGTATTGCAATCTGGGAAAGCTCAAGACTTGAACTTGGGCGGCAAGAAGAAGCTTGCAATGCTAGCTTTTTGCATGAAAGAGTTAGAAGGGATCCATCTCTCTTCTCTGGAGCTAAGGACTCTTAAAGAAATCCTCTGTTATGGCAACACCTCCCTTGCCACAGATATGTTGGAGATGTTTTGTCTTGAGTTAAAAAAAGAAGGCTTTCACGGGAATTATGAAGCCCTTATTACAGTGCGCTCGCAGGCACTTCACCATTTAAGACTGCCCATGCTCTCCATAGCCAAGTGGAGCATGGAATGTAGAGAAGAATCTCAAGGCTTTATTGCAGAAATACAACGCGAGCTCCATGCAAAACGGGCAGATTTTAAAAATGGTAAAGCAGACTTTGCTCTCATGCAGCCTTGGTTGACGACTATGCGCGCTCTAGATGAGGAAAAAAAGCTTCCTCCTGCCGTAAAGATCCGCTTGGCTGCTTTGGCTGTACGAGGAGCTTCTTCGGAAGAACTACAGAGATGCCTAGGGTGTATTCAATTGTTGTGTGCTGTGCAGCATCTAGATATTCTCATAGAGGCGACTGAAACAACAGAACCTTTTTCTTCCTTTTTATCAAAAAAACTCGAGCAGAGCATTACGCAAGATCCTTACCTAGGATTACAAGGGATAGCAAACTTTACAGATAAGTACTTAAAGACTTTGGGCCGCATGCGTATTGCAAATGCGTGGATGATTTATGGGATGGTGATCCGGCAGCTAGGGGATCCTTATGTCCGTCAGGCATACCAACAGACTCTGAGCAGTATCTTGGAAGGAACGCATGCACAAAAGCGTTATAGGGTAGATGCCTTAGAAACAGATACGGGAACACGCGCCCATTTGCAAAAGCTTACATTGAAGCTGCCACCTGCTATATGGGCAGCCTGGCAGCGAGGATACCAAAGTGAGGCGATTGCTTGCGATTTGCAAGGAAAAGGGCAGGAGTTTTCTCTTGTGGATTTTTTGCAGAAAAAAGCCGCTTTTGGCCATCTGTGCAATGCTTCAGGAGAGAATCTCTACTATCTGACTGCTTTCTTAGAGCATCCAACTCAAGAGGTATATGAAAAGCTTATCTCGGATATAGAACATCCAGAGAGCAATCCTGAGGTGTATCTCATGCGCAAATGCCTTGATGGATCTTCTTTGTCACAGCTAGCAATGGAAAAAGAAACCTTAGTAGCAGTCCAGGCAAAGTTAGCCAGATACGAACTGTCTAATGACTTACATGCTCTTTTCGCAAAAACAGAAGGGGAAGCCAAGGTTATAGCAGTAGATACCGACGATTGGGAAGATCTCTTCCTATGCGGCAGCGAGGTGTCAGCAAGCTGTCAAAGAATAGATGGTAGCCCTCTTTTGAACCACGCCCTTTTGGGTTATATTCTCGATGGAAAAAACCGCCTGCTTGCGATCAAAGAAGCTACAAGCGGCAAAATCCTTGCAAGGAGTATTTGTCGGCTGCTTTTTTTAGGCGAAGACCCTGTGCTATTTCTCGAAGATTTCTACTATCGCCAAGAGTCTGCGCAATTAGAAAAGCTCCTTGTTGAGCTTGCCAGAAAAAGAGCTGCAGATCTCGGTTTAAAGTTATATCGTAGTGGGGACGAGGTAACGCTCTCTTCCTTAGGAACTCCAGCGCCTGCAGAATATGTCGATGCTGCCAAAGGCATCTACAAAGGAAAATTTACAGTCCAAGCGCAGTCTGTTACAACGTAAGTGGCGATAGGTCTGTAAGATTTTGGTTAAAAAAGATTGAGTTGGCTCACAATATTGGTTTTTATAAAAAAGAACTAAAGGAGCTGTACTTATCCTGTTATAATGTAGGGAAATTTTTTCCGTATGCGTTGCATTCCCTCTAAGGAAAGAGGGCATCCTGTCATCTCTAATGTATCCAAGGAGTAGTGTTCAGGGGCTGGAGTTACCGCTTCATCCCGAAATCCTGCACAGCACGAGATATGGAGTTCTTTAAGATGAGAGCATTTTTCAAACACCTTTGCAAAAAAATCTGGGGTGATTCGAGGACAGCGGTGCAGCTTTACACTGCGCAGATTTTTAGAGGATAAGATAACCTTAGCCAGAGTGTCATCATCAAGATCAGAAAAGTCGCTTAAATGCAAAGAAGAAATGGGATTGTTTTGGATGAGTGTGAGTAGATCTGCAGGTGTTACATCGGAGCCAATAGATTGTAAAGAAAGGTGCTCGATCTGAGAACAGCTACGGGAGATGGATACAAGAGCTTCTCGATCTAATGAAGACATCCCGGTGATGTGGAGATCTTTGAGTTCTGGATGCCTTGCTGCGATAGAGAGGATTCCTTTAGAAGAGATTCTATGACAGCATTGGACCGAACAGTAGGTAATCTTAGGAAGAAGTCGACTTAGAGTTTCTATCTCTTTGTCTGACACCATATGACGAGAAAAATCCAGGGCGGTCAGACTTTCTTTATTTTCTATGTAAAAAGCTTGTGTTGCCGGAGAAAATCTTAAGAATTCCCCATAGGCGAGCCCAAGATCTTGGGAGAATTTCTTCGCATAGAATGCTTCTCTCCAAGAGAGACTGGTGGGTTTTTCATCTTGAAAATAACGATGATAGATGCGCTCCCAGCGGCTATCTTCTGAAGAGAGGCGCGATTGTACAGCAGGATGCAAGATTTCTTCTGCAGAGCTTGCTGGAAGTGTAGATACCAACCTGTCGATCGGATGTTCTGGAGGTCTTATATAAAAGATTTTTGCAAAGAGTTGATCCCAAGTAAAAGGTAGATCCCATGACGCGGCTGCTTCCGGCAAGGGGTAGGCTCGATAATGCTCTTCAAGCAAAGCATCGATTCTTTGAGAAGTAGGGGCAGCCATAAGTCATCTCTGTTTTTAAATCAGGGGTAATTTGAAATTATATAGAGTTCTTATTGATAATATCAACGCTAAAGAATTACATGATATAATGTAATTTTTATCTTGAACAATTGATTTTTTTATTATTAAGCTGTTGAGCTTTCGAAGAGGGGATTTTTCATAATAACTTGTTGAGTAGATGATAGCGTATGGTTACTGCCTCCTTCCCAGAGCCGATCATTGCATGTAATTTTATATTCTACATTTTCTGAAGAGGGACTTTCCCATATCCAAGTCCCAGAAGATGGATCTACACACGTTAAAGAAGTTCCTTGTTCCCAGTTTGGAGCATATCGAATATAAGGAGTATAATTGTTGGGATGGATGGTTACGACGACTCGTGTTACGGGTGTATCTTGTGAGAGAATCTCAGGGCGCAGATCCCAAAACAGGGTGTCACTCATGAAATGCATAGCTTGGTCTTCTGTGAGAGAAAGAGGATCATTCAGGTGTTCTTGAGTTCTATGAGTAAAGATCGTCTGAAGATGAGCATAGGCTGTAGGATTTGCATATTGAAGATTGTGGAGATTCTGTCGCAGTGAATTGGTGATCTTGCCTTTTTCTGGTTCTTGTCCTGGCTTGCAATAGGTCTCTCGAAGCCATGTACATTCTTCGCAAAAATGTGTTAGCTGCTTTTTTTGGTCTCTTGTTATCAAAGCCTCTAAAGCAGAGGACTGTGTGCGGTCGACGCTTTGGAAATGATACCCCTGTCCTTGTTCCCTTGTGCGGTTATAGTGGATGAAGTAAGTCGTATTACTAAGTGGAAGGTCTTGAGGCCATCGTTCTGCAATTTGATATGTTCCTTCCGTCCCTTCTAGGATCGCAATCGAAATGCGGTTCTTTGCAGCGATCGCTGCAAAGAAGGGCTTATCGAGCCAGACGCCATCGGTTGCGATATGCTGTCCATAGGACGAGATGAGTTGTTTGCTTTGGGTTTTATCGAGCGACTCTGAGGCTAGAAGAGCCTTAATGTCTGAAGGGATGGTAGAGCCATCAGTTTGAGCAGTTTTCCACGCATCAGCAACCATAGCAACCCATGAGGGGTCTTGAGCCAACAGCTCCGCGTTGTCTTGTAAATACCTGCTTGCTTCTTGTCTTAAGCTTTCAGATGTGTTTGAAGGAAGCTGATCTGCCAGAGCAAGAGCTGCGCAGTTGCCTCCTCCTCCGCAGTCTTTTAACAAGCTACGAGTGCTTAAAGAGGGTTCTGGCGGAGGTGGAGGTCGGTCTTCTGGTGGGGTCGGTGTGCGTTTATTGGATTCAAAGCCCTCCAGCATATGGGCAGAATCTATTGCAGAGAGAGATCTAAGGGTGGTTTTTAGCTTGGTTTTCTCGCTTGGCTTAAGCTTAAGATACCATGCTTGCAAAGCGTCTTGCTCTTCTTGGGTAAACATCCCTTCTGCACACCCGTGGATTAGTTTGATTTGTCCGAAGATCTGGTGCACTTCAGCTGTGGGTTCGATTGTCTTATAAGAGATCATCTTTTCCATTGAGGGAGGCGAGAGCGTAGCCGTATATGCAGTATAGCCTTGGATCGATTCGTCTCGAGGCATGTATAACTGGAAATCCTTGTGCAAAGAGGATGTCTCTCCATGTGTAGATAGGATAGCGCGGTATTGAGGGGGCGTATTGTATTGACAGAGCATGATGGGTCCAAGAATCTTGCCTTGTAAAGGTAGCTGTTTGAACAAGGCATAAAAATTATTTGACAACAGAATAGAGTCGGAAAATCCACAGCCAGGAAAACAGGTAGAGAGATTAGTAGAAAACTCTGTTCTGAGATCCCACCACATGCTGAGTATCCGCAAATCGAGAGCGGAAAGTGAGTTTATAGGAATTTCTTTTTTGCTTCTTTTCGGAAGAGAAGAGGTTGTCGTGGCGGTTTGTTCCTGCTCTTGCTGTGTTTCTTGCTCTTGCTCTGTTTGTGTCTCTGTTTCTGTACCGCTATCCATAGAAGCCTGGCTTAAAGTTGTTGGCGGAAGGTGCTTTTGATGGAAGGAGGATTCAGAGGAGAGCGTGGCTGTTGCGGATTCTAAAGCCTGCAAAGCCTTGTCGCATGCTTGGAGCATCTGTTTTTGTCTGTCTCCGTCTGGAATACTCTCTAGACGCGTTTTTAAATCTAGAACTGCTTGTTTTTGTTTTTCGTAAAGAGAAGAGAGATATTCAACAGAGGGCACCTCTTTTGATTGAGAGAGGGTAAATTCATAGTGCATTCTCTTATGCGCAAAAAATAGAGGGCGGACGGCCTCATGGATCATTCTTTCTATGTTTAAAGCATCCGGGTCAAAGGAGCTGAGCTCTTTTTGCGGGCTTAGCAGAAGAGGTTTGATATAAGAGATGGCGATGCTTTCTGGGCGTCTTGCTTGTGCTTTCACGTTCATGAAAGCATCTTCTTCTAGAGTCTTTTTGAGGATGTCTTCGATGAGGTGTTGGGTTTGCAAAGAAGTAGAGGGGGCGATCCGTTCTGCGAGCGCTTTGTCTACGAAAAAACGGACAGAATGGCCGGTCCCAAGTTTTCTTAGCCGCCAGATCGCCTGCTCTAAGACAGGCAGCGTCGTCGTAGGGCCTGTCATCAGCGCGCCATAGCCGGAGGGGATCTTAAAATCGGTTCCTCGGATATCTGCCGGGGCAAAGTAATAGAGACAGACCTTAGGGTTGATGCAAGAGGCATCTTTCTGTTTGTCAAAAGGCCTTGGCTTGTCTTGTCCTATATCCCATAGATAAGCGACCTTATGCTCCGGATGGATAAAGATAAACTGCCGTTTTTTGCCGGCTTCTGTCTGTCTTAAGCGTTCGATGATATCATAGGTGGTATGGCCTTGAATCGAAGAGCCGATGTTGATGATCGCCTTGCAAGAGAGGTCTTGGATCCTCTCTTCCATGCAGCGCATGGGGTCTTCAAAGACACCGACAGGGCGGGAAAGGCCCTCTCTATCTGTAAGAGAAAGGCGCATCAGTAAGTCGCCAGTGACCTGTCTTGGGTCGACCTCTTGATCCATACGTGAAAAAGAAGAGGGAAGAGCATAGCGGTTCATCGTTCCAGAAGCTCCGCATACCTTCCTCTGGGCGATGAGATCTTGCACCTGGCAGCGGATCTGCTCGCGGTATATTTGCATATGTTGTGTATTTTGCATCACAAAGATCAGAAACCCGATACGAAGGGAAGGATCTTTTTGTAATTGCGCATAGACGGCTTTATCGGAGGTTCCGTTTTGTTCTAATTTTGTGAGCCACTCTCCCCATTCCGAGGTCTCTTTTCTTAAGCGGATCTCGGGGAGGATCTCAAGGAAGAACTCTTGGCTTGGGGCCATTTGCAGGTAGGTTAGAAGATGGAATCCTACAAGTTCTGCTTCCTCTCCAAACTGCGTATTTGGTTTTTCCCTCTCTTCTTTTCTCGGTGTAACGCTATGGCCATCTCCGCTAAAGCCATAATCGATGCCCTGCTGTTTTTTACACAGGGTAAAAAGAGTTTGGGTGAGCCAATGGCGGTAAGCTCCCATCCCTTCTGGATTGAATCCTTCAGGTACTTCTGCTTGCCGGCTTGTCAGATAGAGGACTTTTTGAGGATCGACTGGGGTACCCAAAAGAGCCACTGCGATCTCTTTGGCGGCTTGTTCGATGGTTTCTGGGGCCAAGGTGGCTTGTGTATTCTGTAAGAAAGCATCGTGCAAGGCAGCAACAGCTGGAGTCTCTTTCTTTAAGAGGATCTCGAAGATCTTCTGGCTGGAAGAGAGGGTATCTGCGTCAATTTGAGAAGGAGCTCCGATGGAATAATTTTGCTCGCTTGTGATGCGTAAAACCTCATCGACTTCATCGATGAGAAAACGAGCATTTTGCTCTTCGTGGAAAACCTGGTAGATCTTTGCAACCCAGTAAGAGCGGTTCGTCAGTTCTAAGATCTCTTTTTCTAAGGCAGCGACAGCCTGCTGAAGTTGGGGATCCTTGGGTGATGCATCTGCTTTGCTTTTAAGTTCTTCATAGACTTTCTGCTTTTTAGCAAGATTATCATGGATCTCATGGAACTTGTTTTCTAAGGCAGCCAGGCGGCTAGAGGAGGTAATGACGTACTGGCCATTTTGCCGAACCTTCAGCAAGGTGAGGTATTCATCAGCCAGTTGATTTTGTGAGAGGTCGGGGCTTCGTCTAAAGTCGAAGAGATAGGCTCTTCTATCCATTTCTTTGCGGCTTTGCTCGATGAGTTCATCCGTAAAGAGTACCACAGGAAGACATCCTTGCTGTGCAAGAAGACGGGCGACCAAAGGAAAGATCACCGAAGACTTGCCAAGCCCCATCCGCAGCTCTTCTAAGGCATTTGGGTCTTTAAGAAGGGTCTTGATGATCCGGACCTGCTCTTGAGTGATACCGATCTTTTTGCGGTAGCTAAAGACAAGCATAGGGCGATGAACTGCCTGCTCGGTAAGGACTCCGTTTTCATCGCAGAAAAAGCCAAGATCAGAGCCTCGGTGTATTTTAGCAAGGACCTCGTGAGAGACTGCCTTCCATTCCAACTCCAAGTCTAATAGCAATGTCTTTTGGCGTTCTATATAGGTTCTGAGTTTTTTTCGATCGTCAGTGTTGTCAATCACAGCGAGCTTTTGCTGGGCTCCTACGATCTCTTTTAACGTGCGATCTACATCTTTTTTGAGCTCTTCTAGCTGTTGCAAAGAGCCCGTAGCATCGCTCTCTGCCTTTTCAAAGAGCTGCTTTTTGATAGAGAGCAGGAGAAATTCTGTGATTGCGTTGTGGACAGATGGATTTGCTTTTAGAGTGCCGTCTTGGTATCTTTCTAAGATCTCTTCTAAGATCTTCTCATCACCAAGCTTATCTCGATTGGCATAGAGCAGAAAGAGATGGTTTTCTTGAGATGTAGATTCTACTTGTTGGAGAATGTGTTCTTTGAGCTCTTCTGTTCTTGTAGAAAGTTCTTGGACTCTTTCTTGCAAAGACCCTTGCAAAGGACGGACTCCATGAAGGCGGATCGCTTCGGGGTCTTTGATAAGTTGCCTTCTTGCTTCTCCAGCACTTCGGATCCCTGCGCGCATCCGATCCACTTCATGGCGGTACATGGGGTCTTGGATTTCTAGCCTTTGTTTTTGCAGGAGCAACGCCTTTTTTTTCCTTTGGAGAGCATCGATAGAGGTGGTGTCTTGAGGAGAAGTTTTTGTAAGTTTTGCTTTTACAGCTTGGATCTCTTGTTGTAAGACGTCTTGAGTATTCCTTGGGAATTGTCTTAAGTTCTGCAGCTCTTGCTCGAGAGCTTCTTTTTGTTGTTGTAATTCAGAGATACGTGATGGCTCGGACAGAGAAAGATCTGTTGGAAAGAAAAAGTTTACGTATCCTTGAGCGCCTTGATGCATCATATCAAAACACCCTTTGTCTTGGCAAAGAGGGTCTCTCAAAAGGATGTCGGCTTGTTGTTGAGCGTCGGTGCGTTGTCTTTTTAGATTTTCAATTTGCTCTTGGATTTCTTTTTGTTTGGATGGTTGCAAGAGTTCTTGCAGAGTACTGATCTCACTGTCAATCTTTTGGATCTGCTGTTGAATCAATGTTCGGGTAGTGGGCTCTTGAAGCTGTTTTTGTAGAGCTGTTTTTTTTGTGCGTAGCTCTTCAATTGTTGTGTTGATAAGTGTTGAGTTAATGGAGTCTTGAAGATGTTGGATTTGGTTTGTACAAGAGGTTATTGTGTCTACATGAGTATTCAGATTATTTGCAAGGTCTCGTGCTGGTTGCAGATCATGATCGATCGTTTGGATTTGGAGTTCGAGAGCCTCTATTTCTTCTTCATGTTCACGAGGCGAAGGGAATGCTTCCAAAAGGCTCTTTTCTGTGCTTTCAATATGCGCCAATTCTCTCGATGCGCATAAGGCATTATAACCGGTAAAGACCCCTTGCAAGATCTCTTCTATGGAGCGGGTAGGTAATGGACACTCTTGGCTAGCTTGTCTGATCTCGAGGGCTTGATAGAGGAGAAGGTCGAGATGTGCTTCTATGGTGTTGCGAGGGGAAAGAACGGGGGCTGTGGGGTTGCTTTCTCTAGTCAGTGTTTGGTATTTCTCACGCCAGCGAGCTTGTTCATTTGGGTGCTTTTGTAAGTATGAGATTGCGTTTTGCAGATCGGAGGGGCTGATTTGCTGCATCCAAGAACTTGTTTGCTCTAAGAGAACCTCTTGCATCGGTTCTTGTTCTTGTATCAAAGATTGCAGATGGACATCAGAAAATACAGGAGAAACCGCTGGAGAAGGGGTTTTTTCGAGAGCAGCGATAAGCGCTCTTTGTCTTGTAGTGTGCTGGTGTTCGGCAATGGGGATCCTAGCGGCATGGAGCCTTTGGAAGAGATTCATCAAAGGACCTCGTGGCACACCCGATCCTCTTGAAGCCTCTAGGGCTTGTCGGTAGGTTTTTTTTTCTGGTGAGTTTGTAATCTGATCAAGAAAATCTTCTTCTGAAACCCCCTCTTCTACAGGCGTTGGAGGAGTGCCTAGAAAGAGATGTTTGTCTTCTGTTTGGATTGTTTGGAGAGTCTCATCAAGATATGTTCTCAGCGAGTTTACGGACTGGTCATGGGTTGCTTTTTCGAGGACATCCCAAAGCTCTTGTAAGCGAGCCAAGGGTCCTTGCCGCGTCTTCTGTGTGTGGACGAGCAACGAGCGGAAGGGGCCTGGTTCCCCGCGCCTTTGGAGCCATTGGGCCTTGAGCGGAGAAATGTCTTTGAAAAAAGAGTCTGGAGGCAGATCCATATTCGATTTTTCTTTGGATAGAATCAAGAGTGTTTGTCTTGCATATTCGATCGCTTCGACAAGCTGGGGGTTCATCATTTCGGCATGAGGGATCTTTTGGAAAAGGATAGAGAGCTGCTCTGGTGTAATGTGCTCGGTTTGGATCACACGCACGTATGTCCAGAAGTGGGTGAGCATCTCTTCTGGAGAGAGAGACATCTTTCTTTGAAGGCTAGCAAAAGAAGTTTGTCGGTCTGGAGGCTCACTTAGTAAGAGGAGATAAGAGACAAAAGAGGATTTATATTGCGCTCTTTTTGAGAGGTCGAGGTGTAAAGAAGCTGGTATGGATGCCTGAGGAGTCTTAGCAGCAAGGCTTCTTAATGCCTCCTCTGAGAGGATGCCAAGTTCTAATCTTTCCTCTTCGGTAAGAGAGAGCTCAGGGGGGAGCTTGGCCTCTTTGCAGCCTTCATAGAGTGTAACAAGGCGGTCTGTGCGCTGCTGAAACGACTCCCACGAGTGGGTTTGATAGGCGGGGGTGCGGTATTGTTCTCTTAGGAGTTTAGAAAGGGCAGTTTCTGCTTTGAGAAGAAAAGCCTTAGCCTTGGTGCTGCTCGATGGCATCTGGAAGAGTTCTTCGCGAAGAGCGGTAAGAAGCCGTGCGTCTGCAGGGTTTGGGATGGCTCTACTACTCTGCATCTCGTTGAGATAGAAGATCGCAGCATCTATATCTCCTCGTGCAAAGCTATAGTAGGCAAGGTAGAAGAAGCCTGCATGTGTTGCATGGAAGATCCCCTTTTCATCGATGGCAATGGAGAGTTCTGCAGCCCTTGGGTCTGTAAACGGAGGGGGGGCGAATGTAAGCTTTTGTTTGATCCGTTTTTCTTTGGTGGTCGGTTGAATGGGGTGAGGACGGATCTTTAGTTCTCTACGGCCTGAAGAGTGGATGAGAGGAATCATGCATCCTTCATAGTCTTCTCCAAAGGTTTTCACAAGCCATTGTGTGCCATGGGTCTGCCAAGCCCAGCCACGTTCTTTACCGGAGGGAACCCATTCTTCTTGTTTTCTTACTAGTCCGGTTTTCGAATCCAGAAAGTAGATCTCGTCAAGAGAATCGCTATCTGGATGGCGCAAGAAGAGGATATTCTCTTCACGGCAACAGCTAAGCCATGGCGTATAGCGGCGGTCCATATCGGGACAGACAACCATCCCATCTGCTGTTTTGATTTGGATGAGCTCTTTGCTAGAAGAGAGGGTAAGGAAGAGAACACCTCTATTTTTCAACATCTGCTCTTGCGTCTTTTCGCCGGCTAAGGGAGCTGTAAAGAGGAGGGCCTCTTGGGGATTATCTACAGAGACCCAGATCCCAAGTTCTTTAAAGACAGGCCCCAAATTCGCCTCTTCAAGACAGGATGTCTTGGCATGGACATAGCGCTTGCCTTGGAATGTCTGTGAAATCCTGGCGATCTTGTGAGTAATTGCATTTTGCTCGAGAGTAAACTCTCTATCTCCGCAGCGGAAGGTAAATACTTGATAGCGGCCTCGATGTTCATAGTGCGCCAAGACTGCTTGGCTGCCAAAGAGCTTCTGATAGTCTGGATCTGTCTGGATCTCGTCAGGTAGAGGGGTTGGCTTCTTTGCTTGGGATGATAGTGTTGCAAGCTCTTCTTGGCCTAGGATCGCGGCAGAATCTTCTCTCTCTCGGATAGCTGGAAGCAGTTTTTCTTGCATGTTTTGGAAGACAAGTTCAAAGAGATGGCGGCAAGGACAGGCGTATTCTTGAAAGCGCACCTGCTGCCAGATCCCGAAGAGCTGCTGGAGCTCTTCTTGAGGGAAAGTTTGGATGTCTTTTTCTTTTAGCATAGCCAGAAGATACAACCCATTGCGGACGCTATATTTACCTTGAGCTTTTAGCTGTTCTAGAACCCATGTGCATTCTGTTGGAGAAAACGGAGGTGCTGTAGTTATGCCGAGTTTGTGAAGATGGTCGGCGATGAATAAAAGAAAGAGAGCCGAGGAGACATCCTTTTGTCTTTTGGCTTTTTCGATAGCAGCTTGTAAGATCTCTCCACAGCGGTTGGCATCTTGTGGATACTTTTGTATGAAGTCATAGGCAAGACAGCCTGTGCAGAGGACTTGTAATAGCCTTCCTTGGACAAGATCCTGGGAAAGTGTATGGGGCGACCTTTGGATGAATCCCATCACAGCATCAACACCTGCTGCGGAAGAATGGAAAGACAGCATTGCATAGAGCTGTGTTTCCTCTATAGGGTTTAAGTTTGTAAGAGGGTTTTCTTGAACGTAAGGATAGAGAGCAGATTCTGAAGAAGAGGTGGCATTGGGAAGAAAGCTCATAGGATCAGAACTATGGTTTTCATCGGTACTACAGCAGGCCATTTCAGGAGGGACTGCACTCATAAGATAGGAGTGGATCTCTCGGTTGGCTTGAGGAGTGTATTGTTTTAAATCTCCGGGAAGTCCGAGTGGGTAGTAGTAGAAAGCTGTCTTATCAGGGTGATCTTTAGGGAAGACAGCAAGGCATTGTCCTCCGGGAGCAATGAGAGGTTCTTGGAAGCCAAAGTCGAGTCTGCCATCGATCTTTTCAAGAGACTTTCTTAAATCGGCTTCTTGGATTGCCTGGATGGCTTGGATTCTTCCTTCTTCATCGTCCGGATCAGGGACCATCTCAGAGGCTTTTATCTGTGTTCTTTGATACCACTGGATTAGGTCGGCTCGACCTGAGAAAGCAAGGTATAGGCTATGCTCTGGATGAAAGGCTGCCTGCATGAAAAACTCTTGCTGCTGCCAGTTGCAAAGAGCATCCGGAAGAGCGCCTTCTCCACTCCATTGCAAGGACTGTGGGGGTGTTGTGCCAAGACCTGTATAAAATGCTTGTAGGCAGCTTTGGTAGGTTTCATCTGGAAAAGGCTTAGCATAAAAGTATCCTTCCTCTACCTCGTTGCATAGTTTTTGGATCTCATACGCTCTTTTTGCAAGGCTTGGATCTAGCGAAGGCATCAAATAGGGATCTAAAAATAGAGCTTCTTCGACTTGTTTGAGGCGAGGCAGAAATCCAAAGGTGGAGAGGAGCTTTTGTTCTTGTGGTGAAAAGGCTTTTGCTTTCTCTCCTATTTCCTGCATGCGCTCTGGGGTTGTCTCTCTTGCAGAAGAGAGCAGTTTCGCCCACTTCTCCCTCTCTGCGTCTGGCCCTTGTGTGATAAGGCGCATTTTCAGTTTTTCTATTTGATTAAGATGCATTTTTGTTAAAAGGCAGCGTACCCAGCAGAAGCCAACCAGTTCTTTGGCATTGCAGCTCATATTACCAAGACGGAATTTGGCTTCGAAGAGCAGTTTGCAGGTGTCTGTCAGCTGGCTGCTATATTGAGAGAGCTGCTCTTGGGTGAAGTTTTCAAAAAATTCATCGCAAGAAGCAGGCGTTGCGGAAAGAAGAGCAGAAAGACAGATCCTTGCCTCGGCATAGCTCTTGTTATCGAGGAGGGTATCTCCATGTTTGAGCATCGCTTGCATGTGCTTCAGGATTTGGGAAGCCTCTTCAGAAGAGGGAGAGCCTTTATTGCAGAGCTCTTGCAGTTTTTTGAGATGGACTTGGGTGGAGCGAGAGATCCCTTGTGCTTGCGGAAGATCGGCTTGGCTTTTCGTTTCGACCACAGCGGGAAGGGTCCAAGAGATGCGAGGGACTTTAAGACTTGGATCTCTTTGGAAGGTTTCTATTCGGGCTTCTTCTTGCACGTGCAATCGAGATAGAAGAGCTTTTTGTTTTTGGCGCGCTGCATGAGTTTCTATCCGTTGTATGATCGCATCTCCGGCGCCGGGAGCGATTTTGTTGAGTCTTTTTTTAAGATCTCCAAGCCGCAGAGAAAGAGAGGAGAAGTAGCGATCTCTTTCCTCTTCGCTTAAAGCAGAGCTATATTTTAGAAGAGACCTGGCAGACTCTCCTGCGAGGTGAGTTAATAGCATCACCTTATCATCAAAGCCAATCTCTTTAGCTCCAGGGATGCCATCGAAGAGTAGAGGAAGAAGATGAGCAGGCTCTTGAGAGGGGGTCTTTGAAGTTTCCGAAGAGGCCAGTGTAGCTCTACAAGACATAAAAGTCTGCATCAGCAGGTCTTGAGGAGTAGGGGCTTGAGCTTCTGGGGGGGGGGCTAAAGAGATCCCAAGAAGCGCTGCTTGCTCTTTTTTTTCTTGGAGTATGGGAGATGGCAGCAGTGTTGGATGCTGTAGATCTGCTAGCATGCCAAGAGCCAGCTTTACATGCTTTTCTTGATCAAACCGAAATGTCTGGACAGCATGGACTCGATCCAGAGCTTGGAACCCGCCAGCTAAAAGCATCTCTTTTTCTACGATAAAATTGTCTCCATCTTGGTAGATTTTTAAGATGGCAGGTTGGTACTCCTCTCCAAAATAAAATCCACAGGGGAGGATGAAGGGGTTCTCTTTTTGAGCTGTTCGGCAGCCTATCATTGCTTCGTTAACAAAATCTTCTTTTGATATCGATCCTTGTATGTATTTTTGGAGGGAAGCAGTGTTTTGGATTGCATGGTCTAATGAAGCGGTGAGCTTGTCAGAGGCATGGCTGTGTTTAGCAATCCTTAGTAAGACCTGCATTGTCGCCATAAGGCCATCTAGGCCTGTGGGAACTCTGCTGCCAAGAAGGGCTTCTAACTCTTCTCTTTTTTGTCGGACATGGGTAGAGTAGGATTGCAGTCCTTGGTATGCAAGATACCCTCCTCCAAAGATGATGCCTGAGCATAGAATTGCAAGGGTTGCAAGCACAAGACGACCGCAAAGCTCCCATCCGGTGCTTTTTCCTACAAAAAACTGTTGATAAGAGTGGAGGATGTAGTTGGCTCTGGTAGCTGTTGCTTCTGAAGAAAATGAGGGGAGGAGGGTGACTTTGACATTCTCTAAAGGGAGATTTGATTGCTGTAAGGAGATTGTTTTTTCGCCCACTGTTGCGGTGAGGGTATCTCCTGTTTGAGTTATCTGTATGATAGAACGAGAGGAAAGATCCTCTGTTGTGTTAATCTGACTGAGTGTTCTTCGTACAAGATCTGCAGGGATGGGCGTTTGAAGTTTTACTTGTACAAGTTTAGATGGTTTCCCGTCGGCTGCAATACGGGCAAAATAAGAGCTTTTAGAATCTAAAGGATTCGCCATAAGAGTATTGTTATAATAACTAGTTATAATACCCTTAGTTTATCAAATTTTTTTTTATTTCGATTGTAAATTTCAATAAAAGATTTTCCAGTGACGGTGGATAGTTACTGTCGTTATTGAGTTTTAACGAGTTGCGACTGGGAGGATAAGCGGAAAATAAAAAAGGCCGCAAACTTACGTTTGCAGCCTGAAAAAGGGTCCCTCGAGCTAGCGCTTATGAGAAACTTTTTTGCCAGGAGTCTCTTCGTCTTTCAGGACGGGAAAAACCGGTTTTTTTCTGTTCTGGATGGGCAATATTGACGATCAAAGTTCTACCTTGAACTTCAGCGCCATGGATTGATTCAATCGCTTTTTGAGCTCCATCTTGCGTTTCCATTTCCACAAAACCAAATCCCTTGGATTTCCCGGTCATTTTGTCTGTGATGATACGTGCGGATACAACTGAACCAAAAGGAGCAAAAATCTCTTTTAGTTCTTCTTCTGTAAGACTATAGGGGAGACTTCCCACATACAGCTTCTTATTTTGGGACATACAAACTCCTTAAAATACATTCTCGCGTTGTCCTTAAGATTTTTTTTCTTTATCTGGGATCCGTTAGGATTGGACAGACTGTAAAAATAGTAAAGATCAACAAAACGGACGTAGTTTATCAAAAAGGGTTTTTGATTGTCGATAAAGAAAAGCGCAAAACCGTTATTTCCAAAAAATAAAAAAAAATATATCAGATTTAAAAAAGGGAGCTCTCTATGAAATGGTGTTTTTTTTGGCTTGCGGGGATCAGTATTTTTTTTGTTGAGGCTGCGGACTATTGCCTGATTCAAGAAGATTTTGTGAAGTTTGGCAAAAAAGAGCTCTATGAAACAGAGAAAAAACAGGATCTGCAGACGCTGCAAAAAAAGATCAAAAATTTTCGTGTATGCGTGGTGGAAGATTTAGAAAACCCGCAATTTGCCCTCTTTATGCCTATAGAAGACTTAAGCAAACTTTCTCTCTATCTTCCAACGACTCGAAATGAGGGGCCTTTGCGAGGCCAGAATCTATTGGAAACGTCCCTTTCTTTCTCTTTGTTTTCTTTGCACCGCGTCCTCGAAAAAGCCTCATTGCATCCGGAGAATTTGGAGAAAATGCGCCCTTACTGGGTCTATCTTCTTTACGATGTGACACCCGGCTATGAGGATTTCTTAGAACAGCACTTGGAAAAAATAGCCTATAAGAACCGAGATTCTGCTTATTGCTGGAAGGTTTGGAAAACGCTTTTAGGAGCCGATGTGCCGAAGCTGCTTCTCTGCGTTGGATTTGCGACAAAAGAAGAGATGAAGGAAGCTGAGGTCGAGAATCTATTTCAAGAAAGCACTTTCCGAGAGGTCCTTCGAGGGAAAAAGCAGGGCTGGGGCAGGGTGGTCAGTGATTTTATGACAAGTGGCGCGAAATAGGGAGATCTTCCCAGGCGGCATTTTTTGTATATTCTAAGAAGAGCTTTTGGATCTTCTCTGTGATTTTTCCCGGCTTTCCATTGGCGATGGGAAGATCATCGATTTGGACTACAGGCATCACTTCTTTGTTGCTGGCCGTGAGAAAGGCCTCTTCTAATGTCGGGATCTCTGCGTAGGGGATTGGTCTGATTTCAATGGGAATATGAGAAGAACAGATCTTGAGGATCACCTCCCGAGTGATGCCGGCTAAAATCCCGTCCATCGGAGGGGTGATTAACACGCCTTCTTTGCAAGCGAAAAAATTACTCGTTGCAGCTTCCAGAATCTCTTGGTTGGGGTTGAGGTATAAGCTTTCCAAGGCTCCTGAAGAGGCGGTGTCTTTTAAAGCAACAATAGCAGGAAGATATTGTAAGGTTTTACAGCAGGGATACACTCGGGGATGCTGGATTGTAATAGTTCGGATCCCTTGCGTATGCAATTCCTGAGGATAAGGTTTATGAGGGTAGACAAAAGCGATAAAAGAGCTGTTCCCTTTTGGAAGAAGCTGATCGGGGCTGACGCCTCCTGTGACGATGATTTTCAGACTGGATTCGGGATAGCCCCCTCGGTGGAGCAGCTCTTCTACGATGGTTTCGATCTCTTTTCGGCTGTAAGGGATGGGGATGCCGACGGTCTTTGCAGAATAAAAAAGCCTCTCTAGATGCTCCTGCAAGTGGAATGGGCGGCCTCCGTAGGTACGCAAATAGTCAAACACCCCGTAGCCGCGAATCAATCCGAGGTCGAGTACGGAGATTTTAGCTTCTGCTTCCGTTACATATTGCCCATGAATAAAAAAGTGCATTGGTTCCTCACCCTTTTCAACTTAGGGTAGCAAAAAAGATGTTTTTTTCAGATAAAAAACAACTTGAAGAATATCTGAAAAAGGCATATGGACATAGAGAAGTAATATTTTATTTTTTATAGGAGAGAAATATGGCTCTTAAAGATACGACGGCCCTTTTAAAAGAGCTGCTTTCAGAAATTCTTCGAGACTTGGAAAAGTCAGCGAAGGGAAATAAGACAGCAGCACAAAGAGTACGGGTGAATTCCATTCACTTTGAAAAGACAGCAAAACAATATAGAAAGGAATCGATCTCGGCAGAGAAAAAAGGCAATGGCAAAAAAACGAGCGTGAAAAAAGCGCCCGCTAAAAAGAAAGCAACAGCCAAAGTGCCCCAAAAAAAGAAGTAGACTTTCAAGTTAAGGAGGATGCTTTGTCCTCCTTTTTCTCTTCGCTTTTTTGCTAAAGCCGGCTACCATAAAAGGCTATGGCAAAACAAGAAGATCTTCTAATTCAGATTCCCATTGAGCGTTTTTCTCCTAAAGGATTTGGGGTAGGGTATTTCCAAAAAACACCTATAGCGCCCAGGTCCAAGGTAGAAGTGCCGGCTGCCATTGTTGGAGATCTTGCTGAAGTCAGGATAGGAAAGAAACGAAAAGGGGCCTATGCAGGAAGGCTTGCAGAGGTTATTCGCCCCTCTCCCGATAGAGTATTAGCCCCGTGCGTCCATGCAGATAGCTGCGGGGGCTGTGCTTGGCAAGCGCTTTCCTACCCAAAACAACTACAAGAAAAACAAGAGCATATTCAAACTCTCTTTGCTCCTTTGATTTCTGAAAAGACCAAAATTGATCCTATCTTGCCTTCCGAGTCGATTTGGCAGTATCGCAATAAGATGGAGTATACCTTTTCTCAAAATGCGGCTGGAGACAGGTTTTTAGGACTTATGATGGCAGGGACTAAAGGGAAGGTGCAAACTCTCTCAGAATGCCACTTAACGCCGCCATGGTTTGTCTCTGTGCTCAGAATTGTATACCAGTGGTGGAAAAATGGAGAGCTTACAGCTTTTCATCCTTTTAAAAACCGCGGCTGTTTGCGGACTCTTACGTTGAGGGAAGGGAAGAGGACAGGGGATAAGATGGTTCTTCTTACGGTATCCGGCCATCCTGAAGATGCTCCCAAAAGAGCGGATCTAGACTCTTTTGTCGAAAAAATTCAGGAGGCTCTTGGGAAGAGGGTAAGCATATTTCTGCGTATCCAGCAGGCGGTTAAAGGATCGCCAACCCAATTTTTTGAAATGCATCTTGCTGGGCCCGACCATATTCTCGAACATCTAGAGATCGCAGCAGGAAGTTTTAAGAAAACGTATTCCTTTAAAATCAGCCCAACCGCATTTTTTCAGCCAAATCCGCGCCAGGCGGAAAAAATGTATAGCAGAGCTTTGGAGCTTGTAGGCTTTGATAAAAAAAAGAGCATTTGGGATCTCTATGCAGGGACGGCGACTCTGGGGGTTCTTTTTGCCCCCCTTGCTGAAGAAGTGATCTCTATCGAGCTGAATCCCCATGCCGTATTCGATGCAAGAGTCAATCAAGAGGTAAATGGTGTAGAGCATCTCAAGGTATACCAGGGGGATGTGGCTGAAGTTCTTAAAGAAAAAGCTCCGCAAACTAACCCTGATCTAGTTGTGCTCGATCCTCCAAGAACGGGTTTGTCCGATGAGGCTGTTTTCTTGGTGCTTACTTATGACCCTAAAGAGATTTTATATATTTCCTGCCATCCTCTGACCCAAGCAAGAGATTGTTTTAAATTCTGTGCGCAAGGATATGAAGTTCTGCACATACAACCGGTCGATCAGTTTCCTCATACGGTGCACGTAGAAAACATGGTCCTTTTGCGAAAAAAACAGTGATTTTTCTTATTGCGATTAATGTCAGTCCTGACAGATACTCTGGTGTTTAAGGTGCCCCGACGCGGTGGATAATGTGGACCGTAAAGGGGTTTGTTTTAACACGTAAGGATGTAGTTCATGAAAAAAATAACCTGTCTTTTGGGTGTTTCACCCTTGCTATTTTCTGCTGCTCTTTTTGCTGACGGCGCCGATGCCGCTCCGGCTGGAAAAGAAGGGGGAGTTTCACAAACGCTGATCATGATTGCGATTGCGCTTGTTTTTTTCTATTTCATCTTGTGGAGACCAGAGCAAAAACGCAGAAAGACAATGGAAAAACAAAGAGGCTCTATGAAAACTGGCGACAAGGTCACTGCGATGGGAATCGTAGGTACCGTTGCTAAGGTGCAAGAGCAGACCGTTATCTTAAAAATGGTGGATGGCGCCAAAATCGAAGTATTGAAAGCGGCGATCACCGATGTCCAGTCTTCCGCAGAAAGCACATCCGAAGAATCTACAGATTCAACAAAATAAATGATGAGCTCTGTAAGAAATTACAGAGCTTCACTTTATACAGGGCTGCGAAGTATAGTTTCCAGCCCTTGTATTTTATTTTGTAGTTCTTGGATCTGTTGAAAGAGCATGCTTCTTTCCACTTCAATAGCATTTTCAATCAGATACCTATGGATTGCCTCTGCGCGGATCGCATTGGTCGTCTCATGCCCGTTTTCCGATAAGAAAGCATATTCTCCGTATCGATCATCCACTACAGTATCTTTCGGTGCTGCAAGCTGCCATGTGTGGCGATGGATTTCCCATTGGATCTCTTGAGGGAGCTCTTGGAATGTAGCAAGAAGTTCAAGCGGCTTATCCTCATTTTTTTGCAAGTGCAGGGTCATGTAGAATAAAACAGCTCTGCGAAGGGCTTCTGCTCTGAATTCATTTGATGATTCATGCCCGTTTTGTTGGCAGAAATATTCTTCTCCGAGCTTCCAGTTTTTCTCTTCTGGCATTTCTAGAAGGTACAAATGAAAAAAAGTTTTATTTTTGATCTCTAAAGGAAGCGCTGTAAAAGATGCCATATCCTCTTCGGTCATCTCTCTGTTATTTGGGTCTGCATTAAGGGTATTTGCTAAGGATAGGGCCTGGGATAAAAACTCCATAGAGGGAAGAGGTGTGTTAAGAGCGTCTTCTCCGCAGCTGACATCTGTGCAGTGTTTTGGATCGGTTTGCGTAGCATAAGGAGAAACATCGTCGAGAGGTGTAGGTCTGTATTTATGAGGTAAAGAAGATGTTCTTAAAGACTCTTCCAAGTCTTCGTCTGTTTGCGTGCCTTGAGAAGAATGTGAATCGAAAGTTTCAGATGACGCATCGGAGTCCATAGAAGAGGTGTCGTGGTGGTCGGAAATAGCATAAGCTTCTACAGAGTGCACGGGCCTGTGTCCTCCAGGTGTTGGCCTTTCAGGCTTTACAGGGTGTTTTTTCTCGAGCCTTTCTAGCTGTTTTTGTAGACCTTCAATCTGTTCTCGAAGTTGATCTATTTCCGTCCCTGCATTAGCATGAGAAGGTTCCCGCATGCAGCGCTCGTAAATGTCATTGGCTTTCTTTAAGATTTGCGTGCTGAGCTTTTGTGATTGTCCTTTAAGGCCGATGTCGAGGCTTTGTATGGAATTGTTGTCTCTTAACACTTCAATGTGCAAAGAACTCTCTAAAATCCTCACTTGTAAAGAATCGTCTGTTTGGAAACGAAGCTGTGGGAGGATTGTGTTTTTAAAAAAATCTGTTGCAAATAGTTCTGTAATATCCGGATTTAATGTATTTTGGAGTTCTTCTCTGTGGGGCTGGCAGCGCAAAGATAAGAGATTCTTTGCTGAGGAGTCTCCATAAAGTTGAAGGTTTTTTATTTCCATGCTCATAATTAAACCAAATGATAATTAAAATCTGATAATAATTATAATTATATTTGCATAAAATAAACAGTAAAACATTTACTATACGTAATTTAAAGAAATTAGTTTACTTCTGTGGATATTTCTTGCGGGAAGAGTCTCCGATCTCTTATAGTCGCAAGATGCTCAGTGGAGGAGGTTTGCAATATGTGGATGAGGGTATGTTTTATTTTTTTGGCAATGGGATGCGGGTTAGGGGTCTGTTTAGATCCTGAGATTTTATATCTAACTTATGGACCAGACCCTACGCATTCTATTTCTATCCATTGGCATACGGATCTTAGTGATGGCTCTTCTAAAATATTTTATCGAGAGACTGGCCAAAAAGAATGGAAAGAAGCAGAAGGGTCGCAATCACGGATCGATCGCTATGAGGTAGCCGTTCATACCGTAGAGCTTGATTCTCTGCAGCCGGGAGCTACTTATGGGTTTCGGATAGGGAAGGGGAAGGAATACCGATTCCGGACGCTGGATCCTCAGAAAAAAATTGTATTTGCCGTAGGAGGGGATGCCTACCGCTATTTATCCCGGTTTCGGGCGATGAATGCCGCTGTTGCGAGAAAGAACCCCGATTTTGTTGTGATGGGAGGAGACATTGCATATACCCATGGGATTTTTGCTCTTTTTAAAGGAAAAGATTGGGAGATAAAAAGATGGAATACCTTTTTTGTAGAGTGGAAAAAGTCGATGGTCACTGCAGACGGTAGATTGATTCCGATTGTCCCCGTGCTCGGAAATCATGACCTTAAGAAGAAAAAGAGTTTTGTCTACGGGGATCAAAAGACCAAACCGCTTTTTTTTGATTTTTTTCCTGTAGGCCAAGAGATTGTTTCCTATCGAGCAGTAGATATTGGGTCGCGATGCTCTTTATTTTTGCTGGATACCAACCACTGGGCTCCTATCGAAGGCGAGCAGACTGCATGGCTTCAAGAAGCGCTGGAGAGGCGCAAAGAGGTGTCGTTAAAGATTGCCGCCTATCATATCAGCGCCTATCCTGCTGTCTATCCCTATGACGGGCAGACTCCTGTCAAGATCCGCAATCATTGGGTTCCTCTTTTCGAGAAGTATCATCTGCAGGTGGCCTTTGAGCACCATAACCATGCATATAAAAGAACATATCCTATTAAAGAAGAGGAAAGAGATGAGGAGGGAGTGGTCTATATGGGTGATGGGTGTTGGGGGGTTGCGCCGAGAAAGACGACTCCGCGTTGGTATTTAGCACGCAGGGCTTCTGTTAATCACTGCTGTCTTGTCACTTTGGATAAAGGTGCGTGCTATGTAGAGGCTTTCAACCATAAGGGTAAGCAGATCGACTTGATCTATCTTACCCCAAAGGTTTCTTTAAAAGAAGAGCTCCAAGAGGCTCTTACGCCATCGTCTCCGTGAGTTTCTCGAGCACGCGGTTGGATCTGCTGATGAACCCTGAAAGCTGTGCAGGATCGAGTTCCTTCTGAGAGAGCAAAGAGAGCTCATAGACTTGCAAGACCAAGTCTTTTGCAAATTCTGGGTCTTTTTGGCTTAAAATAGGGAGAGCTGAGATCAATTTATGGTTTGTGTTCACGACAAATGTCCTTTTCCCAAAAAGAGAAGGGGGCATCATCTGTTGAGAAAGCGCCATTGTCTCTCGCAGTCTTCGCAGGTCTTCACTGATCATCACAAAGCCCGGTAAAGAATCAGATGCGAGGCTTTTGGCTTCGACTTCGATTTCTTTGTCTAGTTGAGAGCGGATGCAATCTGCGATTTTTGAAGCTTCGCTTTTCCCATCTGCATCGAGCAGCGTTTTTTCTCGGGTCTTATCGAGGATCAGCTCGTCGATGTCGCCATCGACTCTTTGGAATTTAACTTGAGAGTGCTTCTCTTCTAAGTAGTTCATAACCGGAGAGTCTACCGGAGAGCTGCTACAGAGCACTTCGATCCCCTTTTGTTCGTAAAGAGACAAGAAGGAAGCGTGTTTTTCGTCGGAAGTGTAGAAGACTTTCCCTTTGTAGGCTTCTTGGTGGCGGTTTAGGTATTCTTCTAGTGTGAGCCACTCTTGTTTTGTGTTTTTCCAGACAAGAAAATCCTTGGCTTTTTCATAGAATTTTTCATCTTGTAGGATTCCGAGTTTGATGATCAGTTCAATGTCGGGCCAGTGCTCGAGAAATGTCTCTTTTTCTGTTGAATAGAGGCTGAGCAGACGGTCTGCCACTTTTTTTGAGACGTGGGTAGAAAGCTGCCTTACAGTGCGGTCCATCTGCAGGTAGCTTCTTGAGACGTTCAAAGGGATGTCTGGACTGTCTATAGCGCCTTTAAGAGCCATGAGATAGTCGGGGATCAGATCTTTGCAGCTTTCCGAGACAAAGACCCTGTTGCAAAATAACTTGATATTGCTTTGCGTCCAGTCGTATTTTTTGTGGATCTTAGGGAAATATAAAATCCCCTTTAAATGAAATGGGTAGTCCACATTCAAATGGATCCAGAATATCGGATCGGGGTCCATAGGGTAAAGAGATCTATAAAACTCTAGATATTCTTCTTTGGTGCATTGCGAAGCAGGCTTAAGCCATAAAGGCTCTTTGCTGTTCATGTGCTGGCCGTTTAAATAGATCGGAAAGGGGAGGAAGCTGCAATAGTGCTGCAACACCGAGCGCAGTTTCGATTCTTCTAAAAACTCTTCGCTCTCAGGCTCGATGTCGAGAATGATCTCTGTTCCTCTTTCCATGCGGGAGCCTTTTTCTATCAGGTACTCTGTGCTGCCATCGCAAGTCCAGAAGACAGCTTCGGCATCTTCTTGGTATGACTTCGTTTGGATCGAGACCTGCTTTGCTGCCATATACGCCGAGTAAAACCCAAGGCCGAAGTGCCCGATGATCTGGTCTTTTTCATTGTGAGATTGGTATTTGCCTACAAACTCTTCAGCGCCGGAAAAAGCTACTTGGGCGATATATTTTTCTACTTCTTCAGCGGTCATCCCGATCCCGGTGTCTGCGATGAGAAGTTGCTTTTTCTCTTTATCAATGGTGATTTCAATTTTAAGTTCTTCATCAAGAATAGACGCAATGCCTTGGTCTCTTAGCACGCGGCATTTATGCAAGGCGTCACAGGCGTTGGAGACGAGTTCTCGAATAAAAATATCTTTTTCCGAATAGAGCCATTTTTTAATGATGGGTAAAATATTTTCTGTATGTACTTTTAAAGTCGCTTTTTTCATGGAAATTTCTCCTTATTTCTATAACAACACCAAGGGCGTCTTAGAATGCCTGTTGTCGTAATTTCCTGTCAATGGGTATAACAGAGGGCAAAAGGATGGCTTCTATGCGTATTTTGCTAGCTCAGCTTAACTATCTCGTAGGCGATGTGTCCGGTAACACAGGCAAGATCTTAGGCGCTATGGATGAGGCTCGCAAGATGCAAGCAGACGGGGTTCTGTTTTCCGAACTTGCCCTCTGCGGATACCCCCCAGAAGATCTCCTTCTCCATGATGCTTTTCTGAAGAAAGTAGAATCTGCTCTAGAAGAGATCGGCAGAGCGTCTCATGGGTTGTTTGTTGTTGTAGGGACGATCAGAAAAAATCCCGATAATTTTGGCAAGCCTCTTCATAATAGTGCTGCTGTTTTTTCCGATGGCCGGCTGCTCGGCTTCCATGATAAATGGCTGCTGCCTACTTATGATGTGTTTGATGAAAGGCGTTATTTTGCTCCAGGAAGAGATGTCTCTGTTTGGGAGCATCGGGGGAAAAAAATCGGCATTACGATCTGTGAAGATCTATGGCAGCATGCTGGATATGTAGGTTTTGAAGGATATGATCGAGATCCGGTAAAAGCATTTGCTTCGCAATCGTTGGATTGTATGCTCAACCTCTCAGCATCTCCCTATCACCAGAAAAAAGCACATCAGCGTCTTGAAGTCGGAGCTAAGGCGGCCCTCTCATTGCAATGTCCAGTGCTTTTATGTTGCCAGGTGGGGGCCAATGATGCGCTGATCTTTGATGGATATAGCTTTTGTGTTGATCATGAGGGAAGGCTTGTAGCGCAAGCTTGCGGGTTTGAAGAAGAGACCCTCCTTGTTGACCTGGGATCTTCCCATCTGCAGGCCCGAGAAGCGCTTCATCTTATGGAAGACCTTTATAAAGCACTTGTGCTTGGAGTGCGCGATTATTTTCGAAAGACAGGCAATACAAAAGCCTGCCTTGGCCTCTCAGGAGGAATTGACTCTGCAGTCGTTGCTTGCATCGCAGTAGAGGCGCTTGGAAAGGAGAATGTGGTAGGCATTGCCATGCCATCTCGCTATAGTTCAAAAGCAAGTAGCATTGATGCAAAGGACTTAGCAAGGCATTTGCAGATCGAATGCCTGGAAATTCCGATTGAACCCCCATTCCAAAGTTTCTTAAGTCTTTTACAGTCGGCATTCCAAGGCAAAAAAGAAGACGTCACGGAAGAGAATCTTCAGGCGAGGATCCGGGGAGTTCTTTTGATGGCTTTTGCAAATAAACATAAATACCTAGTCTTGAACACGGGGAACAAAAGCGAGCTTGCCTTAGGGTATTGTACCCTCTATGGAGATATGTGTGGGGCTCTTGGCGTCCTTGCTGATGTGCTGAAGACTGAGGTATATGCTCTTGCTCTGTGGATCAACCATAAGCAGGAGATCATCCCTCTTTCTACTATCGAAAAACCCCCATCGGCAGAGCTGCGTCCTAACCAAAAGGATTCCGATACACTGCCTCCCTATGAGATCCTCGACAAAGTGATCGTAGGCTATCTAGAAGAAGAGCTCTCTTGTCAAGAAATGGCTCTTCGATGGGGTTTGGATGAAAAAGAGGTTCTTTCATTGCTGCGTAGAATGGATGCCGCAGAATATAAAAGACAGCAAGCTGCATTAGGACTGCGTGTTTCGAAGAAAGCTTTCCAGATAGGAAGGCGTTATCCTATTGTTCAGAAGTGGATTTAGATAGAATCCCAAGAGAAAGGAAGAATATTGCCAAGGCACGTAGCTTGGTGCTTGAGTTGCATCAGGCGGTCAAAGCCTACAGCCACGCCGCAGCAGTCGGGAAGTCCAGATTCTAGAGCCAAGAGAAAATGTTCATCTAGAGGGAGCGTGGGCTTCCCTTGGAGAGCCCTTTTTTCATTGGCTTCTTTAAGTCTTGCTCTTTGTTCTTGGGCGTTTGTTAGCTCGTGATAGCCATTGGCAAGCTCGACGCCTTGATAATAGACTTCAAAGCGAGCTGCGACGGTGATTTCTTCTTTGTCATAGGTGCGCGCAAGCGCTGCTTGTGAGCTGGGGTAGTCTGTTAAAACTGTCAGCTCTTGATCTCCAAGATGGGGTTCGATATACGTTCCCAATATTAAAGAGAGGAGGGCGTCTTTATCGCAGTCAGAAGAGGCGAGATCGGTACCTTGGGAGATAAGATAGGCTAAAAGCTCTTGCTCCGATGCATCGAATGGATCGATGCCAGTATAGCGGGAAAAAGCATCTTTATAGGAAAGAGAGGAGGAGGGAAGCTCTCCTAAAAAAAGATGGATGAATTCTAGGGTTTCTTCAATAAATGAAGAAAAGCTCATACCTATCCGATACCACTCCGCCATAGTAAATTCAGGGTTGTGGCGTTTGCTGTATTCTCCTGCTCGAAATACATGCCCTAGTTGGTAAATGTCAGGCATTCCCATAGACAGAAGTCTTTTCATCGCATATTCAGGAGAGGTGTGTAGATAGCCTTGCTCTTGATTGTTTATCGAAACAGTCATCACGTCGATATGTTCATCGATGGGGGCTGAATGGCTGAGTATCGGGGTGTCGACTTCTAGAATGCTTTTACTGGCAAAAAAAGACCGCGCCTTGGCTAGCATGGCTGCGCGGTCTTGGAGTATTTGTCGTTTATACGCGGGAGACATACTCTCCGGTACGTGTATCCACTTTTATTTTCTCCCCTTCTTCTACAAAGATAGGAATTTGGATTTTTGCTCCGGTTTCTGTAGTTGCAGGTTTTAACACTCTTCCGGATG
Organism: uncultured Chlamydiae bacterium; assembly: GCA_945952445.1. Taxonomy (GTDB): domain Bacteria; phylum Chlamydiota; class Chlamydiia; order Chlamydiales; family Rhabdochlamydiaceae; genus CAMFIG01. The sequence goes on from CAMFIG010000004.1 coordinate 29,136, forward strand.
CAGTATCTCCTCTGACTCCAGGAGGGGTGTCTACGATCTTCATTTCCATGAATGTAGGAGGTTGTACATCAATAGGCTCTCCTCGATAGAGGATGATATCATAAATGACTTCTTCCATAAGCCATGCTTCTTTGTCTCCGATGGTTTTTAAGGAGATTGTGAATTGGTCGAAGGTTTTATCATCCATGAATACAACGCCGTCTGCCTCTTTGTAGAGCATGCGCATTTTGCATTCCTCTACATCGGCAAGGTCCAGCTTTTCTCCAGATTTAAAAGTTTTTTCCACAACTCTATTTGTTAACAAATGTTTTAACTTGATGCGGTTAAAAGGCTGGCCTTTGCCAGGTTTTACAAATTCGTTGGAGACAACGGTATAAGGTTCACCTTCTACTTCTACTTTGAGCCCTGCTCGTACATCGCTTGTGCTAACTTGTGCCATTTTTTTTCCTTAACAATAAATAAGAGACATTGTGATTTAGAAAGGTATTGTTTGCAATCCCATTTTACGAGCTGGTTACTGTATCTGAAAAGAATTTTGTAGCCAGATGGCGAATAAGGGATCATCAAAAGTCACGGTCCCTCTTCCTGTCCCTTCTTCATCGAGGATGCCTCGTTCTTTTAAAGCTCGAATAGAAGAGGATAATGCCGGGGCGCTTGGAATTTCATATCTGTTGAGTAGTTCTTTGGAGAAAATCTGTTTGCCTTCTATGGCAGCTAAACGCAACACTCTTTGTTGTAAGGGAGAGAGGGAGTTTAAAAGAGTTTGGTAAGCATAAGCGTTTTGTCTAACGACGCTTTTTAAAATTTCTTTTACTTCTTCTGTTCCGATTTTTTTATATCCAGCAGCCACAAGATGGAAGCAGACCATCTGTACATAGTTGGGAGTGTCGAGGACCATTTTTCTTAAGATGCGGATAGGTTCTTTGTCTACTAAAATATCTGCTGCAGCAAAGCGATGAATCACCCAATCGGTCAGTTCTTCTCCAAAAGAAGGGAAATCAATGCATTGACAGGATCTGTAAAGAGGTCTAGAAGAATTGTTTAACATATCTGAAATCAGGCTTTTTTTCGACCCTGTAAATAAAAAAGAGGTGTTGCGAAGCTGTTGCATATGAGTCCGTAAAGTGGCTTCAAGCCATCCTCCATCATTGAGTTCTGTAATTTTTTGGAATTCATCAATGACTAAAACAACCTTGTTGCCTAAGTTTGCCAGGCTTGCAAGAGCATCTTGGATCATCTCTTTGACGTCTTTTTCTGAGTTGCTGTGGTCAATGGAGAGTCCAAATGATGTTTGGCCTGTGGAGTGGTCGACATCAGCGGAAATTTTCGGTTTCCAGCTGGATAACCATCCTTTGGCGTTATCGGTCCAGGTTTTTTTTGTTTTTAAAGCTCGCAGTATTTGTTGGAGAAAATCACGATGAGAAGTGATGTTGAAGATATCAATGAATGGAGCTGTATATCCTTCAGTTTCTAACTTTCTTAGTAAATTAAATACAAAAGATGTTTTTCCAAATCGGCGAGGACCGATTAAAACGACGTGAATGCGATTGGAAAGAAATTGATACACCAGCTTGTCCAAGTCGGGCCGCGGTAGATAGTATTCTCCTTCAACGGGAGCGCCAAATTTAAACGGATTCATAAAAAAAAACCTTTTTTGCAACGCCTTAATATTTAACAAAATTGTTAAATATTGGCAAGCTAGAAAAGAGGTTTGCTTGTCAATAATTAACAAAACCATTAAGTGTTGACGAGCGGGAAAAGCGGATTTTTTTAAAAAAGAGCGATAGCTTGCAGTGTGGCTATCCATGTTTGGGGGAGATGGGGTTCTGCTCCGGGGGTGGGGATATAGGTGAGTGTTGGTTGTAAAAATGTATTATAAAATAGATGGGCTTGATAATATCCCTGGAACATCAGCTCGGAAGGCCTTGCAAAGAGGCGTTTGTTGAGCTTGGATAGCGCCATACCGACCCCGAAAGAGTCCCGAGCGCGTGTGAGGCCAAAAGCAGTAAGTCCCGCCCCCAAATACTCATGGACTGGAAGGGTTTTGGCGCGGTTCCAGCCGAGTTGATAATATCCGACAATCCCGCTGTCGTCTTGATCAGGATGGCGCAGCCATAGTCTTTGTGAACCGAAAAGATATATGCCTTGTGTGCCTTGCTGGGAGACATGAGGGATGGTAAGCTTACCAGTTTGGGCCCAAGCGCCTAGGGCGAAAACTCCGGGTTTTTTTTGGATGCCGCACCTCCATGCATATCCCGCTTCTGCAGCATAGAAATAGTAGCCGTTAAAATGAGGTCCTTCAGTTCCTGTCTGTTTACCTCTGGCGAGATTGCCATCGTAAGCACCAAGGGTCATATAGAAGTCGTCTGTAAGGGCCATATTGGCGACAACGCCGCAGGCGGAATTGTAGTATCCTGGCATGGCTCCGAGGTTTACCGGGTTGATGAAGATCGGGGTGTAGAGAAGGCCGCTAACGGATGGGATGAAGAGCGTTTCGTTTTTTGTCGGGAGAGGGCGGAGGACATTATTAAAATCATAGGTTGGAACCATTTTTCCGATCCTAATGACTAATTTTTCTTCAAGGAATGCCTGGCGGAACCAAAGTTGGTAAAGCTCCGATCTGCCGAGAGGTTTGGGACCCGTAAGGCCGTCAAAACCTTGTACCGACCCTGCTTGCGTATTCGAGTCCATCCCGTTGAACTGCAGAAATTCAACGCCAAATAGCCCCTGTTTCCAAAGAGATGCCTTTTCCGTGTCAAAAAGAAGACTTAAGATAGCGAGGTTGTTGCCACTCCATCTGCCATGACCTGTGCCTCCTGCAAAGATATAGTCGCCATCCGCAGTCCATAGTCCTCCTAAGCGAAAGGGATTCGGTAGATGGAGAGCTTTGCCGAGATCGCCTGAACCTGTCGTGATATTGACAGTTCCTGGATTGGAGCTGATGCCATGGCTTATAGGCGAAGAATCTTCAGCAAGTAAAAAAGAACAAGAAAGAAGGAGGAAGAAAATAGGGGATTTCATAAATAGAGTAGATCCTTTTTTTCTGAAGATTGTATTTTGCTTGCAGATTATTGCAATAGAATTTATCAGAAAGAACAAAAGAATATTACAACAATAAGAGGCGTTTTATGGACATGAAGGAACATGAAAAATTTATGAGAAGAGCTATCGAGCTCAGTCGTAAAGCTGGGGTCGAATTGAAAAGCGGAGGGGTATTCGGTGCTGTGATTGTCAAAGACGGCAAGATTATCGCAGAGGGTTATAATCAGGTTATGAAAAACAAAGACGCGACCTGTCATGCTGAAGTCGATGCGATCCGCAATGCGGGCAAAGCTTTAGGAACTCCCCATCTGGAAGGGTGCACCCTCTATACAAGCGCGTTTTGCTGTCCCATGTGCCTTTGCGCTGCCTACTGGGCCCACATCAAAGAAATCTACTATGCAGCGACAGTAGAGGATGCAAAACAGTATGGAGACTTTTCAGATGTCGACTACTATAAGGAAATGTGCAAAGAGATTGCAGATAGAAAAATCAAATGCACCGAGCTTCTTCGCGCAGAAGCTGTAGAGGTTTGGAAGGAATTTTCTAAAATGACTGATCGCGCACGATACTAAGGCGGTCTTATGAAAAATTCATTTCGAGGAGTTGTCGTTTGGCTTATCGTGACTTTTTTTGTCGTGTATGGTTTTTTTCTCAATACGGCAGGATCTGTATTTGCAGGGGCCATCCAATCGACTTTAAAGGCAAGTAGTATCGGAGTTACCTATGCTGTCGGTTCTTTTATTGTAGGCTTTGCTTGCATGCAGATCCCGGCAGGATACTTATTAGATCGGTATAGAATTCGTTGGGTTGTTAGCTCTGGCCTGTTTCTTTTGGCAATAGGGAATCTGGCTCTTTCATTTTCTACAACGTTATTTTTGTTTTGCATTTCTAACTTTATCCAGGGAGTCGGTGCTTCCTTTGCTTTTTTAGCGGCAGCAAAGCTGATCTCCGAATGGTTTAATGCAAAGCTCTTTCCTATCATGTTCGGACTTACGCAATCGCTGTCCTGCGTTTTAGCGGCTTTTATCCACTATTATTTAGTTTTAGCTTTGCAGTCGGTGACCTGGCAAAAGATCTACCAAGACCTTTCTATGCTCGGGTTATTTTTGCTTGTATGTGCTCTTATATGGGTCCGAAGCCCGGAATCTCGCAAGCAGACAAAGCCGATCTCATTGGGAAAAAGTTTGTCTTTAGTATGTAAGAATTCTCAAATATGGCTATGTGCAGTCTGTGCGGCAACTTCATTTGGAGCGCTTGCTGCATACGCCAGCTTTTGGTATTTAAAAGTACAAGAATTCTACGATGTGCCAGTTCCTAGCGCTCTTGTCATTAGCGGTGTGATCTTTGCAGGGATTGGACTTGGGACTCCTTTTTGGGGTTGGGTATCCAACCGCGTACAGTCGAGAATTATGGTGACGCATGTAACTTTAGCAGCAGGCACCATTTTTTTGATTTTGGGTTTATACCTTCCTCACTTTGATATCAAGACCTACCTGCCTATCAAAGCGATCTCTTTTGGAATTGGGTTTTTCCTTTCGGGTTCGATGTTGCTTTATACCAGTGCAAGTGAGTTGTCGACAGACAACACCCGCGCGGTAGCAATTGGAGTAGTGAACACATTGGTGTTTTTATTCAATACGTTCATGCTCTTTTTGCCACAAGCTTTCATCACAGAAGAGTCTACGCGGTTTTTTACGTTCCTCTGGTCGTTGCCAGCTTCTTTGCTGGTCTCGATTCTTCTATTGCCCTTTGTTCGCGAAACGTGTTCTTCTTCGCGCTCATAGAAAATAATCTCTCTCCTTTTTTTAAAGGAGAGAGATTATTTTTTTAGGAGATTGATTTCAGATTTTAGGGCATCAAGGGCTTTTCTAATGTCTTGGAGTTCTTTGGGCAAGTTTTTGGATAGGACAAGTTGTTGGTTGAGCTTGATGATAGAAGAGTCCAGCACTGCAAGACGAGCATCGAATAAAGTACCACTTTGTTTAAGAGAAGAGGAGGTGCTTGACAATTCTACGATACAACGTTGCAAGGTTGTTACCTGCCTTTGTAAACAGTCCACCTGGGTTTTGAGATGTGTATTTGATGTTTCAAGCCTCTTATTTTCCGATTGGATCTGCTGGGTGAGGGTGCGTAGGTTCGCATTGGCTGAAGAGAGTTCTTGGGTTTGTATTTTGAAGTTTTTTTGCAAAGAGGCGTTGGTAAGAGAGAGTTCTTCCACTTGTGTTTTTAGGGTTTTCTGCAGAAGGTATTCCTGAACGTAATGATAGCTGAGATAGCAAGCGCCAGCGCTTGTAAAAAAAGCGATCGCTTGAAACCAGGCCCCGGAAAAGATAGAAGAAGCGATCCCTATGATAGCAAGGGTAGTGGAGGCAACATATAGAGATTTTTGCCAATATGGTGTGATTTTCTGAAATAAGGGGTAAGAGTCAAAAAGCCGTTCGAGATGCCTGTGTGGGGCGTAAGCCCATTGAGGGATTGTCAGCATAGAGTCTCCTTTAAAAATTTTAGATATAGTAAAAATTCTTCTTCACAGAAGTCAATAGAAAGAAAATTGATTGCCAGTGAAAGCTGCCAAAACTAATATGAAGATAAGCAATAAAGAAGATAAGGATAGATCGTCATGGTAGAAATGCATGAAGCGCAGTTTGCAAAAGAGACATTAGAGAGATATTCCGGATGCAGTGTGGAGGAGTTTCAACCTACACTCTTGTTGACAAATTTTCCGAGGTATGTGGAGTATTTTTCTCAGACGCGTCATGCAAAAATTGTCGAAGGATCCGTCTTTAAAGTAGCGCATTGTCCTAAAGAAGAAGTGAGCATCCTTGATTTTAAAATAGGATCCCCGGCAGCGGCTCTTGTAGTGGATCTTTGTTCTTTTCTGCCGTTTAAGTCGAGTATCTTTTTAGGGATGTGCGGGGGGTTGCGTAGAAGATATGTTGTCGGAGATTACTTGGTGCCTGTCGCTAGCATCCGCGGAGAAGGGACCTCTGATTTTTATTTTCCTCCAGAAGTTCCAGCTCTTGCTAACTTTCTCATGCAAAAGTCTGTCACCGATGTATTAGAAGAAGGGAAGTCTAACTACCACATAGGCATTACCTATACCACAAATATGCGATTTTGGGAGTTTAATGAAGAGTTTAAAAGTCGCCTTAAAAATACCAAAGCCCAAGCAATCGAGATGGAATGTGCGACATTATTTGCTGCAAGCTATAAAAGAAAGTTCACTCTCGGCGCGCTATTGCTCGTTTCCGATTTGCCTTTGAATGCCAACGGGATCAAAACGAAGAAAAGCTCTGAATTTGTCTATGAAAAATACATGCCGGATCATGTGGAAAAGGGGATTGCAATTTTGCAAAGATCAAGACAGCTGCAAAAGCATCATGTGAAAGGTGCTTATCATCGCAATGTTGGCGTGTCTGCCGTGTGATTTTTTTTAAATGGAAATGAAAAAAAGCTCGCTGCTATGCTCAAATTTTTTGTGAGGCCCATTCATGAAAAATGTCCGATTTTTATTTTTTCTGTTTTTACAGGGCTTGACTTGTGGGTTTTGTGAAGATTTTAGTCCCTGTGAAAAAAATTATGTTCATCCCAGCCAAATTCACATCGAACCCAATGGAATTTTCATCCATGTTTATGGCAGGTGGTTTAAGACGGAGGCTTTGTATATGGATGCAGGAGGGCCTTATTTTACAAATGCCTTACAGGATGACTGGAGTATCTATTGGAAGTGTCCGCGATGTGGTTTTCTTAATGGTCCATTAGATAATAGATGTAAAAATCCCAACTGTCCTTCTAAATAATGGTATATGAAGAAATGGGGGCTTGTTTTTTTAGTAGCAGTCGTTGGTTTGCTTGTCTTAAGGACCTCTTTTTCTCATGGTATTTCCAAGACTTTGAGAACTTTGTCTAACAATGACAAGGAAGCACTAGAATGGTTTTTTCGTTCTTTGCACCAAGCCTCTTCTTCCTACGTTCTATTTGGAAACAAACCTATGTCTACTTGTTCTTTTCTTGAGATCACTCCTGGTTATTTGGCAAAAGGGGCTCCCTCGATTTTTTTTGAATGCATGCGTCTGGAAAATCTAAGGCTGTATAGAGGCTGGCAGACGTGGAAGAGATATAAACACCTATTCCCATCTTCTCATTATGCCTTAGTAGAAAATAAAGAACCCGGTTGGATCACTATTGTCATGATCAATAAACCATCCTTTTTACAGACGATAGAGGAAAACATCGAGGAGTTTAAAAGACTTTTGGGCAGTCACATCACGTCACAAAAAATCTTGGAAGATTGCCTGCAAGGAAAACCCATCTTCCAAGAAATTCTCAATTGCCACGATGAATTATTAGGAATCTTGTTTGGTTATGGAAAGCGCAATGCTCTCTTATTTGCCAGGAAGGGCCAAATAGAAGAAAGTAGGCTACAGTCTCCATCTCATGGATTTGCTAACATCCAAGAAGAGTATGAGTATATCAACAAGCATCTGATTTCTTTCTGCACAGGCGAGATCCCCGATTTTAATCCGCTCTTGATGACCTTGCCCGGATTCATTGCTGATCCTAGTTCTTTGGAAACGCAGACATTGCAAAGAGAGTACCAAAGGCAATACAAAAAGATCATCAAGTGTTATAAGCAAAAAGACTATTTGGAAGTGACTTTGACGCAGTTTGTTCATGGGGAGCCTGGCTGTTGAGGCTTGGGAAGGATAGAACTCATGTTTTTTTAACCGAGCAGAGGAAATGCAAACGATAAAAGCAAAAAAAAGGTGCGCGATTTTTCCAGAATCTTGCGCAAAAACAGATGATCGCGCAATATTAAGGTGAGATGTTGCGCAAACGCAGGTGATCGCGCAATTCCTTGACACTTAGCAAAGGTAAAAAAATGTCTAATAAGTTAAAGAAAGAAATGGAAAATCTAGTTGAGATTGTCAAGTGTCATCCTGGTGGTATTTCCATACAAGAACTACTACAATCTATAAATGATGTCATACCAAGGAGAACTGTACAATATAGGTTATCTATTCTTGTGAAATCTGGCATTTTGCGAATAGAAGGCTCCGGTAGAAATAGCAAATATTACTTCAACCAAGTTGTAGAAAACTTAACACCTGCTGGAGCTGCAGAAATACCGTTTACGATCCCTCTTTCTTTAGAGGGAAAGGAAGTGCGTAAAAGGATATCAGTTCCAATTCAGTTGCGTACGCATGTAAGCTATCGAAGAGAATTCTTGGATTCATACGAACCAAATAAAACGTTCTACTTATCTCAATCGATTACGGAAAAATTATTTAAATTAGGAGCCGGCGCAGAAAAAGGACGTCCTGCCGGAACTTATGCAAGAAAAATCTATCAGCGGCTTTTGATTGATTTATCCTGGAATTCCAGCCGTTTAGAAGGAAACGCCTACTCCCTACTTGAAACAGAAAAATTACTTGCAACTGGCGAAGAGGCTCCAGGAAAAAATCAGATGGATACTCAAATGATCTTAAATCACAAAGCGGCTATTGAATTTATTGTAGACATGGCTGAAGAGATTGGTATTAACCGCTATACGATTTTAAATATTCATGGGCTTCTTTCTCACAATTTACTCATGGATCCAAAAGCATGCGGAAGGCTGAGAATGATACCGGTTAAAATTGGAAAATCAGTGTATCATCCCGTTGAGGTGCCTCAATTGCTCGAGGAATATTTTCAACGAATCATCCAGAAGGCGAATGCCATCCAAAATCCTTTTGAACAGTCGTTTTTCCTGATGGTGCATTTGCCTTATTTGCAGCCGTTTCTGGATGTTAATAAGAGAGTTTCCCGTTTGACGGGCAATATTCCTTTTATTCGAGAAAATTTGAGTCCGCTCTCATTTGTCGATGTTCCAGAATCTGATTACATACAGGGCTTACTTGCAATCTATGAGCTGAATCGTATCGAACTTTTTCGAGACGTTTTTGTTTGGGCTTATGAACGCTCAGCTTCACTTTATTTAGCAACTCTTGAAGCTATGGGAGAACCGGACCCATTACGAGTGCGGTATCGCGAGCTCATTCGGCAAGCTATTCATACAGTGGTTCGAAATAAGATGGATAAGTTAAAAAGCTCCCAATTCATTGCAAAATTTGCCAGCGAAAACGTTCCTGCTGAGCATCGAAATCGTTTTGTTGAAATTGCTGAAATTGAAATAAGCAGTCTTCATGAAGGGAATTTTGCTCGGTTTAAAATACGGCCCTCAGAATTTTTTGCGTGGCAGAGTTCATGGAAATAAGGCGATTATAAAAGATTTAGAACTGCTGTTTCAAAGGCGGTGATGTTTTTCATCGAAGGCAAGGGGTGGGTTGTTTTTTTTGCCAATCTTTCTATGGTAAAGGTGAGTTTGTCAAATTTTAAAAGGGCGATCTGTTTTTGCGATGCTATGATCCGGATGCGCGTCATGGCACAGAGTAAGAGAACTGAAGGAGGAGGGGGGCCAAATCTATCTTGGAGCTCTTCTAAGATCTCGTCTACATCGATAGGCGCTGTCGTGTTGCCGAGGCGATAATAGATCTCCATACGCAGGCTCGATTCTTGGATATAGCTTTCAGGGAGTTTGGCATCAAAGCCGAATTCCATCTTGGTTTCTGTAAAGTGAATGGGTGTTTTTTTCTTGAGAGAATCCACCGTTTTTTTCAGAAGTTTGCAGTATAAATGAAATCCAATGGCAGATACCTGCCCTGATTGTTGGACTCCTAAAATATCTCCGGCTCCTCGGATCTCTAGATCCCGCATTGCGATCTTCATCCCGCCCCCATGTCCTGAAGCTTCCATTAGGGCGTAGAGCCGCTTTCTAGCGACTTCAGGGAGTCTGTCTTCTTTCGGGACGAGGAAATAGGCATAGGCAGGGCGGTTCCATCTTCCGACTCTACCGCGCAGCTGATAGAGGTCTGCCATTCCGAATTGATCGGCGCGGTCGATCAAGATCGTATTGGCATTGGGGATATCGATCCCATTTTCTACGATTGTGGTTGAAATAAGCAGGTCAGCTTGGCCGCTTTTAAAGGAGTGGAAGACGACATCAAGCTCATCGGTGGACATTTGTCCATGACCCGTAGCGATGTTGGCTTCGGGAACAAGCTTCTGGATTTGCTCTGTGACGGAGAAGATGCTTTCTACACGGTTGTGGATAAAAAAAGCCTGTCCATCTCGAGAAAACTCTCGCAAGAGAGCGTTGCGGATGAGTTCTGGGTCTTTTTCTGCGATGATTGTCTTGATGGGTAGGCGATCTTGAGGAGGGGTGTTGATCACTGAAATTTCTCTAGCTCCGATCAAAGACATGTAGAGGGTGCGAGGGATAGGGGTTGCAGAGAGGGTAAGACAATGCACTCCTATTTTTAGCTGTTTGAGGTGTTCTTTGGCTCTTACTCCAAATCTTTGCTCTTCGTCGATAATGAGCAATCCAAGGTCTTTGAAGGAGACATCTTTGCTGATGATGCGATGGGTTCCAATGACGATATCTACCGTTCCTTGGCGTATGCGTTGTAGGGTCTCTTTCATCTCTTTGCCCGATAGAAAACGGGAGAGCACTGCGACTTCGACTGCAAAGTTGGCCATGCGTGCTTGGAAGGTTTCAAAATGCTGCATGGCGAGGACTGTCGTAGGGACGAGGACTGCAACCTGTTTTTTGCCGTCGATAACGGCTTTGAAGGCAGCGCGCATGGCGACTTCTGTTTTGCCATATCCCACATCGCCGCAGACGAGGCGGTCCATCGCTTTGGAAGAAGAGAGGTCGGCTTTGATCGCTTGGATGGCTTGGAGCTGGTCTTCTGTCTCCGTAAAGGGGAAGTCCTCCTCGAAGAGTTTCATCTCGGTTGAGTCCGGAGGGTAAGCAACGCCTCCTGTGATCTCTCTTTGCGCGGCTCTTTCTAGAAGATCTTTTGCGTAACCGAGGATGGATGTCTGTGCTTGGATACAGGTCTTCTGCCACCTCGAAGATCCCAGGGTGCTCAGCCTTGGGAGTTCTTCATGGGCTCCGATGTAACGGCTGATCAGGTGGGATTGAGAAAGGGGTACATAGAGTTTTCCTTTTTCGGCATATTCAACTGCCATGTATTCGGTCTCTTGACCTAAGTGGTTAGGACGCTTTTCCATGCCGAGGTATTTCCCGATGCCGTGATGAAAGTGAACAACGATGTTGCCGGGGGCTAGTTCGTGGAAATCGGACGCTGGGGTATGATAGGTATTTCTCCACTTCTTTCTGCGAGTGCGGTAGCGATGAGTGAGCTCTGTAGCCGGTACGCAAGCAAAAGACGCATCGGGAAGTACGAAGCCTGAGGCGAGATAGCCTTTCATAAAACGGGTGTCTTTAGGGAGTTCATACTTTTTTAGTTTTTCTTGGATTTTCGCTTCTTCTGCGTCTGAATCTGTGACGATAGCTACAGTAAAAGAGGGGTGATTCTGTATGCCTTGCAAGATCTCTTCTTCTGTTGCCGCTGATTGGTTTTCAAGAAGGCAGAAAAAATCAGAGACCTCTACAAAAGGGTGCTGCCACCTGCTGGCAGAATGTGTGTTTCCCAAAAAGGAAAAAGAGAGCTCTTGGAAAGGGTTTTTGCCTGAATAGAATTGACGTCCTCTCTTAGTTTGCATAGATACGTCAGATAGGTCTTCTAGCTTTTGTTCTGTCCAAAACATACGAGAGTGTTTTTCTGAGCGGTTCAGGAGTTCTCTTAAGGAAAGAAAGCAGCGGTGTTGGGCGCCGGGCAAGGCTTTAAGGGCGACATACTGGTCTTCTATCGCTAGGAGGTCGTCGAAGACAATGAGAGTGTCTTCTCCTAGGTAGTCCAAAAGAGTAGCAGGTGTTTTTTCTTCTTGTAAAAGAGCCCATTCCGATGCAGGAGAAAGAAATAACTCTTCCACTTTCTGGATCGATTTCTGGCTTACGGGATCGTAGGTGCGGATCTGTTCGATAGTATCTCCGAAACAATCGATGCGGTAAGGATCGAAGCTTGTAATGGGAAAAAGATCTAAGATGCCTCCTCGGATTGCAAATTCTCCCTTATCCACTGCGATGGGGACTCTTCGATATCCTAAGCTCTGGAGGAGGTTGGCAATCGAAGAAAAGTCGATCGTATTATTTTTTTTCCATCGATGGCATCGAGGAAGAAGAGAAGAGGGAGATACGGTCTTTTGCAAGGCAGCTTGCAAGGAAGCATGGACAATCCAGGGGCCTTTCTCTTTTTGGATCCGGTAGAGGATCTCCATCCGTTTTCCTGTGATGTCAGGGCTTGGGGCTATCTCTTCTCCAGGCAAGGTTTCCCAGGAGAGGAAATCCAGGGCTTGTACTCCAAAAAAATCGAAGTTATCTAAGAGACGGTCATTTTTTTGGCTAGAAATAATCAAGATGTTTTTTTGGGTGTTTTTTTGAGCCAGCAACGACAAAATGGCTTTAGGGGTATCCCAAAGGTGTTCGATTACAAGAGAGGGCGTTTTCTGGATGTTTTCAGAAAACGCCTGAAGAGAGGGGCTATCAAAAGAGTCTAACACAGTTTTTGTACAAAGGTTTTAGCGGTGGCAAAAGCTTGAGGAATTCCTTCGGGGTTCTTCCCTCCTGCTTGGGCTGTATCGGATTTGCCGCCTCCTTTGCCTCCGATAAGAGGTGCAATCTCTTTGACAATCTCGCCGGCTAAGATCCCTTTTCTTTGCAGATCGGCGCTGACTTTTACGAGGATTTGGCAGCGGTCTTTTGCGCAAAGAGCGAGTATGAGTACATAGGGTGCAGAAATCTGAGAGAGGTCTTCTGCAAGCCATTGCATCTCTTCTAAGTCAAGAGGGACGATCTCGGCAATCCATGTGATTTGCTGTATCTGCTCTGCTCGATTGCGGATTTGATGGCTTAAGGTTTTGACTGCGTTTCTTTTCAGTGTTTTGAGATGCAAAGCGAGTTGTTTGTTCTCTTCGAGCATCGAAGAGATCTTTTCTGTGAGCAAGGAAGGAGTTGTTTTCAAAAGAGCTGAGCTTGTCTCCAGAAGAGCTTCTTCTTCATAGATAAACTCCTCAGCCTCCACTCCTGTTACCGCCTCGATTCTCCGTACGCCAGCTGCTATGCTGCTTTCTTTTAAGATCCGGAAAAAGCCAATTGTCCCCACATGGCGCGCATGTGTACCCCCACAGAGCTCTTTTGAGAAGTCGATGTCGACAACGCGGACCTTGGCTCCATATTTGTCTCCGAAAAATTGTTTCACGTCGGAGCGCTTCTGGGCTTCTTCATAAGAAAGTTCATAGGTTTCTACGGTCTGGTTTTTCCGGATTTTTCTGTTAACCATTTTTTCAATTTCCCGAATTTCTTCTCGAGAAACCGGTTTATGGTGATTGAAGTCGAAACGGAGACGATGCGGTTCTACTAAAGAGCCAGCTTGCTTGATATGCGCTCCTAAGACTTTCTGCAACGCATAGTGCAAAAGATGCGTTGCTGTGTGATTGTTTTCGATTTTTTTTCTTTTTTCTATATCGATTTTTGCTTGTACAGGCTCTCCGACAATCAGCGCCCCTTTGGACAGTTTTCCCACGTGGATGATGACGTCAGGGTAGGGGGTTTGGCAATCAGAGACTGTAAAAAGAGCCTTATGGTGAGAGATCTCTCCCGTGTCAGCTACTTGGCCCCCTTTTTCTGCATAGAACGGTGTTTGATTCAGAAAGAGCATCCCTTCTTGGCCTTCTTCTAAGGCGGGAACAAAAGCCCCTTCATGCATAATCGCCATGACCGTAGCTTCGCATTCTTCTGTATCATATCCGATGAATTCGCACTTTCCATGCTGTGTCACATGCTCTTTAAAGAGATTCCCTTGCGCTTCTTGCAGATGGGTCGATTGCGCGGCGCGAGACTTTTCCCTGGCTTGCTCTTCGAGTAACTGGTACGAGTCGAGATTGACTTGTAGTCCTGCATCTTTTGCTAGCAGAAGAATTTCTTCTAAAGGAAACCCGTAGGTATCTTTCAGCTTGAAGGCAGATTCTCCGCTTATCTGTTTTAGGGGTGTTGAGGATGCTTGTTCGATGACTTGATTTAAGATGTTGCCGCCTCGTTTCAGAGTGCGGAAGAAGGCTTCCTCTTCGAGAGTTAAGATCTCTGCGATCCTTTGCTGAGACTGGACAAGTTCCGGGTAATCTTCTCCCATTGTTTCGATAAGTCTCGGTAGGACTTTAGCGAGGAAAGGATTTTGCATGCCAAGGCTTCTTCCGTAGCGGACAGCTCTTCGGAGGATCTTTCGAAGGACGTACCCCCTCTCTATGTTACTTGGCTGCGCTCCATCTGCAATGGCAAAAGAAAGAGAGCGGATATGATCTGCAATCACATGGAAAGCAGGCGCCGTCTGATCTTCTGGATTATAGGGGATGCCAAAGACGTTTTCAACCTGTGCAATCAGACTGCGCAAGATGTCTGTTGCAAAGACGTTGTCGACGTGCATCTTTAAAGAGATGATCCTTTCGAGACCAGCCCCCGTATCGATAGATTGCTTAGGCAGAGGCTGGAATTGGCCGGCTGCATTGCGGTTAAATTGCATAAAGACAAGATTCCAGAATTCTAGATAGCGTTCCCCGCTTGGGTCTTCTTTGGGATTTAGGCCATTCCCGTAGCGCTCTCCTCGGTCGAACAACAGTTCCGAGCAAGGCCCACAGGGTCCCGTGTCTCCCATAGCCCAGAAGTTGTCTTTTTCTCCCATCCGTACGATTCTCTTTTCCGAGACGATCTGTTTCCAGTATTCAAAAGCTTCGTCATCTTCCTCGAAAATAGTCACCCAGACTTTTTCTTCAGGGAAGCAAAATATTTCTGTAGCAACCTTCCAAGCGAACGCGATAGCTTCTTGTTTAAAATAATTTCCAAAAGAGAAATTCCCAAGCATCTCAAAAAAGGTGAGGTGGCGGCTTGTATGTCCTACATTGTCCAGGTCATTATGCTTTCCTCCCACTCGGATGCATTTTTGAGAAGTGGTAGCTCTTAGGTAGTCGCGCTCTGCTTTGCCTAAAAATACATCTTTGAATTGGTTCATACCTGCATTGGTGAAAAGGAGTGTGGGGTCTTCATGGGGCACCACGGAGGAAGAAGCGATCACAGAGTGTTGGTTATTTTTAAAAAACTGAAGAAAATTGCGGCGGATTTCTTGCGATAGCATAACAGGCGCTCCTGCGTTCTTAAGAGTTGGGGCGAGTTTACCATAGAACCCAGCAAAAGTCAAAAATCTCTAGGTAGCCAAGAAAAACACTTGCTAGGATCCTTAGAATTTTTGATGATGAGGACAATTGCAAGGAGTCATGATATGGTATTTGCCTATGTGCTCATGATGGCATCTGCATGTTTTGCTTATAAAAAATTATATAAAACGGCGTTAGTCTTGCTCGCTTTGGGGGGAGTTTTTATCCTCTTTTTATGTTTTCATTATATGACCAGCACTCTGAATGTACGCCTATGAGATATTGGAATTGTGTTTGTTTGCTTGCTCTTTGTCTGGTTTTATTAGGGGGGTATGCTTTTGAGCTATTTTGGCATTATACTCCTTGCCCTTTATGCTTATTGCAGAGGGTGTCAATGATGGGAGTGGCTCTTGGGCTTTTTTTTAATATCCGCTTTTCTTTACATCCTAGAAATTATGGCATCTCTCTTTGTTTTGCAGCTTTGGGAATGGCAATTGCCTTGAGGCATATAGCTTATAATGCATGTTCTGAAAAACCACCATCTCCTTACATCTTTGGGCCTTATCACCTCTACACATGGTCTTTTTTAGTCTTCTTTGCCTCTGTTATAGGGATTTCCGTTCTTTTGATGTTTTATTCGAAGCAAGAGGAACCTCCTGTTTCCCACAGGCTCTCTTTGATTGTGTTTTTCTCTCTTTTTGCAACTGTTTTTTTAGGAGCTCTGTCGGTATTCCAAAGGCAAGGGTTTTCTTTGTAGTGTTTTTGTGTGCGCTCGTTCTGAGGTAGGTCTCTCGACATAGTCCTGTTTATCAAGATCTATCTGTGATAAAAATTTTCCCTTTTAGAAAATGTAGAGACTTTACACTTTTTCAACATATAGGGGCAGTTTTTCTGTAGGTAATGAAAAAAAATCTCTAAAGCTGTATACCCGATTTCCACCTTAAAACCAGGGGATTGATGAGAACTATTTGCATTAAAACAAAAGTAAAAAAAGAGGATTTGAGAGAAATTCGAGAATGGTTTCAAACCTTAAAAAGAAGAAAGGATGAAACCTTGCAGACGCTAATTAATGAAGAAGTGCTTGTTGAGTCAGCTTATCTTGATCTGCAGGGAGATGATTTTTTCATTATCTATTATTTAAAGGCGAAAAATATTGATAAGGCTTACGATGTGTTTAATAAATCAACTCATTCAATAGATGTGTACTTTAAAAGCTGTTGGCAAAAACATTGCAAAGGAAGATGGGAGCTTGAAGAATTAATAGATTTGGAAAACTTTTGATTTGATGATTTTGTAAGTGGCTTTAAGGGCCGACTTTTTTCTTCAGAGCAAAGCTTATATTGCCATTGTAAAGGAACTCATTTCTGGACCGAAAAGCGGTCAGGTTTACTCTGTGAAGGAGCTGGAATAGGTGAAGCAGTAGGCGAGTTTGCTTTGGGGATTCCAAACGAAATTCATCGAGATTAGACGCACTACAAACATAGAGAGTCTTCAGTGTAGACGATTTAGCGTACAAGTATCTGGTTTTTTTGTTGCTTATTTTTCAAAAGACGAGCTACATATACTATCACATATTCATAATTGAGGTGTTTTTCATGGATGTCGAGTTAAAAAAACAGCTCGCAAAGGTTGCCAATACTGTGCGAGAGCTTTCTATTGAAGCCGTCCAAAAAGCGAATTCGGGACATCCAGGACTTCCCATGGGATGTGCTGAGTTTGGAGCTTATCTATACGGTGTACTTCTTCAGCACAATCCAAAAAATCCAAAATGGCTCAATCGCGATCGTTTTGTATTGTCAGCAGGCCATGGATCGATGATGCTTTACTCTCTTTTGCATCTTTCAGGTTTTGATGTGTCCATGGATGACTTAAAGAAATTCCGTCAATTGCATTCAAAAACTCCGGGACATCCTGAGTATCATATGACGGAAGGAGTAGAAGCGACGACAGGGCCTTTAGGTCAGGGGATCGCCAATGCTGTGGGCCAAGCTCTCGGCCTTAAAATGTTAGGGGCTAAGTTCAATAGTCAGGACTATCCTCTTTTTAACAGCAAGGTGTATTGTCTTGCTGGCGATGGGTGTTTCATGGAGGGGGTCTCCTCGGAGGCGTCTGCTTTTGCAGGCCATTTACAGCTGGATAACCTGGTTCTTATTTATGATTACAACCATGTGACTTTAGATGGATTTCTAAAAGACTGTGCCTCTGAAGATACCCACATGCGTTATAAGAGCTATGGATGGGATGTATATGAAATCGACGGGTATGATTTTGACCAGATGGACCAGGTATTTACAGAGATTAAGACGTCTCAAAAAAAACCTTGCCTTGTCATCATGCGTACGATTATTGGAAAAGGCTCTCCCAATAAAGCAGGGACGCATAAGGTCCACGGATCTCCCTTAGGAGTGGAAGAGGTAGCTGCGACGAAAAAAGCGCTAGGGCTCCCTGAAGAGGATTTCTATGTTCCTCAGTCTGTCTATCAGTTTTTTGAACAAAGACAAGCAAAGAAAACACAACTTGAGCAAAAGTGGAAGGAGATGCTCCGCCTATGGTCGGAAGCAAAGCCGGATCTCTATAAAGTGTTTATGACTATGGTTGAGAAGAAGATTCCGGATGGTTTTGAGCAGGAGTTGAAAAAAGCCGAAATTAAGTCCCCCATGGCGACAAGAAGCGCGTCTCAGGTTGTTTTGAATATGATCGGAGATCTGATGCCGCAGGTATATGGAGGGTCTGCAGACCTGTCTTCTTCTGACATGACTATGATGAAAAAATTTCCAATCGTCTCCTCTGGAGATTTTTCTGGAAGAAATATTAAATACGGCGTCCGGGAATTCGGTATGGCAGCTATTGCATCGGGTTTAAGCCAGACAGATATGATTGTCCCTTACGTGGGAACGTTTCTTACCTTCTCTGACTATATGAGAAATGCGATTCGGCTTGCTGCGTTATCCCATGTACAGGTGGTTTATCAATTGACCCATGACTCGATCTTTTTAGGAGAGGATGGACCGACCCATCAGCCGGTAGAGCATTTGGCGGCTCTTAGAGCGATTCCAAATTTGCATGTAATTCGTCCTGCGGACAACTCAGAAGTGAAGATGGCTTGGCTTGCTGCCTTGCGTTATCGCGGCCCTACTGCAATTGTTTTATCGCGCCAAAATCTACCGGAGATTCCGGCGACAGAGGTGCCTTATGAAGAAGGCATGGGACGAGGCGCTTATCTGGTGAAAAAGTCAGATCGCAAACCTGATTTCACGCTGGTAGCTACAGGCTCTGAGCTTGCTCTTGCACTTGATGTAGCCGCGGCGTTAGAAAAGACTGGAAAAGCGGTGAGAGTGGTTTCTATGCCGTGCTGGGAATTATTTGAGATGCAGCCTGACTCTTATAAAGACTTGTTAGTAGGCAAAGAGGCTGGACGTAAAGTCAGCATCGAAGCTGGCGTCTCTTTTGGTTGGGCTAAGTGGATCGGCTGTGACGGTATCTCAATTAGCATAGAGAGCTTTGGAGCTTCAGCTCCGCAGAGCGACCTTGCAGCAGAGTTTGGATTTACGGTAGACGCGATCTTGCATCGGCTTCTTAAATGAACGACTTATTGCTGAAGGCTCTTGCTTGTGAGAAGGTAGAAAGACCGCCTGTTTGGCTGATGCGTCAAGCAGGTAGATATCTGCCAGAATATCTCGCTTTAAGAGAGAAGCGTTCCCTTTGGACGCTGTTTCACGATCCAGAGCTTGCAGCCTTGGTCACCCAGATGCCTTTACAGAGGATGCCGCTTGATGCGGCTATCCTCTTTTCTGATCTTCTCGTATTGGTAGAGGTATGGGATAAAAAAGTCCGGTATCCGGAAGGAGGAGGGCTTATCATAGAACCGAAGCTGTCTCATATAAGCGAGCTTTTTGTTCCTGCAAAGGAACAGATCAGAGAGACTCTTTCCTATGTGTTTGATACGATCCAGATTTTACGAGGGGATCTTTCAGTCCCTTTGATAGGCTTTTGCGGCGCGCCTTTTACCCTTCTTTGCTACTTATTGGAAGGGAGTGGTAGAAGTGGATTTCCAAACGCTAGGGATTGGATGGCCGCAGGTCCTGTGCACGAAGCTTTAGCGTTGATTACAGACACCTGCATTCAATATATCCGCTTGCAGATCGAAGCGGGCGCCCAGGCGATTCAGGTTTTTGATTCGTGGGCAAATCTTCTAGAAAGAAAAGATTTTTTTTCTCTCTGTTTGCCCTATTGGAAAAGGATCTGTGATGAGATTCGGGAAGTTCCTCTCATCTTTTTTAGTCGCAATGCAAGCCTTTATCCCGAGGAGATAGCAACGCTTTCTCTTCAAGGAATTAGTTTTGATGAGGGATTGCCTCTCTCTGTCTTAAGAAAAAAAGTGCCAGAGCATATCGCTGTCCAAGGTAACTTTTCCCCTCATCTTCTGGCTGCAGGGTCTTCCCAAGAGGTAGCCACTGGGGTTAAGGCTCTTCTTGCTTCTGTACAAGGCTCTTCGGGCGTTGTGATGAACTTGGGTCATGGGGTGTTGCCCGGAACGCCTGTAGAGAATGTGATTGCTTTTGTAGAGACCGTTGTAAATCAATAATTTTCTTGTCAAATTCCAAAGTCTTGGTGTTTTTCTATTGCAGATGGTATCCTGTTGTCCTTTCATCATGAGGGGGACTTTAAGATGATCCGATATTGCGAATCGATATTCCAGACAAAGCGTTGGAAAACGCGGGAAGTGCGCGTCGGCTCTTTAGGTATCGGAGGGAGTAATCCCGTTCGCATTCAATCTATGACTACCTCGAATACACGCGATGTGCAGGCTACCTTGGAGCAGATTATGAAGCTTGCTGACGCGGGATGCGAGATTGTCCGTGTCACAGTGCAAGGGATGAAAGAAGCGGATGCTTGCGAAGAGATTAAAAATGGCCTTTTGCAAAAAGGCTATCAGATCCCTCTGGTGGCGGACATTCACTTCTTCCCTGCAGCAGCTATGAGGGTAGTTGACTTTGTTGATAAAGTAAGGATCAACCCGGGCAACTATGCCGACAAGAGGGCATCTTTTAAGACGGTAGAATACGATGATGTCTCGTATGCTCTGGAGATTGCTAAGATCGAAGAAAAATTTGTTCCACTTGTTGAAAAATGTAAAAAACTAAAAAAAGCCATGAGGATCGGAACGAACCACGGCTCGTTATCGGATCGGATCATGAACCGCTATGGAGATACTCCGCAAGGGATGGTAGAGTCCGCTTTGGAATTTGCGCGCATCTGCAGAGCCTATGATTATCACGACCTTGTCTTCTCGATGAAAGCCTCCAACCCACAGGTGATGATATTAGCCTATCGTCTCTTAGTTGCAGAGATGATGCGTCTTGGTTGGGATTATCCGCTCCATTTAGGAGTTACAGAGGCAGGAGCCGGAGAAGATGGACGCATTAAATCGGCAATGGGGATCGGAGCTCTGCTTTTAGATGGCCTAGGAGATACGATCCGTGTCTCTTTAACGGAAGATGCTTGGAAAGAGATCGATCCTTGCAAAAGGCTCGTTTCTTTGGCAGATAGCCATCAAGGACGAGGGATAGAGCCTTTTGAAGAAAAACATCGCAATATCTTGTCGGTAGAACGTAGAGCGGTCACCCGTTCTAAGCAGATCTCATTCCATCGAGATGGTACTGTTTTTGTCAGTGTCTTTGCAAAAGATCTGAGTGATCCTGAATTCTTCAGCCGCATTGGCTGTAATCCAAAAAAACTCAAACTGACGCCTTCCTCAGCAGATTGCCTGATCTTAGAAGAAAAGGTAGACTCCTTTGCGCATACAGAACTTTGGCAGCAGCTCCAAAACATGGGAATCTCTCTATTTTCGAAGCATCCAGAACAAAAAGAGGCTATTGCTATTTTTCCTTTAGAGCAAGCTGCCACAAGGCGTGGCCCTCAAAACCCTCTTTCAGTGATGCTCCCTGACTTTGCTGTAGAAATAAAAGATGGAGATGATTGGTCTTTGCTTCTAGATATCGCCCCCTGTGTGATTTTCCTAGCATTTGAGACGAATAGACTGCACCGCAGCCGGCAGTTCTTTGATTGGCTTAAAGAAAAAGAGATCATGGTTCCGGTGGTTTTGAGTTTTTCTTATGACATCCCAAAGGAAGATTTGATTGTCCACGTAGCCGCAGAATATGGAGCTCTCTTTTGCGATGGATTGGGAGAGGGGATCCAGATTCGGGCTTCGCAGAACGTTGACTTTTTACGGCAGCTGAGCTTTCAGATTTTGCAAGCAGCAAGGATGAGGACGTTTAAAACAGAATTTATTTCCTGCCCTAGCTGTGGAAGAACTCTTTTTGATCTACAAGAAGTATCTCAGAAAATCCGCGCAAGGACATCCCATTTGCCTGGGGTAAAAATAGCGATTATGGGTTGCATTGTCAACGGTCCCGGAGAGATGGCGGATGCCGACTTCGGCTATGTGGGTTCTAAGCCTGGAATGATCGATCTTTATGTCGGAAAACAGTGCGTAGAAAAAGACATCCACTTTGCAGAAGCTGAGGATCGGCTCGTGGAGCTTTTAAAGCTCCACGGACGTTGGATCGAACCCGGCATGTAGAATTCTTGGATTTTTAGATTAATATCAGTCGTTTTTTTTCTTTTGTTTCTATAACAATCTCTTATTCAGTGTTTTAAGTTGATTTTTTTTCTCTGGTTTTAAAGATTATTTTATAATCTCATAATTTATTTATCTAAAAACATTAAGTGATAAATAAAACATTTGATATGTTTTGGTTTTTTTTGTTATAATTATTGTTAACAAATTAACGAAAAAAGGATTATTTCATGGCTGCTATTAGTAATGTGACCCAAGGAGCGCTTGCTCTTCCAGTATCTCAAGAAGTATTAAAGAGGGCTGAAAATATCCCTTGGAGACAAATTGATGAATTAACCAACGTCACATTGAAAAAGACAATTGAAACTATGCAAAGCATTGCTGCTGTACAGACGGCCTGTTCTTTGGGAGTGGAGGTGTTTCCACAAGAAGTGCAGGAGTTAAGGGAAAAGTGGCGGGGCATCAGCTCTGATGCAAAGATTGCTGCCATTTCCTGGGTTTTTGAGCGTTCTAAAGGAACCCCCTTGGAAAGAAACTCTTTGTTGGGCGCTACTTACGAAGCTATATGGCATTTGCATGGAAGACCTCAAGGAGATCCCCAGTATGGAGAGCACCATGCTTTTGATAATCCAGAAGCATTATCCGTAGCGCATCAGATTGCGACTCTTTCTGTAGAAGAGCAAAAACGATTCAATGCGTATTTTTTCCAGTTGCATGGAGAAAAGAATCCGGGAGGAGCTAAGCATTACCGAGAATTGACAAGAGTGGACCGCCCTCTGGAAAAAGCAAAACTGGCGCTCTTTATCATGGAGAATGCCAAGACTTTAGCAGGGTTTGTATACCATTTGGCAGGAAGACCAGCCACTCATGGAGACAATGATTGGGGGATGAATCATCTGTGGGATGATCCAGAAACTTTGATGCTCGCAGTTTCCATTGCAAAACTCTCTCCAAAAGAAGCCAAACACTTCAATGTTTTTGTGCAGGTAGAGCACGTAGAGAATCCTGAGGAAGAGCATGATTTTAATGCAGAATGGACGACAATGCCCAGCAAGCCCAATAGAGAAATCATCAAAAGAGTTTTGAATGAGATGTCTCCCCAATCTGCAAGTCCTCTTCCTCCTGCCGTCATGGCTGGTTCTTCGACAAGATCTGAAAGAGGCTCCGATTCCAAAGATGAACACGATGGTAGGGGTGTGGCGCCGGCACTGCCGACTCCGACTATGAGTTTGGCTGCAGGAGCTGCAGGAGGAGCCGCAGGAGCCCCTGCTAGTGTGCCTTTGCAAGAGTTTAACCCGAGTGCAGACGTAGCTTTTCAAAAACATATTGGGTGGACAGCTAGAGGTCTTTCAGTAGAAGAGTCTTTGCCAAAAATGGTTAAAAATGCACAAAAAGCTGTTGCGGAACATATGGGAGCAGATCCTGCTTATATGGGGATAGAAGGAGCGATTCCTTCGATGGAAAGTCTCGGAGAAAGGCGTGCTTCTCCTTTAACATTTACAAAATATGAATGTGAAGCGCAAGGTCCTAGAAGTGATATGGAAGATGCGCATTTTTATCGAGAAACCACAAGAGGCGTTCTAACCGGTGTTTTTGATGGACATGGTGGGCGTGATGTTGCTGCACAGGTATGCGCAGGATTTTCTCATGAGTTTTTAACGTATTTAGATGCCGGGATGAGTCCGCATGCTGCTTTTGAACAAACAATAGCGACTCTCCAAGATCATATTTTACGAAATGTGGATTTGGAGTACGTAGGTTCTACAGCAGTTGTTTCTTATATTGATAAAACAACAGGTCTTATTTATACGGCGACCTTAGGAGATAGCGAAGCCAATATTTATAGAAGACAAGGAGCCAATCTTAAATCGATCCCTCTTTCCTGCGTGCGAGATTGGAGTTCGAAAAATGATGCAAAAAGAGCTGCGAATGTTCTGGGACGCCCGAGTGTTGCAAGAGAATGGCCCACAGCTCCAAATCCTAAATATTTGCGTGTTCAGGGAGTGAATGTCAGCCGCGCTTTTGGAGATGCTTATTGTGCAGCGCCGGGAAAGATTGGCTCCTTCCACAAGCCGAAAATCACTGTGAATAAGCTCCAAGTGGGCGACATGCTGGTGCTTGCGTGCGATGGACTTAAAGACTATGCTTCGGAAACGGCCATCGTAGGGCGATTGAAGACTCCGACAAGAGAAAATCCTGCAGAAGATCTGACTATGCTTGCTTTTGAGAATCCGGCTCAATATGACAATGTTACTGTCCTTGCGATTCGGGTAGGAGAGTAAATTTCTGATACTCCTGCAAAATCGGATAGGAGTCCTCAAAGACTCCTATCTCGGCATGTTGTGGTTGGCCTATACGGGCAGAGCAAGGTTTAAATCTGAAGATGTAAATCATTTAAATTGAATGTAAGGATTTGTATGGCAGCTATTAGTAGAGCTTCCTCGGAGATGCAAAGTTTTCCTTTATCGGAAGACGTGCTTCAAAGAGTCTGTTTGATCGATCGAGGAGAGGTTCATAAATTAAACGATGAAGCTTTGAAAGGTGCTCTTGCAAGTATGAGATACATTGCTTCTATATGCCTAAATCCTTCTCGGGAAGGCGAGCTGTCTTTACAGGTGCAGACTTATTTAACGAAGCTTTGGAACAAGATCGATTCTGACGCAAAGACCTCTGCTATCTCCTGGGTTCTAGAGCGTACTGGAAAAGACCTAGCTCCACATGTGCTTTCGGTCCATGCTGGGAATGCTCAAGAAAGGACAGTATCCATACAAATGGACAACAGCCTAAGCGGACGAACTGCTGAGCAGAACACTGAAGAACCTCCTGTGGAGAGCGACTCTTTGCGGGACCATACTAGCGAATCAATGTCTATAGAACGTGCGCCACAGTCTGTCTTGTTGCCTGTAAGAGAATGCGAAAGAGACTCTGATTCCAAAGATGTACACGATGGAGAGCCTTGTTTATTAGCTGCGCCTGTTGTTTGTGCTGCAGAGGGCCCTGTCAGTAGGTCTTTTGATGAGTTTAATCCAGCCACAGACGCAAGTTTTCAAAAGCATATTCGATGGAAGCCTAGAGGCCTTTCATCGGAAGCGTCTCTACCGAAAATGGTTAAAAATGCACAAAAAGCTGTTATGGAACATGCGGGAACGGACCCTGCTTATATGGGGATAGAAGAAGCGATTCCTTCGATGGAAAGTCTAAGAGAAAGGCGAGCTTCTCCTTTAACATTTACAAAATATGAATGGCAAGAGCAGGGTCCTAGAGATGCTATGGAAGATGCGCATTTTTATCGAGAAACAGATGGAGGTGTCCTTACCGGTGTTTTTGATGGACATGGAGGTAAGATAGTAGCTCAGAGGGTGTCAGATGCCTTTGTTGGCATTTTTTTAGAGCATTTAGGGGAAGGGCTAAGTCCTCATGCTGCTTTTGAGAAAACCATAGACAGTCTTCAAGGAGATATTGTAAGAAGCTGGACTTATAATCGTGTGGGTTCTACTGCTGTCGTTTCCTATATTGATAAAGAAACAGGCCTTATTTATACGGCGACTTTAGGAGATAGTGAAGCGAACATTTATAGAAGGCAAGGAGACAGTCTTAAATCGATCCCGCTTTCCTGTGTGCGAGATTGGAGTTCAAAAAATGATGCGAAAAGGGCTGCGCATGTTCTTATGCGTCCGAGCATTGCAAGAGAGTGGCCTGATAGCAAAACTCCTAAGGAGTTGCGCGTTCCATCCGCTCGCAGAGGAGTCAATGTCAGCCGCGCTTTTGGAGATTCCGGTTGGGTTATGCGGGATCAGATTGCTTTTTTCCATAAACCGAAAATCACTGTGAATAAGCTCCAAGTGGGCGATATGCTTGTGCTTGCGTGCGATGGACTTAAAGACTATGTTTCGGAAACAGACATCGTAAAGCGATTGGAGACTCCTATGAACGAAAATCCTGCAAAAGACTTAGTTATACAAGCTCTTAATGTGCCGGCTTTTGATAATGTCACAGTCCTTGCAGTGCGGGTAGGAGAGTAAAATTCCGCCAAATTATCGGATAGGCATTCTTCTATCCTGAAAGCCAAACTCCCGTTGACGAAATGAAAGGATTTTGTAGAATGCGATATAGCAACGAGTCGGGGGGCTTATGCAAGGATATCAGTGTATTGGCGTGTGTTCGGGATGGGGAGCACAGGTAAGAGCTTGCGAAGAAGGGCCTTCAAGGCTCTTGCAATGGGGCCTCATAGAAAAGCTGCGGGCATTGGATATTCCCGTCTTATCAGCAGAGTTATTGTATCCTTTAATCCAAGCAAAGCAGCGCGCTTGTGCTCTTAACCAAAGTCTTCCTTTAATCCACGATATCAACATGCGTTTATCTCAGTCGGTAGCATCTAGCATCCGATCGGGAAATATCCCTTTTTGCTTGGGAGGAGATCATTCGATGGCTGTCGGGACGTGGAACGGAGTCTATGAAGCTCTTGGAGAAACCTCTCTTGGATTGATGTGGATAGATGCCCACATGGATGCTCACACTGAAAAGACATCGCCCTCCGGAGCTTGGCACGGTATGCCTTTGGCAGGTCTTCTAGGGCATGGACATCCTACCCTTTCTGCACCCTTGTACAAGGAACCTATTCTTTTACCGGAACATGTCTGTTTGATCGGTGTGCGCTCCTTTGAAAAGGAGGAATATGCTCTGTTACAAGACCTCCAGGTGAAAATCTATTTTATGGAAGAGGTGGAAAAGAGGGGTCTTAAAGCCATTCTAGAGGAGGCTCTGCAAAGGATGCCAGAGCATTTTGGAGTGAGCTTTGACCTTGATGTATTAGACCCGAAGGAGGCTCCAGGAGTAGGGAGTCCTGAAGAGGGAGGGCTGCTTTTACAAGAAGTATGTGGGTGCTTACCTAGCCTTGTTACTGGCAGAAAAAAACTGATGTGTTTTGAGCTTGTCGAATACAACCCAGAAAGAGATCATCAAGAAAAAACAGCAGACGCCACCTTGCAGATTCTCTCTCATGTTCTTAAAAAAGAGGGATGGCCTCTATGAGACAATGGATGGATCTGGAAGCTTCTTATGGAGCTCATAACTACCATCCTCTACCTGTTGTCATCTCTCGAGGGGAGGGGGTTTGGGTGTGGGATGTGCAAGGAAAGCGATATCTCGATATGCTCAGTGCTTACTCTGCAGTGAGCCATGGACATTGTCATCCCCGTGTTTTGCAGGCCTTGGAAGAGCAGGCGAAAAGACTATGTGTTGTATCGCGTGCTTTTTACACGGATAAGCTCGGTCTTTTTTTAGAGAAGCTGTGCGGAGTAAGCTCTATGGACATGGCGCTTGTCATGAACACGGGCGCTGAGGCTGTAGAGACGGCAATCAAAGCTGCGAGGCTTTGGGGCTATTGCAAAAAAAAGATACCGGAAGCAGAAGCAGAGATCCTCGTAGCGCAGGGAAACTTCCATGGAAGGACGTCGGCAATCATCAGCTTTTCTTCTGAACCTGCTTATAAAAAGCACTTTGGGCCTTTTATGCCAGGGTTTCAGACTGTGCCGTTTGGTGATGCGGAAGCGGTAGAGCGTGCCATCACAGATCGCACCGCAGCTTTTCTTGTCGAGCCTATGCAGGGAGAGGCGGGAATTATCATCCCTCCCAAAGGATGGCTTTTTAAGGTTGCAGAGATCTGTAAAAAACACAACGTCTTGCTGCTTCTTGATGAGGTGCAAACCGGACTTGGAAGAACGGGGGCTACATTTGCTTTCCAAAAAGAAGGCATCGTCCCTGATGGGCTGATCTTAGGAAAAGCTCTAGGTGGAGGGGTTTTGCCTGTCTCTGCTTTTCTTGCTAAAAAAGAGATCATGGAGTTATTCACTCCTGGTTCCCATGGTTCCACTTTTGGAGGCAACCCGCTTGCGGCAGCAGTGGGCCTTGAAGCTCTTAAAGTAATGGAAGAAGAGCACTTTGCAGAGCGTAGTGCTCGTCTGGGTGCTTATCTCAAGGCAGAGCTTCAAGCGATTGTGTGTCCCTGGATTCGAGAGGTGCGAGGAGAGGGCTTGTGGATAGGTATAGAACTGGATCCGGCTTATGTCAGTGCCAGGGCTTTTTGTGAAAAACTAATGGATCTTGGGGTTCTTGCTAAAGAAACCCACGAAGTTGTAGTGAGATTGGCTCCTCCTCTTGTCATACAAAAGGAGGAGTTAGACTGGGCTGTTTCCCAGTGTAAAAAAGCGATCGACTTTTTTTCTTTACCACTTCGCTAAAGGGGGCATCGAGCAGAGGATTGCTTCAGGATTGCCTCCTGATAAAAATCCAAACTTGGTTCCCCGGTCGTAGAGTAAGTTGAATTCTGCATAGTGAGCGCGCAATTCGAGCTGCATCTCCTTTTCTTCTGGCGTAAAGGGAGTGTGTACTCTCTTCTCGTAGATCGGAATGATTGCACTTAAGAAAGACTCTCCCACTTGTTTCCAAAGAAGGAGGTCTTCTTCTAGGCGACCTGTATTATAGTGGTCGAAGAAAATCCCTCCTTGGCCTCGCTCTTTTTTCCGGTGGGGGATAAAGAAATAGTCCTTGGCTTGCTGAGCAAAGAGTGCGTAGACCCCTTCTCCAAAGGGAGCTAAATGTTCCTTAGCAGTCTTATGAAAATGCTCCGTATCTTCTGGATATACGCATCCCATAGGGGTGAGATCATACCCTCCACCAAACCAGCTAGTCTCTTCTGTTTCGATGTAGCGGATATTCATGTGCACTGTAGGTGCATGCGGGTTTTTCATGTGGGTAATGAGGCTGACGCCTGTGGCAAAAAAAGGGCCGAATCCATCTTGCATGGGGAACTGCGTACCGTATACGCCTGACCAGTTGACGGCCGCTTTTTCAAATACATCCCCACGCAGTACAGAGATCTCTCCGCCGCCGCCCGACGAGTGATTCCAAGGCTTGCGTTCGAATTTTGCTGACGGCTCTAGCGATTCAAACGCTGCGATGATGCCGTTTCTTAAGGTCTTTAAAAATGGGACGATCTCTTCTGTTTTTTGCATTTTTTTTCTCCCTTTTTCTGTACGATGGGTAAGTAGATACAACACCATTAAACTCCGTATGCACAAAAAACGCATCATCATTCTTGGCGGTGGGATTTCCGGTCTTGCAACAGCCTGGTATCTCTCGCAGCAGGGCTATGAGCCTATTCTTCTGGAAAAAGAACCCCGCATCGGAGGATGGATAGAGACAGTCTACCAACAGGGTCTGCTTCTAGAGATGGGTCCTCGCGTATTTAAAGTATCACGCAATCGACTTCTGCTCGAATGGATCGAAGCCTTAGGAATGCAAGGCGAGATTCTCTTTTCCTCTCCAAGCGCCCATAGAAGGTACCTTTGGATGCAAGGCTCTTTGAAAAAAATGCCGGAAACTTTTGTAGATCTATTCTCTCCCTTGGGAAGAGTGCTTTGCAAGGCTCTTTGGAAGGAGTGGAAAACACCACCAAGTGTTGAAGAAGAGACTGTCTGGGAGTTTGCCTGTCGTCGTTTTGGCAGGGAGGCTGCTGAACTGTTTTTTGATCCTTTAGTAGTGGGGATTTATGGAGGAGATCTTCGCAAGCTCTCTATAAAGGCTGTGTTCCCTTCTTTAAAACAGTGGGAAGAAACAAAGGGAAGCGTGCTAAGGGGAATGCTCTCTTCTTTGCGATCTCGACCTAAGCTTGCCTATCCATCACGGGCTTTATTTACGTTGCAAAGAGGGATGGGATCTCTCTTGCAATCTGCCACATCGCACCTTCGAGGTCGGATTATCTGCAATGAAAAGGTAGAAGAGATATGTTGGAAAGAGAGAAAAATCAAAACAGACAAAAACTGGTGGCAAGCAGATACAATCTTCTGCGCATTGCCTGCTAAAGAATCTGCGAAGTTGTTATATGGGATGGATGGGGGGCTTCTTGCCAGCATCCCATATCAAGAGATCTCTTCTGTTCAAGTAGGTTTTCAAGAGGATTGCCTTTCTGTCAGTGCCTTTGGATATTTGATCCCTTCACATGAAAAACAACGTGTACTTGGGTGTTTGTTTGATTCGAAGATCTTTCCTCAGCAAAACAGACAAGATTTTAAGACTCGTCTTACTTTTATGGTAGCGGGAGCTGCACACACAAAGAGCTCTCTAAAAGAGATCGTCAAAGAAGCCCTCTTGCAGCACTTAAATATTACACAAGAGCCGATGCTATGGCATGCTAAGCAGATGCAAGATGCCATCCCGCAATATGAAAGACACCATGGAGAAAAAATAGAGAATTTAAAAAAAGAGCTTCGATCTAAGATCCCCGATTTATATCTAGTCGGTAACTATTTGCATGGAGTCTCCGTAAACGACTGTTTGGAGACGGCAAAAAGACAGGTAGAGGCGTTTGTTAGTAGTGCAAGAGTGGATGGGTTGTATTGAGAAGAAGATCTCCGAATGCATAGCCCTCTTTTTTCAGCAAATGCGTGTGATAGTCTTTCGTTTCTAACTTATAGCGTGCTTTTTGCTGGGTAAAGCAGATGAGCAGACAGCAGATGTTCTTCATCTTAAAAAGTTCAGGGAAAGGGATGGGATAGGAGGCATCTAGGAAAGTGACATAGCCGGGAATCTGATGTGTTAAATCAGGCAGCTCAGTTTCTGAAGAGGGGAACTCAATGCAGAGAAGAGCTCCTCCAAGGATTGGGTCAATGCTGCTGATGTCTGCAAGAGAAAAGGGTTCTTGATAGGGGAGGTCTTCCGCTTGCCGGGTCATCAATACCTGGTCATAAGCGAGGCGGATCAAGTTTTTTTTAAATAATTCTGCAGCGATTTTTCCGAGGTGGGATCGAGATATCCATTGTGCAATGCCTGGGATCTCTTTGGAAAGGCCTCTTCCTAGCTGCCAGAGGTCTTTGTTCGACCTCTCTGAGAGAGGAAGTTTTCCGCTGAGTTTTTGAAGGCGTCTTTCTATTTCCTTGGATAGAGATTCCCGTTCTTCTGAGGAAATAAGGTCCTGGAATGCAATTGACCGGTGTTTGTGAAAAAAATCTAAGTGTTCATTTAAAATAGAAAATCGCATATGGGACGCCGTGCCGTTGCTATAGTGTGGGCTTTACATCAGAAAAAGTTTTAAACAGATTTTTTTTTGACAATAGACTATCATCATCCTTAGAATTTTACCACGGTTATTTTTCTTATATGAGCGCTTATTCCAACCTAATTCTTAAAAGCGAAGAAATCGAAGAGAAAATTCACTATGTATTTCACAATAAAGATTTACTCGCTCTTGCCTTTGTCCACCGTTCTTTCTATAATGAACATCGCCAGGAAGTAAAACAGCATAATGAAAGACTTGAATTTCTAGGAGATTCAGTTCTTGGATTGCTTGTCGCAGAATATCTTTATGCTCAAGATCCTGAAGGCAGCGAAGGGCGTCTATCCCATCAAAGATCGCACCTTGTAGAAGCTGCAACATGTGCTTTTTTTTTGCAAAAACTTGAAATAGCTGAATTTGTACTGCTAGGAAGAGGCGAGAAAATGAGTGAGGGAAAAAGCAAAGAATCGATCCAGGCAGATCTTTTTGAAGCTTTGATCGGAGCGATCTATCTCGATGGTGGACTCGACGCCGCAAAGAATTTTTTTTGGTTTCATTTCCAGCGAGAAGTCGAAGAAAAGATTCGAGGCGAAATTCGTAACTGGAAGGCTGAACTCCAAGATTTTTGTCAAAAAAAGTGGCAAAAACCTCCTGTTTATCGAGTCGTCAAAGAGATAGGCCCTGATCATCTAAAGCAATTTGAAGTTGAAGTGAGCTTGGAAGAGATCTTTGGAAAAGGGGTGGGCTCCTCCAAAAAAGAAGCAGAGCAGCAAGCAGCAGAAGAAGCGATCAAGAATATGGAGAAGGAGAAGTATGGCAAAAGGAAAGGTGATCTGGGCGTGTAAAGAATGTGGCCATACGCAGCTAAAGTGGTCAGGGAGCTGTTCGGCTTGCCAGCGTTGGAATACATTTATAGAAGAAACGCCTCCTCAAGAAGATACAGGCGGCCGGTTTGTTGTAGATAGCTCAAAAAAAGCCAAACCGTATCGCGTAAAAGAGGTGCAGGCTTTGCCGTTTCAGAGATTGCATTCGGGAATGAAAGAATTTGATCGTTTGTTAGGAGGGGGGATTGTCTCAGGGTCTTTGACTTTAATTGCAGGAGATCCGGGCATTGGCAAGTCTACTTTGCTTCTACAGATCTCTGATGCGATCGCCTCGCAGAATCTGACTGTACTGTATATTGCAGGAGAGGAATCTGTCGAGCAGACGGCTCTAAGGGCAAGACGCCTTGGCATTGAAAGCGATCATCTATTCATTTTAAGTGAAACGCAATTCGGAGAGATCAAAATGCATATTGAGTCGATCCGGCCGCAGGTGTTGATCGTTGACTCAGTCCAAATTCTCTATAAGCCGGAGCTCTCCTCCATGCCGGGTAGTGTCTCACAGGTGCGTGAGCTTGCCATGGAATTTATGCATCTTTCCAAGAAGCTTGGGATTGCGACTTTTTTGATCGGCCATGTCACGAAATCGGGCGAGATCGCAGGCCCTCGTGTATTAGAGCATATCGTAGACGTCGTTCTTGACTTTGAAGGAGATCGCCACCATGGATATCGGTTGCTAAGGGCTGTGAAAAACCGCTTTGGACCGACAGAAGATATCGTTTTATTCCAGATGTCTGAAAAAGGACTTGTTGAAGTGGAAAACCCCTCTGCATTTTTTCTCCAAGAAAGAAGAAAAGAGCATGCAGGGTCTGTGATTATCCCCACGCTCGAGGGGTCAAGGGCTTTTTTAATCGAAGCGCAGTCTTTGGTAGGAGCGACTGCTTTTTCTACTTCCACAAGAAAATGTGCTGGAATCGATCCAAACCGCTTAGCTCTGCTTCTTGCTGTTATCGAAAAAAAAGCGGGATATCAGCTCCATCACTGCGATGTGTTTGTTTCTTTGGCAGGCGGTGTTAAGATCTATGAACCAGCCGTAGACTTAGGGATTGCTATTGCTGTTTTATCTTCTTTTTGCACCCGTTCTATTGACGCAGGAACTGTTATCTTTGGAGAAATCGGCCTTGGAGGGGAAGTGAGGAGCGTATCGAAAGCAGAGCATCGAGTCAAAGAGGCGGCGTCTCATGGGTTTACCCGCTGTATTTTACCTAAGAAAAATGGGAAGGGTTTATCTGAAGAGCTGCGTGCAAAAATTGAAATTATCGGTGTAGATACCATCGAGGAGGCGATCGATGCCCTCATGCGTTAGTCGTGCCATTTCTGTTGCAGCCAGGGATTCTTTGCTGTCGCAAGCTCAGGTGCAAGAAATTGGAGCAGAGCTTCCACGTGTGCTTTTAGAGCCGGTATGGGTAAAGACTTATGGGGATTGCAATCTTCAGATCTCTTTAAAAGGCATGGAAAAGACGGACTTCTTTACAAGAGAGGTCGATGCACTTGTATTACAAGGGATCTGTCAAGCGGCGATCCATTCAGCCAAAGATCTACCAGACCCTTTGCCGGCAGGGCTTACCTTAGTAGCATTAACAAAAGGGGTTGATCCGTCAGATGCTTTAGTTTTCCGCGATGGGGAATCGCTCTTATCTCTTAAAGCCGGAGCGAAAGTCGGGACCTCTTCGGTTCGTAGGGAAGAGACTGTCTACCGCCTACGCCCGGATCTTGTCTGTGTAGATATCCGAGGAACGATCCAACAAAGGCTTGCTTTGCTGGATGGAGGGGTTGTCGATGCCCTTGTCATGGCAGAAGCAGCACTTCTTCGTCTGCAGCTATCTCGCAATCGGATGATTTTACCGGGTATTACGGCTCCTCTGCAGGGCCGGCTTGCCGTGGTAGCTAGAGTTGGAGATGAGAACACTGCATCTCTCTTTCGCGCTGTGGATGCAAGGACATGGTAAGTTCAGACAAAGCAATCCTCTACGTAGGTACCGATCCTACTCACTACCAAGGAAGAGGCAGAGTAATTCATTATCCGGTGATTCGACTGGTTCCTAAGCTCGCTAGTGATCCGCATATTATAGAGTGTCTTGGCTCTTTGAGCGCTTATACGCACATCCTTTTTACGAGCAAGCAGGCAGTTTCGATCTTTTTTTCTTTAGTGGAATCTTATGCTGAGTTTTCATCTCGGGCATATCGATATTTATCCATTGGAGCTGCAACGACCCATGCAATCGAAAGTCGAGGAGGACTTGCAATACAGCAGGCTCTTGTAGCTACACAGGAGGGAGTGGTAGATCTCATTGAAAAGATCCCTCATCAAGAAATGGTTGTGTTATATCCTCGCTCTTCCCAAGCAAGGCCCTTGCTTGCCGATTTTTTGGTAAAGCAGAAGATTGCTCATAGGATCTGCGATCTCTACGATCCTTGTATACAAGTTCCCGAGCCTACCCCCGATCTTACAGAGATCGATGAGATAGTCTTTACAAGCCCATCGACTGTAAAGGGATTTTTTGAGATTTTTGCACAGGTTCCAGATCACATCCGTATGGTTGCTATAGGGCCTATTACGCAAAGAGCATTGCAAGAAAGGCTTCCTCTTAGAAAGGTCGATCTTGCATAAGCAAGAGCGCTTTTTTTGCTTTTTCTTCATGGCAGACCATTGGTTTTTCGTATTGAGGAAAACTGAGCTGGTGTTTTGTCTCATGCCATTTGTGGATTGCCTGACAAGGCACCGAGCGGAGCTCTTCTACCCATCGTTGGATATAGAGACAGTCTGGATCGAATTTTTTTTGCTGGATCCAGGGATTCATGATCCGAAAATAGGGCTGGGCGTCGGCTCCCGTGCTAGCAACCCATTGCCAATTCCCATTATTGACAGCAGGATCGTAGTCGATGAGATGCTGAGAGAAAAACTTTTCTCCCCATCTCCAGTCAATATGGAGATCTTTGACGAGAAAAGAAGCTGTGATCATCCGAACGCGATTATGCATGAATCCGGTGTGGATAAGCTCCCTCATCCCTGCATCGACGATGGGAAATCCCGTCCTTCTTTCGCACCATCTTTGAAAGTGGGATTTGTTATATGACCATCGAATCTTGTTGTATTTTTTGTGAAAAGCCCCGGACATTACATGGGGAAAAAAATAGGTAAGGCTTGTAAAAAAGTCTCTCCAATACAAAGAGCGGATTAAAGAATGGTGAGGACCGAGTTGTTTTGTAATGGCTGCATAGACTTCTCTTGGAGAACACACAGTAAACTTCAAGTAGGGAGATAAATGAGTGGTGGCATTTTCTGCAGGAAAATCTCTCGTCTGATCGTATGCTTGCATCGAGCCAAGCGATTTTAAGATTTTTAGGGCGTGTTTTCTTCCTCCCTGTAAAAAATGGGTTTCTCCGTAAGAAGAAGAGATTTTAGAAAGGACATGCGGAGATTCTGCAAATGGAATCGGTTTTTGATAGTAGTTGTTTCTTCGATTTGTACGGGCAGGTGCTACCTTAAGGTTCATGGCGTTGCGCAGGTATGGGGTAAAGATAGTGTAGGGGGTTCCATCTTTTTTTAATGTGTCTTCTGGAGAGTGTAAAAGAGCATCGTCAAGTGCATGAAAAGCAACCCCATGTTTTTTGCAAAGAGAGGAAAGCTTTTCATCTCTTTGCGTGCTATAAGGAGTATAATCCTTATTAACGATGAGAGCATCAATCTGGAGTTTTTGGATGCAGAGGCTTACTGTTTTTTCCGTAGATCCTGAAAAAAAATAGAGTTGAGATCCCTTAGTTTGCAGCTGCTCGAATAACTCTTGGAGAGACTCGATCATAAACTGCACGCAAGAGTTGCTACGGTATGGATTCTTTTCAATTTGTTCTTCAGTAAAAACAAAGGCGGGGATCACCGTTTCAGAGGATTCTAGTGCGTAGATAAGTCCTGTATTATCCTCTAGCCGAAGGTCTCTACGAAATAAAAACAAAGATGTTTTATAGGTTTTCATGGCAGCCTCTTGCTTTAGAATATGCGAGATGGCGTCCGATGGGTCAAGTCTTTTTCTTTAAAGTGGATCCTTATTTCTTAGAAGTCATCTTCAAGAGAGCCTATAGGCGGTAAATCAAGTTCATCACCTTCTTCAGTTTCGAGACGTGGTGGCTGCATGCTTTCTAGTGCAGTCGGCAATAAACCATTTCCAAGAACTTCACCGTCTTCAGTAAATGGGTCAAAACGCAATGGGTCAAGCGCATGATCCTCTTCAGTTCCTTGAGGGTGTGGCAGCTCTGTGATGTCTGGGGCTAGAGATGCTGCATGAGGAGGTTGTGGCACGGGGAGGGGTGCGGTGAAGGAAGAAGCTGGATGAGGGAGGGTGCGTGTAATAGAATCTTTCTGCTTCCTTACATTGTTTATGCATTCAATAATATTTTCAGGTGTTGGCAAATGGGCCTTTTCTTCCGGATATGCAGTTATGTGGTTCGCATAGGCGTTTTGTATCTTTTTCTCAATGATGTTAAGCTTGTGGGCTTCTGTGATATTTTTCTGTGTCATGTTCACGCTACGGTGTATGAGAGCACTACAGACTTCTTTCTGTCGGGTTGTGGAAAGAGCTTCCTTGGCTGCTCGAGCTTTTTCCCCTGAGGGAGCTTGTGTATAGGCAAACCAGATGGCATATTTTTCATATGGAGTTAAGCGTTTGCAAGATCTCTCTGCTTGCGTGATTTGAGCAAATCTTTGTTGGATTTGAGGTTGTGTAAATAAGGGGGAGGGACCAAATCTTGTAGAGAGCTGATCTATTGCTTTCTGCCAAATCTCTGGAGGGGTGTCTATGATATTTGCGTTTGAATACATGCCGCCAATAGAGTCGAGAAGCTCTAGATCAGACTGTAGATCCCATGATCTGATAGTAGTAGATGGTATATCATCCCCACGAACTTCATCTTCTTCAGTTCCTTGAGGGTTTGGTTGCTCTGCGATGTCTGTATGTGCTGTATGAAGAAGTTGAGGAGTGGGTGGTATCGCAGCTGAGATAGCCGGAGCAATAGAACTAGCATTGGGAGCTGTGGAATTGCTGCTGTCGGTGGTGATAGGAGGGGATGTGAATGGAGGCTGGTGCGTCTGCAATAGATGCAAAAAACTGGAAGCAGGAGACGAAGAAGGCATCGGTACTGCGGAGAGGGAATCATCTTCCCCAACTTCACCTTCTTTAGTTCTTCGCGATTTTGGCTTTGATGACTCTACGATGTCTGTAGTAGGAGTGAGTGATATAGAGTTGCTTGCTAGGGTGGGAGCTGAACGGGGGTGTTTTTTTGGAGTGTTTTTGGGTTTGTTTAAAGGATTCGAAAGAAGAGAGCTTTGAGATGTCTTTGTTGTTTGTATGCATTCAATAATATCTTCAGGTCGTGGAAAATGAGTCAGCTCTTCTGGATAAGTAATGATGTGGTGTGTGAAAGCGTCTCGTACTTTTTGAGAGTTGATTGCGAGAGAGTGTTGTTGAATAGCTACCCGTGTTACTATGGGGTTACGTTTTATGAGCACAGCATCGACTTCTTGTTGCCGGGTCTCGGGAAGAGCTACTGTGGCTGCTTGAGCTTTTTGCCCTGAGAGAGCTTTTGTAAAGGCAAACCAGATAGCATATTTTTCATATGGAGTTAAGAGATCGGGGCTTCGGTGTGCCGGTCCTATGCGAGCATATCTTTGTTGAAGCTGATCTTGTGTAAATAAGGGAGAGCGCCCGAATTTCTGCGAGAGTGCATCTATCGCGTTTTGCCAAATTTTTTGAATAGTTGCACTAATTTCTTGAGGGGTTACACTAATTAAGTCTTTACATTGGTCGGTAATAGATTTGCAAAGTGCTATATCATACTTTGGATTCCATGAGCTTGAGGGCGTGATTGAAGCCATAATATTTCCTTCTTAAAGGATGAATGTGGAAGTATTATAACATCCCGATATTTAAAACACATTGAATTGTTATTGAAAATCTTATTATTTAATAAGTTGTGACCAGCAATTCCCGCTAGCTATTTTTCTGGTGTAAGTAAAATTATTCTTTCGTAA